>JBKPCQ010000031.1:0-8864 GCA_046727455.1 Actinomycetota bacterium | reverse complement strand
GACCAAGGACGAGACGACGATCGTCGACGGTGCCGGTGACGCCGACCAGATCCAGGGCCGGGTCAACCAGATCCGCGCCGAGATCGAGAAGAGCGACTCCGACTACGACCGGGAGAAGCTGCAGGAGCGGCTGGCCAAGCTTGCCGGCGGCGTCGCGGTCATCAAGGTCGGCGCGGCCACCGAGGTCGAGCTGAAGGAGCGCAAGCACCGCATCGAGGACGCGGTGCGCAACGCGAAGGCGGCCGTCGAGGAGGGCATCGTCCCGGGTGGCGGCGTGGCGCTGATACACGCCGGCAAGTCGGCCTTCGAGAAGCTGGACCTGTCCAGCGACGAGGCGACCGGCGCGAACATCGTCAGGGTCGCGCTGGACTCGCCGCTGCGGCAGATCGCCGTCAACGCCGGTCTAGAGGGCGGCGTCGTGGTGGAGAAGGTCCGGACCCTGCCGGTCGGCCACGGGCTGGACGCGCAGACCGGCGAGTACGTGGACCTGCTGGCCGCCGGGATCATCGACCCGGCCAAGGTGACCCGGTCCGCGCTGCAGAACGCCGCCTCCATCGCGGCCCTGTTCCTCACCACCGAGGTCGTGGTGGCGGACAAGCCGGAGAAGGAGAAGGCCCCGGCCGGTGCGCCGGGCGGCGGGGACATGGACTTCTAGAGTCCGCGCACGAGATCGGGGCGGGGCGCGTCACGCGGCCCGCCCCGATCGTTCGTACCGTCACCGTTCACCGTAGCCGCCGGGACGTCACCGCCACCTGTACCGCGCCGTCGGCGTCGACCATGCCCGCCCCCACCCCGTCGCAGCCCGGACCGGGCGGCACGTCGGTGGCGGTGTTGAGCAGCAACTGCCGGGTGCGCAGGATGTCACCCACCAGCCGCGGGTTGGCCGCCCATAGCAGCGCGACGACACCGGCGACGTGCGCTACCGCCATGGCCGTACCGCTCAGCGCCCCGTACCCGCCGCCCGGCAGCGCGGACACCACGTCCACCCCCGGCGCGACCAGGTCCGGGCGGCTCACCCCGGTGATCTGGCCCCGGCCGGAGAAGTCGGCCAGCCGGCCGGTCCGGTCGACCGCCCCTACCGTGAGCACCTCCGGGTACCGCAGAGGCGGTGCGCTCACCGATCCGCAGCGCGGCCCCCCGGCCGCGGCGGCGGTCACGACGAAGATCCCGGCCTGGGTCAGCGCCCGGAGCGCAGGCCGCAGCGTGTCCGGGTCGCAGCCCGGCAGCTGCGGACAGGACCACGAGTCGATCAGTATGTTCGCCGCGCGGTCCGGCCGGCCGTCGCGCAGCGGATCCCGGCCATGTCCGAACGGCGCCAGCATGAACTGCAGGCAGCGCAGGTACCCGGCCGGACTGCCGAGGCTGTGGGGCAGGTCGCCGCAGCCGATCCAGCGGGCGCCCGGGGCCACCCCGATCCCGTTGCTGCCCACGGCGGTACCCAGGACGTGGGTACCGTGCCCGTTGTCGTCGAAGGGGAACCGGGTGCCGCCCCAGGGGTCGTACCAGCTGTCGTCGCTGCCCCGGTACGCCGCAGCCAGTGCCGGGTGGCGCCCGTCGACGCCGGTGTCCGCGATACCGACGACGATCCCGGGCCCGGTGACCCCGGTCGCCCAGACCTTGTCCACGCCGATGCCGGTGAGGTTCGGCTGCGGGCGGCCGTCGACCGTGACCCGGCCGGCGACCGTGGCCGGCAGGCTCGGTACCGGGCGCAGGCGCGGGGTCAGCAGGACCCGGTCCACCTCCGGCCGCCGGGACAGCCAGGCGCGGATCGCCGGGTCGCCCTGCACCTCCAGCCCGTTGACCAGGTAGAACGGCGTGAACGACAGGTACATGTCGGCCAGGTCCCGGCGGAGCGCGGCCTGGCTGCGGTCGGCGGTGGCCACCAGGCGGCGGTACGCCTCGGCGCGCCGCGCCCGCACGTCGGCGACGAACGTCAGGTCGGACAGGTCGGCCTGGGTCCGCATGACGACGAAGAGGGTGTCGCCGTACCCGGCCGGGCGGCCGACGGCGACGCACCCGGTCAGCATCGTCGCGACCAGAACGGCGGCGGCGACCAAGCGGGGTGTGCGCCGACCCACAATCGAAATGTAGCTACCGTGGACGGGTGCGCCGTGATCCATCAACGTCCCGGTACGCGGCCGGCCGCCTCTCGCCACGCCGCCGGGCGGACGACCTCGACCGGCTGGGCCGGGAACGCTTCGATGTCCTCGTCATCGGCGGCGGGGTCACCGGGGTCGGTGCCGCGCTGGACGCGGCGGCCCGGGGGCTGTCCGTCGCGCTCGTGGAGGCGGCCGACCTGGCCTCCGGTACCTCCAGCCGGTCCAGCAAGCTGATCCACGGGGGCCTGCGCTATCTGGAGCACCTGGAGTTCGGGCTGGTCCACGAGGCGCTGCGGGAACGCGGCCTGCTGTCCACCCGGATCGCCCCGCACCTGGTCCGGCCGGTACCGATCCTGGTACCCCTGGAGCTTGACGTGGGCGGCCCCGTCGGCCTGGCCGAGCGGGTCTGGAACCGTGCCTACTACGGCGCCGGGGTGGCCCTCTACGACACCATCGCCGGCATCTTCGGCGGCGGCCGGGGCATGCCGCCGCACCGGCACCTGACCCGCACCGGCGCCCGGCGACTGTTCCCCTCGCTGCGTGAGGAGCTGATCTCCGGGGCGGTCCGCTACTACGACGCGCAGGTGGATGACGCCCGGTACGTGGCGACGATGGCCCGGACCGCGGCCAGCCTGGGCGCCGCCGTCGTGCCCAGCGCCCGGGTGGTCGGGCTGGTGCGCGACGCCCGCGAGGTGACCGGGGCGGTTGTGCGCGACCAGGAGACCGGGGCCGAGCTGCGGGTCGGGGCCCGCACGGTGGTCGCGGCGACCGGGGTGTGGAGCAACGACATCTCCGCCATGGTGGGCGCGCTGCGCCCCGGCCTGCGGGTCCGCGCGTCGAAAGGCGTCCATCTGGTGGTACCGCGATCAGCCATCACCGGCGACGCCGGGCTGATCCTGCGTACGGCCACCTCGGTGCTGTTCGTGCTGCCGTGGGGCGGCCACTGGATCATCGGTACCACCGACACCGACTGGAGCCTCGACCGCGCCCACCCGGCCGCCTCCAGCCGCGACATCGCGTACCTGCTCGACCAGGTGAACCACTGGCTGGACCGGCCGCTGTCCAAGGAAGACATCGAGGGTGTCTACGCCGGGCTGCGGCCCCTGCTGTCCGGCGAGGACGAGCAGACCTCGAAGCTGTCCCGGGAGCACGCCGTCGTGGAACCGATGCTGGGCCTGATGCTCGTGGCCGGCGGGAAGTACACGACGTACCGGGTGATGGCCGCCGATGTGATCGACCGGGCCGCCCGGCGGCTCGGCCGGTCCGTGCCGCCGTCCCGGACCGACCAGCTTCCGCTGCTGGGCGCCGACGGGTACCGGCACCTGTGGACGAACCGCGCGGACCTGGCCCGCCGCCGGAGGGTACCGGCCGGGGTGGTCGAGCACCTGCTGGAACGGTACGGCAGCCTGGCCGTCGAGGTGCTGAACCTGGTCGCCGCCCGGCCTTCGCTCGGGCGCCCGGTCGCGGGCGCACCGGAGTATCTCGCCGCCGAGATCGTCTACGCGGCCGGGTACGAGGGCGCGCTGCACCTGGAGGACGCGCTGACCCGGCGTACCCGGATCTCCATCGAGACCGAGCACCGGGGTACCGAGAGCGCGGCGCACGTCGCCGAGCTGATGGGCGAGGTACTGGGTTGGGATGCGGCGACCCGGACCCGCGAGGTGGACCACTACCTCGCCCGGGTCGCGGCGGAGCGGGAATCCCAGCGGATGCCCGACGACCTGACCGCGGACGCCGCCCGGCTCGGCGCGCCGGAGGTACGCGGGATTGCCGCTCGGCGCGTGACAGCGCCTTAACTGGAAGGTGTCTTTACTGTTACGCTCGTCGATGTTAGGTTCCCCCGCATGGGATCACCAAAGACGCGCATCCTCCTCGGGCTCGGCGCCGCCGCCCTGCTCGCCGCCGGAGTCGCGCTGACCGCGACGATGGCGAGCGCGGCCGGCTCGGTCACCGCCACGTTCAGCAAGGACTCCGACTGGGGTACCGGCTACCAGGCGAAGTACACGATCGCGAACGGTACCACCGCGACGATCAACTCCTGGACCGTCGCCTTCGACCTTCCCGCCGGCCTGGCGTTCGGCACGTACTGGGACGCGACCGTCACGGTCAGCGGGCAGCACGTGGTCGCGAAGGCGCGGGAGTACAACGCCACGGTGGCGCCCGGTGCCAAAGCCTCCTTCGGCTTCCTGGTCAGCGGCGGCTCCAGTACGCCGGTCAACTGCACCGTCAACGGCGGGTCGTGCAGCGGAGGCGGCGGCACGTCCGCGCCCGGCGTTCCGGGCGGCGTGCACGTCACCGGTACCACGTCCAGCTCCATCTCGCTCGCCTGGACGGCGTCCTCGGGCACCGTGACGGGGTACCGCGTCTATGAGGGCACCACCGTGCGCAGCACCGTCTCCGGTACCTCGGCGACGATCTCCGGCCTGGCCGCCGGCTCGACGCACACCTACACGGTGACCGCGTTCAACAGCTCCGGCGAGTCCGGGCACAGCGCATCGGTGACCGCGAAGACGGGTACCGGTGGGCCGGGCGTGCCTGGTACCCCGGGCAACGTGCACGTCACCGGCTCGACCAACGCCTCGATCTCGCTGGCCTGGTCGGCCTCGTCGGGCACCGTGACCGGGTACCGCGTCTACGAGGGCAGCACGCTTCGCGCCACCGTGACGGCGACCTCCGCGACGGTCTCGGGGCTGGCGACCTGCTCGTCGCACACTTACGGGGTGGCCGCGTTCAACAGCGCCGGTGAGTCGGCCCGCGCCTCGGCGACCGGCTCCACCACCGGCTGCCCGACCGGCGGCGGCGGCCTCAAGGCGGCGCCGTACCTGTACTTCGGCTGGGGCAGCCCGCCGTCGCCGACGACGGTGATGGGCGCGACCGGCGTCAAGGCGTTCACGCTGGCGTTCATGCTCTCCGGCGGCGGCTGCACGCCGATGTGGGACAGCCAGCGCCCGCTCACCGGTGGCGTCGACCAGCAGAACATCAACGCGATCCGGGCGGCCGGCGGCGACATCGTGGTGTCCTTCGGCGGCTGGAGCGGCAACAAGCTCGGCCCGAACTGCGGCTCCGCCTCGGCGCTGGCCGGCGCGTACCAGCAGGTGATCAACGCGTACCACCTGAAGGCGATCGACATCGACATCGAGAACACCGACGAGTTCGAGAGCGAGGCCGTGCAGGACCGGATCCTGGGCGCGCTGAAGATCGTCAAGCAGAACAACCCGGGGGTCAGGACGATCATCACGTTCGGCACGTCGACCACCGGGCCGACCTGGTGGGGCCTGCGGCTGATCGACCGGTCCAAGGCCCTCGCCGCCAACATCGACGTGTACACCCAGATGCCCTTCGACTTCGGCAGCGGCAACGTCGGCGCGGACACCCAGACCACGACCGAGGCCCTGAAGAACAAGCTGATGTCGACGTTCGGCTGGTCGGCGGCCACCGCCTACAGCCACATCGGGATCTCGTCGATGAACGGCATCACCGACTCGCACGAGACGGTCAACCCGGCGACCTTCCAGAGCATCCGCGACTACGCGCAGCGCAACCACCTGGCGCGGCTGGCGTTCTGGTCGGTCAACCGGGACCGGCCGTGCCCGGGCGGCGGCGTCGCCGAGAACTGCAGCGGGATCAGCCAGACCGACTGGCAGTTCACGAAGATCAACGCCACGTTCACCGGCTGAGTGGCTTCGGGGGCCCGCCGACCGGCGGGCCCTTCAGGCCCAGTACGCCGGCCGCTCCAGCACGATCCCGTTGGCACCGACCACCTTCTGTGGCAACTGCGCCCGGTGCAGCCGGTCCCGGCCGATGACGTACCCGGCGTCGGCGGCCTTCCGCAGCGGATCCGACCGGCGCCGGGGTGGGAAGGCCGCCAGGATGGGCGCGTGCGGTGCGAGCCGCTTGGCGGCTCGGACGCCGGGACACAGGTCGCTGTCGGCCGAGATGACGACCGCACGGTCGTAGGCGGACCGGGCGGCGTCCTCGACGAGCGTCACCGCGACGCTGACGTCCGTCTCCTTCTCTTCGTGGGTGATCCGGATCGTGCCGCATGCGTGGCAGCGCTGCTCCTTCTGCTGGAACCGGCCCTCGACGATCGTCAGTACTGGCGACCGAAGGCGGCGTGCATGCCGTAGTACAGGTTGAAGCCGTCGACGTAGACCCGGACCCGGCTCACGCGTTCTCCCTTGCGGGTGGCTGACAGGGCTGGCTAAACGGGTGATACCCGGCCGGAGCGAAGACCTCCGGTCACGACGGCCCCCCGGTACCGGGGGGCTGTCTTCTTATGTCACAAGGTTCGCGCGTGCGGCAACCCTGTCGTGCCAGCCTGTGGATTACGCCGAGAGCACGTCGTCGGCGTCGATGATGGTGTATGAGTACCCCTGCTCGGCGAGGAACCGCTGGCGGTGCGCCGCGTACTCGGTGTCGATGGTGTCCCGCGCGACCACCGCGTAGAAGTGCGCCTGGCGGCCGTCCGACTTGGGCCGCAGTACCCGGCCCAGCCGCTGGGCCTCCTCCTGCCGCGAGCCGAACGTGCCGGACACCTGGATCGCCACGGCGGCCTCGGGCAGGTCGATGGAGAAGTTGCCGACCCGGGAGATGACCAGCGTCCGGACGGTACCGGCGCGGAACTCGTCGAACAGCCGCTCGCGCTGCCGGGTCGTGGTGGCGCCTTCGACGAGCGGTGCGTCCAGGTATTCGGCCAGCTCGTGAAGCTGGTCGATGTACCCGCCGATGACGAGGATCTGCTCGTCCGGGTGCCGCCGGACGAGCGCCTGCACCACGGGCAGCTTGGTCCGTGCGGTCGAGGCCATCCGGTACCGCACGTCCGGCTCCGCGGTGGCGTACCCCATCCGCTCGGCGTCGGTCAGGGTGACCCGGACCTCGGTGCACGACGCCGGCGCGATCCAGCCCTGCGCCTCGATGTCCTTCCACGGCGCGTCGTACCGCTTCGGCCCGATCAGCGAGAACACGTCGCCCTCGCGGCCGTCCTCGCGGACCAGCGTCGCGGTCAGCCCGAGCCGGCGCCGCGCCTGCAGGTCGGCGGTGAACCGGAAGATCGGCGCGGGCAGCAGGTGTACCTCGTCGTAGATGACCAGCCCCCAGTCGCGCACGCCGAACACGTCCAGATGCGGGAAGGTGCCGCCGCGCCGCGTGGTGAGCACCTGGTACGTGGCGATGGTGACCGGCCGGATCTCCTTGCGCTCGCCCGAGTACTCGCCGATCTCGGCCTCGGTCAGCGAGGTGCGCGCGAGCAGTTCGCGCTTCCACTGCCGGCCGGCGACCGTGTTGGTGACGAGGATCAGGGTGGTGGCCGACGCCTGCGCCATGGCGGCCGCGCCGACGAGCGTCTTGCCGGCCCCGCACGGCAACACCACGACCCCGGAGCCGCCTGCCCAGAAGTGCTCGACCGCCTCGCGCTGGTACGAGCGCAGGGTCCAGCCGTCCTCCACCAGCGCGATGGCGTGGGCCTCGCCATCGACGTACCCGGCCAGGTCTTCGGCGGGCCAGCCGAGCTTGAGCAGCGCCTGCTTGAGCCGGCCGCGCTCCGACGGGTGTACCGCGATGGTGTCCACGTCGACGTGCCCACCGAGCATCCCGGCGAGCTTCTTGGACTTGGCCACCTCGACGAGCACCGCGCGATCCAGCCCGCGCAGCACGAGGCCGTGCGCGGGGTCGTTGACGAGCTGCAGCCGCCCGTACCGGTCCATCGTCTCGGCCACGTCGACGAGCAGCGCATGCGGGACCGGGTACCGCGAGAAGCGCAGCAGGGCGTCCACGACCGACTCGGCGTCGTGCCCGGCGGCGCGGGCGTTCCACAGACCGAGCGGCGTCAGCCGGTACGTGTGCACGTGCTCAGGCGACCGCTCCAACTCGGCGAACGGGGCGATGGCCATCCGGCAGGCCAGCGCGTCGGGGTGATCGACCTCCAGCAGGAGCGTCTTGTCGGATTGCACGATCAAGGGGCCACCGGGCACGCGGTCCAGTCTGCCACGCCGAACCGATCCGACCCGGGGCGCAACCTGACCGCCCGCTGAAGCGTCTATCAGTCAGAGCCGGTTCGGTACCGGCTCTGACCGGTGTCTGGCGGATGCGTTCGGGCCGTGACCGGGTGGTCGCGTGAACCTGCGTGACCCGGGCGGGACATGTGTGGATGGCCCGTCGGCGCGGCAACGGGGGCGAGCGCCTCCGCCTCGGTCGGCGGCTCCGCAGCCGGCGGGGTGCCGGTCGAGGCCGGCCGGCGGCGGTCCCTGACGTGGGCGGCAGGGACCGCCGCCGTAATTATTGCGCTCGCCCCGTTCGCGCGGCCCCGACGCTCCCCCGGCGACTAGCGACCATTCCGGGCCGCGGGCTTTCGCCAGGCGGCCCGGAACGGTCGTCCCTCGTCGCTGTGCTCCTCAGTCCAGACGCCGCCCGCGTCGGGGCGGGGCAGTCAGTCCAGACGCCGCCCGCGTCGGGGCGTTAGGACGACGAGCGGTCGACGACGGCGGCGGTGATCCGGTGTAGGGCGAATGTGTGCAGCGTCGCGGTCCGCTCGTCCTCGGCGCGCAGGTATCCGGCCCCGATCGAGACCGGCCGGACCAGCCGGGCGGCGGTACCGCCGTGCGAGTCCACGTAGCCGACCCAGACCCGCTGCCGGTCGCGTACCGCCTGTTGCAGTACCGCCAGCGCCTGGGTGTGCTCCTGCGCCCCCCGGCCGTTGCTGGCCGCCCGCAGGCTGGCTGGAGCGCGCCGGGCCGCCTTCGCGGCGGCGTCGGCCCGGCGGACCTGTTC
>JBKPCQ010000030.1:0-2715 GCA_046727455.1 Actinomycetota bacterium | reverse complement strand
GCTCCGCGGCGCGCAGCGCGGCAGTGGCCGCGGCCTGGTCGGGCGCGGTGCTCGCCGCGGCGCTCGCGCTCGCCGTCGCGGAGGCCGACGGTCCGGTGGTACCGATCGCCCTGCGCAGCGCGTCGAGGTGCGCCTGATGGTCCCCGAGCAGCGGCTGGAGCCGGGTACCGAGGTCGGGGTGGGCGGCGATCGTGGTCTGGTACCGGTTGATCAGCGCGACCGTGCCGGCCACGACCGGGGCCAGCGGGTGCGGCATCGGCCGACCGATCGGCTGGCTCCGACCCGGCCAGCAGCCGCCCAGGGCGAGCGCGCCGGCTCCACCCGCCACCCCGGCGAGCACCGCGCGCCTGGTCGCCGGCCCCGCCGGTCGCGCCTGCCCGTTCCGCATCGGCACAGTGAACACCATGTGAGCGAACCCGTGGTAGCACGGTGACCATGCGTACTGGACGCGGCTGTCGGAGGGTCACCTGCCCCATTGTGGGTTACGGCGAGTTACGCTCTGCCCAGCCGCCGCCCGTGGCAGGCCCCCGGGCGGCGCGTCGGTCTGTCCGCTTCGGCGGACCCGCCCGGATCGAACAGGTGAAGATCGGAGGTGCGCGATGGTCCGTCGGGATCGCGCCGCCGGACGGGCGCCGGGTGCCGGTCGCCGGACTGCACCGCGCCCGGTCCGGGCCTTCGGGTCGGGCGCCTCCGCCGACCTCGCCGCGCAGCGGACCCGCCTGCGTGAGGTGATCGGGCCGGTGGTCGCGGCCGCCGGGTACGACCTCGAGGAGTTGTCCGTGTCCCGGGCCGGTCGCCGGCACGTGCTGCGGATCATCGTCGACGGCGACGGGGGAGTCAGCCTCGACGCGGTGGCCGACCTGTCGCGCGACATCTCCGCCGCCCTGGACGCCGCCGAGGAGGCCGGTGGCGAGTTCAGCGAGCGGGAGTACGTGCTGGAGGTCAGCTCGCCCGGGGTGGACCGGCCGCTGACCCAGCCCCGCCACTGGCGCCGTAACATCGGTCGCCTGATCGCCGTGACAGCGGGGGAGCGGCAGGTCACCGGCCGGCTGGTCGAGGCGGACGAGACCGGGATCGTCCTGGAGACCGCCGGTCAGCGGCACGGGTGGCGCTATCCGGACCTGGGGCCGGGCCGGGTGCAGATCGAGTTCGGCCGTCCCGACGACGCCGAGTTCGACGAGGATGAGGAGGACGAGGAGTGAACATCGACCTCGCGGCCCTCCGCGCGCTGGAGCGCGAGCGGGAGATCCCGTACGAGACGATCCTCGCCGCCATCGAGACGGCGCTGCTCACCGCGTACCGGCACACCGACGGCGCGAACCCGCACGCCCGGGTCGAGATCGACCGCCGCACCGGAGCGGCGACCGTCTACGCTCAGGAGCTCGATGGCGAGGGCCACGTCGTGCGCGAGTACGATGACACCCCGCACGACTTCGGCCGGATCGCCGCGATGACCGCCAAGCAGGTGATCCTGCAACGCCTGCGGGAGGCCACCGACGAGGTGCACTTCGGCGAGTACGCGGGGCGCGACGGCGACCTCGTCACCGGGGTCGTCCAGGCGCACGAGGCGCGCACCGAGAAGGGCATCGTCACCGTCGACCTGGGCAAGCTGGAGGCGGTGCTGCCCGCGGCCGAACAGGTACCCGGCGAGGTGTACGAGCACGGCATGCGGCTCAAGGCCGTCGTGGTACACGTCGTCAAGGGCTTCCGCGGCCCGCAGATCACCCTGTCGCGGTCCCACCCCGGGCTGGTCAAGAAGCTCTTCGCCCTGGAGGTACCGGAGATCGCCGACGGCACCGTCGAGATCGCCGCGATCGCCCGGGAGGCCGGACACCGGACGAAGATCGCGGTACGGTCCACCCAACCCGGGGTGAACGCCAAGGGTGCCTGCATCGGCCCGATGGGGCAGCGGGTGCGGGCGGTGATGAGCGAGCTGCACGGCGAGAAGATCGACATCATCGACTGGTCGGAAGACCCCGCGACGTTTGTCGGAAATGCGCTTTCGCCCGCCAAGGCGCTCCGGGTCGAGGTCGTGGACGCGGCCACCCGGACGGCGCGGGTTACCGTACCGGACTACCAGCTCTCCCTCGCGATCGGCCGGGAGGGGCAGAATGCCCGATTGGCCGCCCGGCTGACCGGCTGGCGGATCGACATCCGCTCGGACGCGGCCACCGGACATGGCACGGCTACCGCCGGTGGAGGAGGCCACCACGGCTCGGCTCATGCCGAGGCGGCGGGGTAGACTTTCTCAGTGGTACGCGGCGCGTCTCCGGTACGCACCTGCGTGGGTTGCCGGAAGCGTGCCCAAGCCTCCGAGTTGTTGCGAGTCGTCGCGGTTGCGCGCGGTGGTGATCAGGTCGGTGACGACCGGATCGTCGTCGAGCCCGACCCGGCGCGCATCCGACCGGGTAGGGGAGCGCATCTGCATCCCGACCCGGTCTGCCTCGCACTGGCGGAGCGTCGGCGCGCCTTCGGGCGTGCGCTGCGCGTTTCCGGTGTCGTCGACACCGGACCGCTGGTCGCGTTGCTCGCGACGCCCGGGACACCCGGCGGGGCCGCGAACCCCGCCCGACCGCAAGGTAGGACGACCGACATGAGCACACGATGAAGTCGCCGCAATGATCAGGCTTCAAGTGCAGGAGTGAGGTCGCCGCGGGTACCTGCCCGCGCGGCCTCGGAGTGAGGAGTGCAGTGGCAGGCAAGGCCCGCGTACAC
>JBKPCQ010000029.1:0-6553 GCA_046727455.1 Actinomycetota bacterium | reverse complement strand
CCGGACGGGTTGTGTGCCGGGATGCCCGCCGAGGGCGGCACGCAGCGCGCGGCGCCCTGGCTGGCGAACGCGTTCGCCCCGATGGCGAGCGTCGCGCCCGCCGCGAAGACCGCGGAACCGATCGCGATCCAGCGCACCCGCCGGATCCCCATCACGTCTTTACCCTCCCCGAACACTTCCGTGCGGTAACCACGCTAAGCGATCCCGGCAAATCGCGTGTCCCCTAACCGGTCAGGGCCGTAGGCTGCCCGGGTGGCTGGTCAGGCGACTCCGGCGACTGCGCTGCTGGTCCGGCAGAAGGTCGCGCACCATGTGCACACTTACCCGCACGACCCGCGTACCGGCTCCTACGGGGCCGAGGCCGCAACCGCGCTGGGTATCGACCCTGCTCGCTGTTTCAAGACCCTCGTGGTCGAGGTGGACGGAGCGCTGGCGGTGGCGGTGGTACCGCTCAGCGGCGCGCTCGACCTCAAGGCGATGGCCGCCGCGCTCGACGGAAAACGTGCCGTCATGGCGGATCCGGGTCTGGCCGAACGGACGACCGGGTACGTGCGCGGTGGGATCAGCCCGCTCGGCCAGCGCAAGCGCCTGCCGACCGTCGTCGACGCCACGGCGACCGCGTACGACACGGTGTTCGTGTCCGGCGGCCGGCGAGGGCTGGAGGTCGAGCTGGCCCCGGCCGAGCTGATCCGCCTGACCGACGCGAAGGTCGCCCCGGTCGGGACCGCATAGGTCACCGCGCGGCCGGGGTCGCCGCGTCCACACCGTGCCAGGAGCGCCAGAGGTCGGCGTACGCGCCGCCGGCCGCCACCAGCTCGGCGTGGCTGCCCAGCTCGGTGACCCGGCCGTCCTCCACCACCGCCACCCGGTCCGCGTCGTGCGCGGAGAACAGCCGGTGGGCGATCGCGACGACGGTACGGCCGTGCAGGACGGCGGCGAGCGAGCGCTCCAGGTGGCGGGCGGCGCGGGGGTCGAGCAGCGAGGTCGCCTCGTCGAGTACCAGCGTGTGCGGGTCGGCCAGCACCAGCCGGGCCAGCGCGAGCTGCTGCGCCTGGGCCGGGGACAGCACCCGCCCGCCGGTACCGACCCGGGTCGACAGGCCCACGTCGAGCGCCCAGTCCAGCGCGTCCACCGCGCCGAGTGCCGCCAGTACCTCCTCGTCGGTGGCGTCCGGGCGACCCAGCGCGAGGTTCTCCCGCAGCGTGCCCACGAACACGTGGTTCTCCTGGGTGACCAGGGCGACGTGCCCGCGCAGCTCATCCAGCGGCAGCTCGACCAGCGGCGCCCCACCCACGGTGATGGTGCCGGTACGCGGCGCATGGATCCCGGCGAGCAGCCGGCCCAGCGTGGACTTGCCGGCCCCGCTCGGCCCGACCATCGCCAGCCGCTCGCCGGAGCGCAGCCGCAGGTCGATGCCGTGCAGTACGTCCCGCCCGTCCAGGTACGAGTACCGGACCCCGCGCGCCTCGATCCGCTCGTCGGCGGCGGCGACCCCGGTGGCGACCCGGTCGGGCGGTACCTTCGACACACCCAGCAACCGGGCCAGCGAGGCGGCGCCGACCTGCAGCTCGTCGAGCCAGGACAGCAGCCGGTCGAGGGGGTCGATGAGCTGCACCACGTAGAGCGTCGCGGCGGTCACCTGGCCGAGCGTCACCCAGCCGTGCAGCGCGAACCAGCCGCCGGCGACCAGCGTCGCCACGACCGGTACCGCGTAGGACAGCTCGGCGACCGGCCAGGTGACGGTGCGCAGGAACAGGGTGTACCGCTCGGCGGCGTAGGAGCGCGCGATGTCCCGGTCGGTGCGGCGGGCCCGGTGGCCGGCCAGGCGTAACGCCTCGACCGTCCGGGCGCCCTCGACGGTCTCGGCGAGGCCGTCGGTGACGTCGGAGTACGCGGCGTTCTCGCGCAGGTACCCGGCGGGGGCGCGGCGCAGGTACCACCGGGTGATGAGGGCCAGGCCCGGTACCGCGACCAGGCACGGCAGCACCAGCAGCGGCGCGACCAGAAGCAGGGCGCCGAGCGACAGGAGCAGGGTGACCGACGCGATCAGCGTCTCCGGCACCGCGTACCGGACCCCGTGGTTCAGCGCCTCGACGTCGCGGCTGGTGCGGGTCAGCAGGTCGCCGCTGCCGGCGCGCTCCACAGTGGACAGTGGGACGGCCAGCACCCGGCGGACGAAGTCCTCCCGCAACTCGGCGAGGACCCGCTCGCCGAGCCGCGCCGAGGCGTACGCGGCGAACCGGACCAGCACCGCCTGTACGAGGACGAACCCGCCGATCGCCAGCGCGATCGCGTCCACCGTCGCCCGGGTGGTGCCGTGCGTGACGGCGTCGATCAGGCTGCCGACCAGCCGGGGGATCGCCAGCCCGGCGAGCGCGGCGAGGCCGTGCAGCGCCAGCACGACCGCGAGCGGCCCCCGTTGCCCGCGCAGCAGGACCAGGCCGTGCCGGCGTACCTCCGCGCCGTCCGCTACCGGGAGAAGCTGACTCACGTGTCCTCCCCCCGGGTCACGGTCGCCGCGTAGCGCGGCTCGTCGGTGAGCAGTCCGCGGTGGGTACCCTCGGCGCGGACCACGCCACCCTCCAGGTATGCCACGTGGTCGGCGTGGTCGAGCACCAGCGGGCTGGTGGTGACGACCAGGGTGGTGCGGCCGGCGCGGGCGGCGCGCAGCCGCGCCGCGATCCGCGCCTCGGTGTGCGCGTCGACCGCGCTGGTCGGTTCGACCAGGATCAGTACGGGCGGGTCGGCGAGCAGCGCGCGGGCCAGCCGCAGCCGCTGCTGCTGCTGGCCGCCGGAGAACTCCCGGCCGCGCTCGGCCACCGCCGCGTCCAGGCCGGCGGGCAGCGCGGCCAGGACGTCCTCGGCGCTGGCGACGGCCAGGGCCGCCCGCAGGCCCGGGTCGCTCCCCCGGTCCGGCGGGTCCAGCGTCTCCCGCAACGGGCCGCTGAACAGGCGCGCGTCGTTGTCGGCCACGAGGATCAGCTCGCGCACGGTCGCCAGGTCCAGCTCCCGCAGCGGTACCCCGTCGAGCGCGGCCGCGCCGTCGCGGTACCGGCCCAGCCGGTCGGCCACCACGACCGCCTCCTCCAGCGCCGCGGCGGCGAGCGCGGTGAACCGTCCACCGTGGACGGTCAGGCCGGACTCGGGGTCGACGAGGTCGCCGTGCGGATCGGGCCGGCGCGCGGCGGGTGCCGGCGGGTCCGGCAGCTCGGGGTCCAGGCGCAGCAGCCGGACCACGCGGCGGGCGGCCACGTGCCCGCGGATGAACTTGTCCACGCCCTCGGTCAACTGGCGCAGCGGCGAGACCAGGAACACCGCGTACCCGTAGAACGCGACGAGCTGTCCGGGCGTGATCCGCCCCTCGATGGCGAACCGGGCACCCAGCCAGGTCACCACGGTCACCACGACGCCGGGCAGCAGGAACTGGGCCGCCTCCAGATAGGAGTCGACGCGGGCCACCCGTACGCCCGCCGCCCGCAGCCCTTGCGACTCGGCGGCGTACCGCGCCGCGAAGGCCGCCTCCCCACCCACGCCGCGCAGCACCCGCAGGCCGCCGACGATGTCGGTAGCCCGGGTGGTCAGCTCGGCCCGCTGGTCACGGTAGGCCTGCTGGCGCCGGTGCAGCGGCCGGATGAGCAGCGCGACGACAGCCATCAGGGTCGGTACGCCGAGGACGACGACCAGTCCGAGCGGCATCGACGCGTGCAGCAGGAGCACGGTGACCACGAGAATGGCGACGATCGACCCGGCACCGCGCGCGGTGATGTCCACCAGGTCGCCGATGTGGTGGATGTCGGAGGTACCGATGCTGACCACCTCGCCCGTCGCGAGGCGCTTGGGCAGGGTGGCGCCGAGCCGGCCGGACTGGCGGACGGTGAGCTGGATGGTCCGGTACGCCGAGCCGAGCCAGTTGACGACCGCGTTGCGGTGGCGCAGGATCCCGGCGGCCGCCTGGACGAGGCCGAGTGCGAGGAGCACGCCGGCCCAGAGGACCAGAGCGCGCGGGTTACGGGCGCCGATCCCGGCGTCGATGGCCTTCCCGATCACCGCGGGCATCAGCGCCTGGGCGACCATCCAGGCGATGCCGTACCCCATCCCGAGCAGCACGGTGGTGCGGTGCTGCCAGGCCAGCCACCAGAGGTAGCGGCTGGCCGAGCGATGGTCGGCGACGCCCGGGTCGTCGACGGGTAAGGCACGCATGGCGCGCCTGAAGTTACGGTGCGCGACCGGCGGGCGCTACCGGTTTTCACCGGTCCACAGGGCTGAAGTCCCAGGCGTGGGCGGAGCGCGCGACCAGGTGTGCGGGCGGCTCGGGCAGCGGCGCCGGGCCGTTGCGCCACTTGGAGATCACCACGATCCGGTGGTCGGTCGAGCTGAACACCTCGCTGGACACGTGGAGCGGGTTCGCCTCGATCTCGGGCAGGGCCACGTCACAGACCCAGGACAGCAGGTCGGTGAAGCCCTCCGGGTAGGCGCGGACCTCCCACATCCGTACGATCACACCGCGCGAGAGTACGCCTCCCCTCCCGCAGGCGGCCAGGCGGCAACGGCCGGTCGGGCTCACACGTTTACCGTGGTCAACGGCAGTGCGGAGTCGGCCGGAAGGTCCAGGCGGCTCGGCGCGACCCCGGCGGCGACCAGCCGGGCGCCGAGCGCGGCGACCATCGCGCCGTTGTCGGTGCACAGCCGTGGGCGGGGTATCCGGACGGCCACGCCGCGCCTCCCGGCGCGTTCGGTGGCGAGGGCGCGCAGGCGCGAGTTCGCCGCCACCCCGCCCCCGATGACGAGGGTGTCCACGCCGCGTCGCGCGCAGGCGTCGAGCGCCTTCGCGGTCAGCACGTCGCACACCGCTTCCTGGAACGCGGCCGCCACGTCGCCGACGGGTACCGGCTCGCCGGCTCGCCGCCGGGCCTCGACCCAGCGCGCGACGGCCGTCTTCAGCCCGGAGAAGGAGAAGTCGAACCGGTGCGCGGCGAGGTCCTTCGGCGCGGTCAGCCCGCGCGGGAACGCGATCGCGGCCGGGTCGCCGTCCCGGGCCGCCCGGTCGATCGGCGGCCCGCCCGGGAACGGCAGCCCGAGCAGCCGGGCCACCTTGTCGAACGCCTCCCCGGCCGCGTCGTCGATCGTCGATCCCAGCGGCTCGACCTCGTGGGCCAGGTCGTCGACGAGCAGCAGGGACGAGTGCCCGCCGGAGACCAGCAGCGCGATGGCCGGTTCGGGCAGCGGGCCGTGTTCGAGGGTGTCCACGGCGACGTGCGCGGCGAGGTGGTTCACGCCGTAGAGGGGCTTGTCCGCCGCGAGGGCGTACCCCTTGGCCGCCGCGACGCCGACGAGCAGCGCGCCGGCCAGGCCGGGACCCGCGGTCACCGCGATGGCGTCCACATCGGACAGTGCCACGCCCGCGTCGGCGAGGGCCCGGTGCATGGTCGGTACCAGCGCCTCCAGGTGGGCCCGGCTGGCCACCTCGGGTACCACGCCACCGAACCGGGCGTGTTCGTCCACACTGGACGCCACCGCGTCGGCGAGCAGCGTGTACCCTCGCACGATCCCGATCCCGGTCTCGTCGCACGATGTCTCGATCCCGAGTACCAGCGGCTCGTCACCCATCGCGCCGCATCACCACCGCATCCGTGTTGCTCGGCTGGTAGTACCCCCGCCTGACCCCGACCGGCGCGAACCCGTACCTGTCGTAGAGCCGCTGCGCCTTCGCGTTGTCCACGGCGACCTCCAGCAGCACCGGCCGCGCCCCGCGCCGGTCCGCCTCGACGAGCAGCGCCTCCAGCAGCGCCCGGCCGATCCCCTGCCGCTGCCGGTCCTTGCGCACGGCGATGTTCTGCACCCACGCCTCGGCGCCGGTGACGCTCAGCCCGGCGTACCCGACGACCACGCCGTCCTGCAGCGCGACGAGATAGTAGTGGCCGTTCGCCAGCTCGTTCCAGAACATCGCGGCGGACCACCGCTCGTCGCCGAACAGCTCCGCCTCGATCGGTTCGAGCTCCGCGATGTGCCACCACCGCATCGGCTCGATGGAAACGGTCACGGAGTGACCGCCTTCGGCGCACCGGGCTCGACCGCGTCGGGGCGGCGCAGGTACAGCGGTACCAGATGCTCGCCGGGCGCCTTCTCGCGGACCCGCGCCGCCGCGAGCGCGGCGAGCCCCGCGGCCGGCGGGTACCGGATCCCGTCGCGGACCGGCAGCCCCAGTACCTCGGCGTAGCGCACCGCCCCGTCCCCCACGGCGGCGACAACCCCCGGCGGCAGCGGCAGCTCGGCCGGCCGCCCGACGGCCGGCCCGGCGATCCGGGCGCCGTCCTCGTACACCGCCCAGTACACCTCGCGGCGCCGCGCGTCGGTGGCGACCAGTACCCGGCCGGTCGTGGCCCAGCCGAGCGCGTCCAGCGTGCCGACGCCGTACCCCGGGATGTCCAGCGTGTCGGCGAGCGCGGCGGCGGTGACCAGGCCGACCCGCAGCCCGGTGAACGGCCCCGGCCCGAGCCCGGCGACCACCGCCGCGAGGTCGCGGGGACCGGCGCCGGCCTCCCGCAGCACCGCG
>JBKPCQ010000028.1:0-14554 GCA_046727455.1 Actinomycetota bacterium | reverse complement strand
CTGGCCCGGGCCGAGGAGCTGTCCCTGCCGATCACGCTGGTGGTCCTGATCTTCGTGTTCGGCGGCCTGATCGCGGCCGGGCTGCCGGTGCTCGCCGCGGTCGTCTCGGCGACCTCGGTGATGACCGTCCTGCTGGTCTTCTCGACGTTCACCGACCTGGACAACAACGCGGTCACCGTGGTCAGCCTGCTGGCCCTCGGCCTGTCCATCGACTACGGGCTGCTGCTCGTCGGCCGGTACCGCGAAGAGCTGGGCAACGGGCACGCTCCCGACGTGGCCGTGGCGCGGGCCTGGGCCACCGCCGGGCGCACCATCCTCTTCAGCGCGCTGACCGTGGCCGCCGCCATGAGCGGGCTGCTGCTGTTCGGCGTGACCGGGCTCTCCGCGCTCGGCGCGGCCGGGGTCTCGATCGCGCTGGTCGCCATGGTCGTCTCGCTCACCTTCACCGCGGCGATGCTCGGCGTGGCCCGGCGGCGGATCAAGCCGTCCCGACGCGCGGCCAGGCGGATCGCCCGGTACGGTGACGCGGCCGAGGTCGGATTCTTCGCCCGCCTGGCACGGATCGTGCAGCGCCGGCCGCTGGTGACCGCGCTGGTGACCGGTGCCGCCCTGGTCGGTGCCGGTGCGCCGCTGCTGGCCACGAGCATGCACCTCGACGACGTGAACAGCCTGCCGAGGTCGCTGGAGGCGGTCACCGTCTCGCACGAACTCGCCGACCGCTTCAACGTGGCGACCTCACCGGCCGTGGTCGTGGTCGCCCGCACCGATCCGGCCAGCCTGGACGCCTGGGCGGTGCGCTGGTCCGGCACACCCGGAGTGAGCCGGGTCGCCCCCGCCAAGCCGGCCGGGCCGGGCATCTCGGTGGTGGACATCGACGTGACCGGCGATCCGGAGGGCGCGACGGCCCGGGCGCTGGTGGACAAGGTACGGGGCGACCGGCCGGGCGGTGTCGAGTCCTGGGTCACCGGCGACGCGGCACTCCTGAACGACCTGCTCGGGCTGCTCGGTGACCGGCTGCCCTGGGCGGCCGGGGTGACCGTACTGGCGATGGTGGTGCTGCTGTTCGCGATGACCGGTTCGCTGGTCGTCCCGATCAAGGCCGTGGTCATGAACGTGATCTCCCTCGGCGCCACGTTCGGGGTGATGAGCGCGGTGTTCGCGCACGGGTTCCTGGCGAAGCAGCTCGGGCTGATCACCGTCGCCGGGCTCAACCCGTTCGTCGTGGTGATCGTGTTCGCGTTCGCCTTCGGCCTCTCGATGGACTACGAGGTGTTCCTGCTCAGCCGGATCAAGGAGTACGTCGACCGGGGGTTGGAGACCGACCACGCGGTCCGGCGGGGCCTGCAGCACTCGGGCCGGATCATCACCTCGGCCGCCCTGCTGATGGTGATCGTCTTCGGGGCCTTCACGCTGGCCAAGACCGGCACGATCCAGCAGGTGGGGCTGGGCCTGTCGGTCGCCGTCGCGATCGACGCGACGATCGTGCGGTGCGTGCTCGTACCCGCGACGATGACGTTGCTGGGCCGGTTCAACTGGTGGGCGCCGGGGTGGCTGCGCCGGCTGCACGACCGGATGGGGCTGGGCGAGGTGCGACTGGGCAGCCTGCCGGGCACGGAGCCGGCGGCGGGCACCGGGCCGGCGGTGGGCTCGGGGGCTGCGGTGGGCTCCGGGGCGGCTGGGACCGAGCCGGCTGAAGCGGAGCCGGAGCCGGCCATGGGCTGATCGGGGGCGGGGTCGCCGGTCGGGCCGATACGGGGGTTCGGCCCGGCCGGGGCCGGGCCCGCACCCTGCCTGCCGGCCCGGCTGCGCGGCGGTGCACCACCCTCAGATCGACAGGTCGATCTCTTCCCAGCCGGGTGGGGGATCGTGGAACGGGCCGTGAAGCGTGACCGCCCACTCCAGTGCCCACCGGCGCTGCCCGATGGCGTTGGAGTCGATGAGCCCGGGTAGCTGGAGCTGGCGGCTCTCGGCCGTCAGGTACGCCCAGTCGAGGCAGTAGTACAGGTCGAGTTGCGCGGCCGCCTCCACCGGATCCCGGGGTACCGACAGCACCCGCGCCCGCCACCGCGCGTATCCCTCACCCCCGGGCAGATCCGGGAAGAGCTCCGCCACGTTCTCGGTACCCGGGGATGCCGGGTCGAGCCGCTTGATCATGGACAGCAGCCAGGCCAGCGCCGCCAGCGCCTCCGAATGCAGCGTGAACGAGCGCACGTCGCCCTCCCCGGAGGCCACGAAGTGCCACTCCGGTTGGGTCAGCCGGTCCAGCAGGTGCGCCTCGAGCAGCCAGCTCATCGCCAGCCGGGACGGCATCCCGAAGACCCGGGCGAGCACCACGTTGAGGATGGCCGCCCGGCCTTCGAGGTCCTCGCGGGACCGCAGCTCCACCTCGTCACCGGGCTCCCACACGAGCGGGAAGTTGTCCGGGGGTACGGGCAGGCGCAGCCGGTACACCTGTTCCAGACTCTCGGCCCGGATGGTTCTCGGGTCGGGTGCCGGGACACGCATGGCGTCAGGCTATCCGCTCCAACACCAGTGGGCCGGGTACCGGCGCCCGGTCCGCGACCGCCACGGCGCCGTCGGCCGCCGCGCGCGCCGCGTCGATCCGGGCGGGGTCGTCGGTACGCAGCTCGTAGAGCGGGTCACCGGCGGCCACCCGGTCGCCGGGCTTGCGGTGCAGGACCAGCCCGGCCGCGGCGGAGACCGGGTCCTCCTTGCGGGCCCGGCCGGCGCCCAGCAGCCACGCGGCCACCCCGATCCGGTACGCGTCCACGGCGGACACGTAACCGTCCAGTGTGGACCGGACGACCTCGGTCTCGGCGGCGCGCGGCAGCGGGGCGTCGGGGTCGCCACCCTGCGCCGCCACGATCGCCCGCCAGGAGTCCATCGCGCGGCCGCTCTCGAGTGCCCACTGAGGATCCGCGGCCGGCCTGCCGGCCGCCACAAGCATCTCCCGCGCCAGCGCGAGGGTCAGCGCCACGACGTCGGCCGGCCCGCCGCCCGCCAGTACCTCGACCGATTCGGCCACCTCGACCGCGTTGCCGACCGCGTACCCCAGCGGCGTGGACATGTCGGTCAGCAGCGCCACGGTCCGTACCCCGTGCGCGGCGCCCAGGTCCACCATCGTGCGGGCCAGTTCGCGCGCCTGCCCGGCGTCCTTCATGAACGCCCCCGACCCGACCTTCACGTCGAGCACCAGGCTGGCGGTACCTTCGGCGATCTTCTTACTCATGATCGAGCTGGCGATGAGCGGGATCGACTCGACGGTACCGGTGACGTCGCGCAGCGCGTACAGCTTCCGGTCGGCCGGCGCGAGCCCCTCCCCCGCCGCGCAGATCACCCCGCCGACCGTGCGCAGTTGCGCCAGGAACTCGGCGTTGGACAGGCGGCTGCGGAACCCGGGGATGGCCTCCAGCTTGTCCAGCGTCCCGCCGGTGTGGCCGAGGCCCCGGCCGGACAGTTGCGGTACCGCCGCGCCGCACGCCGCCACCAACGGCGTCAGCGGCAGCGTTATCTTGTCGCCGACGCCGCCCGTCGAGTGCTTGTCCGCGGTCGGCCGGTCCACTGTGGACAGATCCAGCCGCTCGCCGCTCGCGATCATCGCGGCGGTCCACCTGGCGATCTCGCCCGGCGCCATGCCCCGCAGCAGGATCGCCATGGCCAGCGCGGCCATCTGCTCGTCAGCGACCTCGCCGCGGGTGTACGCCGCGACGACCCAGTCGATCTGCTCGTCGGTGAGGACCCCGCCGTCCCGCTTGGTGCGGATGACATCCACGGCATTCATGGTATCCACCTCGGCAGGTCCGGCGGGCCGTCGCCAGGCCCGGCCCAGGACATCGTCCCGTCGGCGTCCACGACGACCACCCGCGCGGTGCGCGTGCGGCCCCACGCCACCGCGTCGTCCACCAGCCGCCAGGTGGGCGCCTCCTCCAGGATCCCCGCCGGCTCCCCGGTGTGGGTCGAGCGCTCCCAGTAGCCGGTCCACACCCGTTCGCCACCGGCGACGTCGGGGTGGACGAACACGGTGCCCCTGCCCTGGTACTCGCGTAGCCGGGCGGGCAGCGCCGGCGGACGGTCGAGTTCGGCGGCGTCGAAGGCGTACGGCAGGAGCTGCCGCATCGGTACCGGCGCGGGTTCGGCGTCGACCCGGCAGTCCGGGCCGCCGTGCTCCCACAGGAGCTGCCGGCACCTCCCGCACGGCATCAGCGGCGCACCGTCACCGTCCACGCAGGACACCGCGACGAGCTGCCCGCCGCCGCTCGCGACCAGCGCGGAGACCATGCCGCACTCGGCGCACAGGGTCAGCCCGTAGCTGGCGTTCTCGACGTTGCACCCGGTGACCGTCCGGCCGTCCGCGACGAGCCCTGCCGCGCCGACCGGGAACCGCGAATACGGCGCGTACGCCCGCCGCATCGCGGCCGTCGCGGCACGGCGCAGCTCGACCCAGTCGATCTCGGACACGCCGGTCAGCCCTTCACGTACGGCCGCCCGTCCGCGGCGGGCGCCCGGACCCGCCCGACCAGCCCCGCGACCGCGACGATCGTCGCCGCGTACGGCAGCATGTTCAGGAACTCGCTCGGGATCTTGCTGCCGACCAGCGGCAGGAACCCGGCGAGCGCGGTGGTGAACCCGAACAGCAGCGCGGCGAAGGTGGCACCGATCGGGCTCCACCGACCGAAGATCAACGCGGCCAGCGCGATGAAGCCGCGGCCGCCGGTCATGTTGTTGGTGAAGCTACCGACGTCGCCGACCGTCAGCGAGGCGCCGCCCAGGCCGGCGATGACGCCGCCCAGCAGCACGTTGCGGTACCGCGTGCGGCGCACGTCGATGCCGACCGTGTCGGCGGCTGTCGGGTGCTCGCCGACCGCCCGGGTACGCAGACCCCACCGGGTGTGGAAGAGCCCGAGGTGCACGAGGAGCACGAGCACGATGGCCAGGTAACCGAAGATGTTCGACTGGAACAGCGCCGGCCCGATGATCGGGATCTTCGACAGCCCCGGAATCTCCCACGGCGGGAACGTCGGCGGGAAGTTGTACTTGTCCCCGTGCTGCTGCATGAGCTGGGTGAACAGGAAGCCGGTCAGGCCCAGCGCGAGCACGTTGAGCACGACGCCGAGGACCACCTGGTCGACCAGGTACCGGATGGCGAGCACCGCGAGCAGTACCGCGATGAAGACGCCACCCACCGCAGCGGCGACCAGACCGGCCCAGGCGGACGCGGCGACGGTGCCCACCAGCGCGGCCATGAACGCCCCGGTGAGGAGCTGCCCTTCGATCGCGACGTTGATGACGCCGGACCGCTCGCACAGCACCCCGCACAGCGCGCCGAGCACCAGTGGCAGGGCCGCCTTCACCGTGGCCTGCGCGGTGCTGCCCAGCGGCATCGCCGCGCCGGCAACCTGCCAGCACAGGAACGACAGCACGACGGTGGCCAGCGCCAGGCCGGACAGCCAGCGCAGCCACCGGTCGGCCCGGCCGGTCAGCAGGACGACCCCGCACGCGACGCACACCAGGCCGGAGATCAGCGCGCCGGGCCGGGCCGGCACCGCGACGCCCGCGCCGACCGAGCTGGTACCCCAGACGAAGCGGGCGTCCGCACCCGACTTCGCCAGCGCGGTGAAGAACCCCGCCGCGAGAAGCCCGAGCACGACGAAGGCCACGCCGGCCTTGCGGCTGCGCGTCCAGACCCCGGTCGCCGGCTTGGCCCGGGGTGTGTCGTAGACGGTCAGCGTGGTCATCTACCACCCCTTCGCCGGGCTGGTGGACAGCGCGCCACGGGACACGCGAAGCCGGAAGATCGCCGTCACCAGCGCGGGCGCCGCGATGAAGATGACGATCACCGCCTGTACCACGGTCACGAGGTCGATGGACACGTGAGAGGACTGCTGCATCCGGTTGCCGCCCGCGTGCAGCGCGCCGAACAGCAGCGCCGATGCGACCACACCCCACGGCTTGCCCCGGCCGAGCAGCGCCACGGTGATGCCGTCGAACCCGGCCGTGCCGGCCACCTGCCCGGTCAGGTGGGTGGCGGGACCCAGCAGGAGCATCCCGCCGCCGAGTCCGGCCAGCGCTCCGGCCATGGTCATCGCGAGCACGTACGCCCGCCCGACGCTCATCCCGGCGGTACGCGCGGCGTCCGGGTTCTGGCCGACCGCGCGTAGCTCGAAGCCGGTCGTCGAGCGGCTCAGCAGCCAGGCCACCCCGGCGGCGGCGAGAACGCCGAGCACGATGCCCAGGTCGGCGCGCAGGCCGCCGCCGAGGGTCGGCAGCCGGGCGCTTCCGTAAACCGTCTTGCTGATCGCGTCGGTGCGGGCCGGGTCGTGTACGCCGGGCTGGATGATGATCCATTGAAGGAACCAGAACGCGATGTTGTTGAGCATGATCGTGACAATCACCTCGTGCGCGCCGGTCCGCGCCTTGAGCACGCCGGCCAGGCCGCCGATCAGCGCACCGCCCAGGGCCGCGCCGAGCAGCGCGGCGAGCAGGTGCAGTCCGGGCGGCATCCGCAGCCCGAAGCCGACCAGCGCGCCGCCGATGCAGCCGAAGATGACCTGGCCGTGGCCGCCGATGTTGAACAGGCCGGCCCGGAACGCCAGCGCGACGGCCAGGCCGGTGAAGATCAGCGGCGCGGTGTAGCTGAGCGTCTCCGAGATCGGGTAGAACACGAGGCGCCAGGAGTTGGCACCCGAGATCGCCCCGCGCACCGCCGCGGGATCGAGGACCGCACCCTTGAACAGGTTGGCGTACGCCTCCGCGACGATCCGCCAGCTGTCGCGCAGCGCCGTGCCCGGCTGGGCGAAGAAGTACCCGTACTCGGCGAGCACCTGGTCGTTGCCGAACACGATGAGGACGGCGCCGAGGACCAGCGCGAGCACGATCGCGAGCACGGTCACCGTCACCGTGTTCGCGCTCACCACCGACCGGAGGAGCCGCCCCCCACGGCCGGTGCGCGCGGGCCGCTCGGCGGCGGGCTCGGCCTGCTGCGTCTGCGCGGTCATGTCGACTCCTCGGTGCTGGCCGACTCCCCGGTGCTGACCGACTCCCGGGTGCTGGCCGACTCCTCGCTGATCCCAGCCATCAGCAGGCCGATCCGCTCGCGGGGGGTGTCCGGTGCGACGGTGGCGAGGATCCGGCCCCGGTACATCACGGCGATCCGGTCGGCCAGGGCCAGTACCTCGTCCAGCTCGCTGGACACGAGCAGGACCGCGGACCTCGCGTCCCGCTCCCGGACGACCCGGGCGTGGATGAACTCGGTGGAGCCGACGTCGACCCCCCGCGTCGGCTGCGCGGCCACCAGGAGCTTGACCTGCCGGGCCAGTTCCCGCGCGACGATGACCTTCTGCTGGTTGCCGCCGGAGAGGGTACCGACCGTGGCCGCGGCGGAGGGCGTGCGCACGTCGAACTCGGTGATCCGCTCCCGGGCCGCCTGCATGATCGCCCCCGGCCGCAGCGCCAGCCCGGAAGCGTAGGGCGGTTGGTCGTACTGGTCGAGGATCAGGTTCTCGGCGACGGTGAAGTCGCGGACCAACCCGTCGACCGAGCGGTCCTCGGGGATGTAGGACACCCCGGCGTGGAGGATCTCCTTGGTGGTCCGCCCGGCCAGGTTGAGGCCGGACAGCAGGATGTCCCCGTGCGCCGGTGGGCGCAGGCCCATGATGGCCTCGACCAGCTCGGTCTGCCCGTTGCCCTGGACCCCGGCGACGGCGAGCACCTCGCCGGCGCGTACCTCGAGCGAGGTACCGGCGACCGCCTCGTGCCCCCGGTCGTCGTACACCGACAGGTCACGCACCGACAGCACCGGCTCCCCGGGGGCCGCCGGGGACTTGTCCACCCGCAGCTTCACCGTGCGCCCGACCATCAGCGCGGCCAGTTCGTCCTCGCTCGCATCCGGCCGGGCGGTCCCGACGACCCGGCCCCGCCGGATCACGGTGATCCGGTCGGCGATCGCCTTGACCTCCCTGAGCTTGTGGGTGATGAAGACGATCGACTTGCCGCCGGCCTTCAGCCCACGCATGACCTCCAGCAGCTCGTCGGTCTCCTGCGGGGTGAGCACGGCGGTCGGCTCGTCGAGGATCAGCAGGTCGACCTCGCGGACCAGGGCCTTGACGATCTCGACCCGCTGCTGTACCCCCACCGGGAGGTCGGCGACCTCGGCGTCGGGGTCGACCGGGAGCCGGTACCGCTGGGATACATCCAGCACCCGCTCCCGCGCGCTGGCCCGGTCGAGCAGCCCGGCGGCCTTCGTGGCCTCCGCCCCGAGCATGATGTTCTCGGTGACGGTGAACACCGGGACGAGCATGAAATGCTGGTGCACCATGCCGATCCCGGCCGCGATCGCGTCGCCCGGCCCGCGGAAGCGGCGGGCCGTGCCGTCCACCACGATCTCGCCCTCGTCCGGGTGGAGCAGCCCGTACAGGATGTTCATCAGGGTGGACTTGCCGGCCCCGTTCTCGCCGAGCAGGGCGTGGATCTCCCCGGGCTCGACGGCGAGGTCGATGTGGTCGTTGGCCACCAGGTCACCGAAGCGCTTGGTGATGCCGTGCAGCTCCAGTCTCAGGGCATCCTCCCGGCGGCCGTTCGGTCGGTCCGGCCGCCCGCCGACCGGGGTCGACGGGCGGCCGGGTCACGCTTCCCCCGGATGATCTCACGGGTACCCGCGCGGCGCCTCTACTTGGGTTGCGCGGGCGAGGTGACCTGTACCTTTCCGCTGATGATGTCCTGCTTGAGCTGCTCCACCTCGGACTTCAGGTCGGCCGGGACCTTGCTGTCCATGTCGTGGTACGGAGCGAGCTGCACGCCGTTGTTCTTCAGCGTGCCGATCGAGCCGCCGCCGCCCTGAAGCGTGCCGTCAGCCGCCGCGAGGACCGCGTCGCGCACCGCGTCGGAGATGTTCTTCACGACCGTCGACAGGAACACCGAGCAGTACTGCTGGGCGCTGACGCAGCCGTCCTGGTCGACCCAGATCGCCGCGTACTTGCCGCCGGCCTGCTGCGCCCCGGCCGCGGTGCCGAGGCCGGTGCCGCCGGCCACCGGCATGATCACGTCGGCGTTCTGCGCGACGAACTGGTCGGAGAGCCGCTTGCCGCCGTTCTGGTCGGTGAACGAGCCGGCGAACGACCCGTTCTGCGCGGCCTTGTCCCAGCCCAGTGCCTTTACGGTCTTGGACTTCGCCTTGTTGTAGTCGGCCACCCCGTCGACGAACCCGTCCATGAAGATCGTCACGGGCGGGATCTTCAGGCCGCCGTAGGTGCCCACCACGCCGGTCTTGCTGAACCCGGCCGCCAGGTATCCGGCCAGGAACGCCGCCTGCGCGGTGTCGAACTGCATGGAGTACACGTTCGACAGGCCGATCTTGGCGTCGACGATCGCGAACTTCTGGTTGGGGTTCGCCGTCGCCGTATCGGTCGTCGCCTTGGCCATGAGGCCGCCGACCGCGACGATCAGATCGCACTTCTGCTGCACGTACCCGTTGAGGTTGGGCCCGTAGTCGGCCTCCGCGCTGGACTGGGTGTAATCGATCTTGATGTTGCCGTTCTTCTCCTTCGCCGCCTGCATACCAGCCCAGGCCGCGGCGTTGAACGACCGGTCGTTGATGCCGCCGACGTCGGTGACCATGCAGGCGTGCGCGGCCTTGCCACCGCCGCTGGCTCCCGCACTGGCCCCACCGGTGTTGCTCGCTGGCGGCTTGCCGCAGGCCGCGGCGGCGAGCACGAGGCCCCCGACCGCGAGAACGCTGAGCAGCCGGATCCCACGCACAGGGCGCAAGACGATCTCCCTCCCTCGCACACCGCATCGTTGCGGTCCCAACTGCCGGGAGCGTACGCCAGACCCCCGACAGCCACCGAGTGTCCGCCGACCGCCGGTTCTGGGCCGTTATAGCGACGTGACCAAGTCGTGTCCGGGCCCGCCGCGGGTCACCAGAAAACGGCCACTCCCGCGTTGACCAGCGTCAGACCGATGATCGCCAGGAAATGGCCGCGGTTGACCTTCTCCCGCTTCCGGGAGAAGAACGTCATCGCGAGGATCATCAGGGCGATCACCAGCTTGACCGCCAGCTTCCCGTAGTTCAGCTTCTCGCCGGGGTCCAGGCCGAACGGCGCCGCGAGGATCAACCCGGTCACCACCTGGATCGCCGCGCCGCCCAGCATGGCGGCGTTGATCCGCAGCTTGCCCGTGAGGTACTGGGCGACACCGCCGCCCAGCAGCAGGGCGAAGCCGATCAGGTGCAGGTAGAACACGATGTTGCGCAGCGTCTCCACCGGGTACTCCCGACTCGTGTGGGCCTTGATCAGGCACCCTAGCGCAAGCCCCGGGGCTAGCCTGGTCGGGAGGCGGCGAGGACGGAGGGTCTACAGTGGACAATGCCGAATGGTGGCGGGACGCGGTCATCTACGAGGTGTACCCGCGCAGCTTCGCGGACAGCACCGGCGACGGTACCGGCGACCTGCCCGGCCTGACCCACCGCCTGCCCTACCTCCGTGACCTGGGCGTGGACGCCATCTGGCTGACCCCGTTCTACCGGTCCCCCATGATCGACGGTGGGTACGACGTCGCGGACCACCGCGATGTCGACCCGCTCTTCGGCACCCTGGCCGACTTCGACGCGCTCCGGTCCCGGGTCCACGAGCTGGGCCTGCGGCTGGTCGTCGACCTGGTACCCAACCACTCGTCCACCGCGCACCCGTGGTTCGTCGAGGCCCTGGCGTCGCCCCACGGCTCCGCCATCCGGGAACGGTACGTCTTCCGGCCCGGTCGCGGCCGCACCGGCGCCCGGCCGCCCAACGACTGGGAGTCGGTCTTCGGCGGGATCGCCTGGAGCCGGGTCCCCGACGGCGACTGGTACCTGCACCTGTTCGACCCCTCGCAGCCCGACTTCAACTGGCGCCATCCCGATGTGCGGGCGGAGTTCGAGAGCATCCTGCGGTACTGGCTGGACCGGGGCGTCGACGGTTTCCGCATCGACGTCGCGCACGGGCTCATCAAGGCCGAGGACCTGCCCGACGTCGGCTACCGCGACCAGATGCTGCGGCGCAGCGAGGCCGAGCTGCCGTACTGGGACCAGGACGACATCCACGAGATCTACCGGTCCTGGCGGGTCATCCTCGACAGCTACCCGGGCGACCGGATGGCCGTGGCCGAGGCGTGGGTCTCGCCGCCCGAACGCCTGCGCCGGTACCTCGCCGCCGACGAGCTGCACCAGGCCTTCAACTTCGACTTCCTCACCGCGCCCTGGAACGCCGATGGCTACCGCGAGGTCATCGACGCCTGCCTCGCCGCGTCGGCCGCCGTCGGCGCGACCACCACCTGGGTACTGTCCAACCACGACGTGCCCCGCCACCGCACCCGCCTCGGCGGCGGCCTGGCCCGCGCCCGCGCGGCCACCCTGATGATGCTCGCCCTGCCCGGCTCGGCATACCTCTACCAGGGCGAGGAGCTGGGCCTGCCGGAGGTGCTCGACCTGCCCCGCGAGGTACGCCGGGATCCCGAGTTCCTCCGCTCCAAAGGCAAGCTGCCCGGCCGGGACGGCTGCCGGGTGCCGATGCCCTGGTCCGGCACTGCCCCGCCGTTCGGCTTCACCGCCGCGCCGGCCGCGTGGTTGCCGGCCCCGCCGTCGTGGGCCGCGCTGACCGTCGAGGCGCAGGAGGCCGACCCGGCCTCGACGCTGTCGTTCTACCGCACCGCGCTGCGTCTGCGGCGCAAGTACGCGGGGGGCACGCTGGCCTGGCACGACGCCACGCCGGACACGCTGAACTTCACGGGCCGTGGCGGGTTGCGCTGCGTGGTCAACCTCGGCACCGCGCCCGTCCCGCTCCCCAGGGGGTACCGTGATCCGCTGCTCACCAGCAGCGGACCCCTCGCCGGCGGGGTGCTCCCGCCGGACACCGCCGCCTGGTTCTAGTCGGCCGTCAACCGCGCCGCGATCCGGGCGAAGCCGGCCCGGATCTCCTCGGGCGTGGGTGGTCCGGCATGCTCGCGGTGCGCGGCCTCCTCCTCAGCCTCCTCCTCGGCGTCGCTGTCCGCGTCGTCGTCGGCCTCCTCGGCGGCCTGCGCCCGGGCGGTCGCGACGTCCTCCCGGATGGCGTCCACGCTCACGTGCGGGAGGACCGGCTCGACCACCGCCATCAGATCCTCGTCCGCGACGACCTCCTCGGCGAGGGCGAGCGCGTGCGCCCGCTCGTACGGTCCGCACACCACCGCCTCCCACTCCTCATCATCGGAGAGCGGCCCGATGGTGATGATCCACGGCAGGGACAGCGCCGGCGAGTCGGCCGGCAGCTCCAGCGTCACGAGTGCACCCACGCCGCCATCATCCCGCTTGGCCGCGCAGCCTGTCGGAGCGGCCACCAGCCAGCGTTCGCCAGCCGCGCAGCCTGTCGGAGCGGCCACCAGCCAGCGTTCGCCAGCCGCGCAGCCTGTCGGAGCGGCCACCAGCCAGCGGTCCTAGCAGCTCCGGCGACCTTCGGCCAGGACCCGCCGCACGGTCGCGACCACGTACCCCGGGCGCCTCGTCAGGTCCTGCCAGGTGAAGCGCAGCACGGTCCAGCCGGCCGAGGTCAGCCGGTTCTGCCGCTGCCGGTCCCGCTCGAACCGGTCGGCCGTCGTGTGGAAGGCCCGCCCGTCCAGCTCGACGACGACCCGTTCGACCCCGAAGACGAGGTCGCCGACGCCGATGAGCGAGCCGGCCGGGTCGTGGATCGGGACGTTGGCCACCCAACCGCCGATGCCCGCGCGGCGCAGCAGATCGATCGCCAGCCGCTCGGCCGCGGAGCGGGCTCCCGATCCGGCGGACGCCGCGAGGCGGACCAGCCGGCGGACGCCGTGCCGGCCGGCGGCCGCCCGTACCCGGCCGGTCAGGTCGTCCAGCGTGATCCAGCGCTGTTGGAGAGCGTGGTCGAGCAGCCCGAGCGCCCGGGGCTCGGGAAGGATCCGCAGGCAGTCGAAGACGGTACGGGCCCGGCCGGTGACCAGCATCCCGTCGACCAGCGCGAGATCGAAGCGGGACACCGGGCCGCGCAGGATACGCACGGTGGGCAGTCGAGGGTGCGCAGAGACCGGCAGGGCGAGCCATGGCCGGGGATCGTCGACTGGTATCGCGTGCAGCCGGGCGGCGGAGGGGCCGGCCAGCACCGCATCGGGTACCGCCAGCCACGCGGCCCGGTCAGTCAGGGCGGGCGTGCTGGGCACGCCGGCCAGGGCGAGTACCGGCCCGAGGAAGACCCGCCACTCGCCGACCCGCAGTCGGCGACGTGCCTGGTAGTCCGAGTGGCCGCAGTCGCGCGCCTGGGCCCGGGTGAAGAGCCCGCGCTGGGCGGCTGCGATCTCGGCCAGCTTCCCCCGATCGGCGGTCACGGGGCCCGAGCATGCCCGAATCCGTGGGGCGGGCGCGCCCCCCTGTGGATAACCCTCGGGAAGATCACGAGTTGCCGGCAGATCCCGGAGCGGGACTACGGGATCCGCCGGGAGAACGCGATCACCGCTCCGGAGGCGGAGGTCCGGCCGCCAGGTCCGTCACCCGGCCGCGCCTGCCCGTCGCCGCCCAGGCCGCGCCGAAGAGCAGCAACTGGTTGAAGAGGTACAGGAAGACGAGCAGCCCGGCGGCCGCGCCCACGACCTGGTACGCCGGGTTGTGGGCGATGTGCTCGACGTAGAGCTGCCCGACCGAGGTCAGCGCGGTGATACCGAGCCCCACGATGACCACCGCTACCAGGATCCGGCGCGGCGAGACCCGCAGCCGCGGTACCCCCACCAGCAGGCCCGCCGACATGATGAAGTTGGTGAGCTGGGCGAGGATCGGGCCGGTCCAGGACGGCGCCACCGCCTCGACGCCGCTGCTCGCGAACAGTGACACCGCGAGCAGCAGCCCCAGCCCGACCAGCATCGCCAGGTCGACGAGCCAGCGGATCACGAAGTTGCCCGGGTTCTGTTCGAGCTGCCACATCGCCCGCTGTGAGGAGCGCATCGCGTCGACCCAGCCGACCCCGGTGAACACCAGCCCGATGGCGCTCACCACGGCGATGGTCCCGCGGGCGTTGCTGATGTCCTCGACCCGCAGGAACGGCAGGTTGTGCTCCAGGTAAGCGGTCGCCGTCTTCGCCGCCGCCTGGTTGCCGGCGAGCACGTACCCGAGGATGGAGAACGCCAGCAGGCTGATCGCGAACGCCGCGAAGAAGCCGTAGTACGCGATCGCGGCGGCCAGCCGTGGGGCGAGGTTGTCGGCGAAGCGCACCGCCGCGCGCCACAGATGATCGATCCAGCCGACCCGCCGCGCCCGGGCCTCCGATGCCGCAAGGCGATCGGTGAGGTTCACAGCGCGCCGAGCGGGAAATCGCGTACCGGCCGCCACCGCCCGTCGGCGCCGTGCACGTAGAGGGTGAAGTGGTCCACGTCGAAGCGGGCCGAGAAGTCGGCCAGCTCGTCGAAGACCTTGTCCAGCGCCTCGGTGTCGATGTCGTGCGCGACGGTCACGTGGGGGTGGTACGGGAAGTGCAGCTCGCGGGACAGCGGGCCGGCCCGGACGGCGGCGGCGAGCTGCTCGAACTCGCTGATCCCGGCGGCC
>JBKPCQ010000027.1:0-13715 GCA_046727455.1 Actinomycetota bacterium | reverse complement strand
AGCCGTCCATCTGGATCGCCGAGAAATGGACGAACACGTCCTGCCCCCCGTCGACCGCGATGAAACCGTAGCCCTTCTCGCTGTTGAACCACTTCACGGTGCCCTGTGCCACGGTGCACTTCCTCACTTCGATGGTGCTGGTCTGCCGACCCTCCGACCCCACCTCGGGGCCGGGGCCACCCCACGCTGTCCGTTGCCTGCCAGGACAGCCTGCCAAGGACACCGGGGCGCAGAGCGACCGAACACGCACGCTACACGAGGCGCCCGCGCCCCGCACCCCCGCAATCCAGACAGGTAACCCACCTGTACCAGAGCCGACCATGTGGTAGGAGTGGCCCATGGCGACGACGGTGCGCCGGGCCGGCTGGTGGGCCACGCCGGAGGCGGGGGACCTGCCGGTGCCGTCATCATGATCTATGCGGTGTAGGTCACACCCGCGTGGCGTGGCGGCGCCGTCGTCGGTCGAAGCGGCTACCAGCCAGCGCTTGTCAGCCGTGCCGTCGGGACTGCACGACGCGGAAGCGGTTGGCCACGTACGCGCCGTCGGTCAGCGCCGCGTTCGCCGCCGGGTTGGCGCCGCTCGCGTGGAAGTCCGAGAACGCCGCCGACTGGTTCACGAACACCCCATCGGTGAGATTCGCCGACAGGTGTACGCCGACGTCGAGTGCCGCCCGCTCCACCTCGTCGAGCACCTGCGCCGACGTCGAGTACACCCCCGCGGTCAGGCCACCCTTCGCGCCGACGATCCGGCGGAACAGCGCGATGCTGTCCGCTGTCGACTCCGTCGCGACGAGGAAGGTGATGGGTCCGAACCACTCACCCTCGATGGCGGACGCGGCCCGGTCGGTGGTCAGCAACAGGGGCGTGCGCACGACCGCGTCGGGCAGGGTGGGATGAGCGATGGTACGGGAGTCCAGCAGCACCTCACCGTGCGCCTTCGCGGCGTCGATGCGGGACAGCACGTCGTCGTTGACGATCGCACCGGTGATCTCCACCGCCCGCGCGTCGTCTCCGGTGAGCTTGCCGACCGCGTCCGCGATCCCCTGGGCCACCTCGGCGAACGACCGGTGCCCCTCGGACGTCTCGATCCCGTCGCGGGGAATCAACACGTTCTGCGGGGTGGTGCACATCTGTCCACTGTAGAGCGTCAGGGAGAAGGCGAGGTTCCGGCACATCCCGGCGAAGTCGTCGGTGGAGTCCACGACGACGGTGTTGACTCCGGCCTTCTCGGTGTAGACGTACGCCTGCCGGGCATGCTCCTCCAGCCAGTCGCCGTACCGGGTCGAGCCGGTGAAGTCGACGATCTTCACCTCCGGTCGCAGCGCCAACGTGGAGGCCAGCTTCTCGTCGGCCGCCTCGGCGGCGAGCTGCACCACGTTCGGGTCGAAGCCGGCCTCGGCGAGCGCCTCGCGCGCGTACCGGACGGTGATCGCCAGCGGCAGCACCGCCCGCGGATGTGGCTTGACGATCACCGGGTTGCCGGTCGCCAGCGAGGCGAACAGGCCGGGGTACGAGTTCCAGGTGGGGAAGGTGTTGCAGCCGATGACGAGCGCGACTCCCCGGGGTACCACGTGAAAGGTCTTGGTCAGCCGCAGCGGCTCCCCCTTGCCGGCGGGCTTCTCCCAGCTCGCCTGCGCCGGGTGGCGGGTCTGCTCGGCGTATGCGTAGGCCAGCGCCTCCAGCGCGCGGTCCAGCGCGTGCGCGCCGCCGGCCTGGAACGCCATGACGAACGCCTGCCCCGTGGTGAACTGCACCGCGTTGGCCAGCTCGAAGATGTGCTCATGCAGCCGGGCCAGGATCTCCAGGCAGACCCCGGCACGGGTGGCCGGGCCGGCGTCGCGCCAGCCGGGCAGCGCCGCGGTGGCGGCGGCGATCAGCGCGTCGGCTGAGCTGTGCGGGTACCGGACGTCGAGCGGTACGCCGAACGGCGACGACTCGGTCGCCACGTGGCCGTCGACGCCCCGCTGGTCGAGCGGGAAGTCGTGGCCGAGATACGCCCGGAAGGCGGCCTCCCCGGCCGGGGCGGCCGACTCGCCGTACACCCGGGGGCTGGGCGACTCGGGGAAGGCGGACCAGTAGCCGCGCTCGGCGATCGCGGTGAGGGCGCGCTGGAGCGTGTCGGCATGCTTGGTGTACAGCTCGTGGCTGGCGACGGCGGCAGTCATCGCCCCATCATGCCTCAACGGAACGGCCCCGCGGATATCAGCCGAATTCGTACTGCCACTGGTTCCAGCCGTCCACCGGCCGGAACCCCATCGCCTCGTTGACCGCGATCATGTGCGCGTTCACGGCCGCGTTCCAGGTGTCGATGACCCGCAGCGCCGGCTCGCGGTCCAGCACGCGCCGCAGGTTGGACAGCTTGACCCGTAGGCCCAGCCGGCGGCCGCGGTGGTCCGGGTCGACGACGGTGGCCCATTGCCAGGCATGGTCGGGGACGGTCGGCTCGAACGCGAGGGTGGTCCAGGCGACGAGGGTCCCGGTCGCGTCGTGCCGCACCGCGCCGTGGTACGCCCGGATGCCGTGGGCCCGGCGGCTCTCGATCCAGTCGCGGATCCGGCCGGGATCGGGTTCCGGCGACTCGATGACCAGGTCCCCCGATGGCGCGTCGGCGAACAGCCGGCTGTCCAGCCGGGCGATGTCGACGAGGTACTCCTCGGGGGGCATGTCGCGCCAGAACACCGGCGAGTACCCGGGCGCCTCCGGGATGGTCGGTGCGGAGACGTCCACGGCGGACAGGTCAAGCCGGCGGCGGACCTCCTCCAGCGCCAACTTCGCGCCCATGGCGGCGGCGAACTCCGACCCGGCCGGGTCCCGGGCCACCCCGCCCGGTAGCGTGCCGACCGTCTGGCCGATCAGCCGGACCCGGCCGTGCTCACGGGCCCGCTCGACCGCGGCGGCGTAGAGCGCGCGGCCGAGGCCCCGGCGCCGGGACTCCGGGGCGACCCGCAGCTCGATCTCGGCGTTGCCGGTGTTGTCGAGCAGGGGAAGGTACATGTCGAGCACGCCGGCCGGCTGCCCGTCGAGGTACCCGATCCAGCTCAGGCTCGCGCCCGCCTTCCCCTGGTACCGGATCTGCCCGGCGTACCGGACCGGGCACAGCGGCGGGAAGTCCGGTAGGTCCTGCCCGATGGCCGCCGCCGACACCGCGTGGCGCGCCGCCAGGGCCGCCTCGTCCTGCGGATCAACCGCACGGATGTCGATGTCCATTCCGTCGAGGCTGCCAGTAATCGCCCACCTACGCGATTGATTTACCCGAGAAATGGTCGAGAGGACGAATCGCACAACGCCATACAGCGCTGGGTCGCTGGCCTCCCGAAAACCTCGGGGCCTCGCGGCGATCGTCCTCCCGCACGGAGCATCGTGCTCGCACCCTCAAGAACTCGTCAAGTCCCTAGGCAAACTTTCTGGACGGACCGCGAATCCCCCGTTACGCAGAGGATTCGTCAGGACAAACACGCTGGTCACAGGCTTGAGGCGAAGTAACTGACGGTATTCTATAAGGGTTGTTATCGGATAATCCCGGCCTCGCGTGCGGCGCGCAGCGAGGGCTTGACCCGGTATGTGGGACCGACGAGATCGGCGACCGCGTCGAGGGTCTTCAGCCCCTCGCCGGTGTTGAAGACGACGGTCTCCGCCGACGGATCGAGCCGGCCGGATTCGACCAGCTTGCGGAGTACCGCGACGGTGACCCCGCCCGCCGTCTCGGCGAAGATCCCCGTGGTCCGGGCTAGCTGGCGGATCGCGTCGCGGATCTCGTCGTCGTCGGTGTAGTCCATCCAGCCACCGGTACGGCGGACGGCCTCCAGCGCGTACAGCCCGGCGGCCGGGTCGCCGATGTTGAGGGACTTCGCGATGCCGGTCGGGCGTACCGGCGTGATGACGTCGGTGCCCTCGTGCAGCGCCACCGCGATCGGGTTGCAGCCGGCCGACTGCGCGCCGAACACCCGCCATCCGCCGGCTGGCGCCTCGGCCAGGCCGATCTCCACCAGCTCGCTGAACGCCTTGTCTATCTTGGTGAGCAGCTCGCCGGAGGCCATCGGGATCACCACCTGTGCCGGGATCCGCCAGCCGAGCTGCTCGGCCACCTCGTACCCGAGGGTCTTGGAGCCCTCGGCGTAGTACGGCCGGACATTGACGTTGACGAACGCGGTGTCCTCGAACTCGTCGGTCTCGGTCAGTTCCGAGCAGAGCCGGTTCACGTCGTCGTAGGAGCCCTCGATGGCGACCACGTCGCCGTGGTAGACGGCGGTGGTGAGGATCTTGCCGGGCTCCAGGTCGGCCGGGATGAAGACCATCGACGGTACCCCCGCCCGGGCGGCGTGGGCGGCCACCGAGTTGGCCAGGTTGCCCGTTGACGCGCAGGCGAACCGGGTGAAGCCCAGCCCCTTGGCGGCGGTCAGCGCGACCGAGACGACCCGGTCCTTGAACGAGTGCGTCGGGTTCGCCGAGTCGTCCTTGACCCACAACGGGGCGTCGATGCCCAGCTCACGGGCGAGGGCTCCGGCCGGTACCAGCGGGGTGAACCCGGGGTTGAGGGTGACCCGCGCGGCCGGGTCCTGGCCCACCGGCAGCAGCCCGGCGTAGCGCCAGATGTTCTTGGGACCCGCCGCGATCCGCTCCCGCGTCACCCGGGCCAGCGCCGCCGGGTCGTAGCCGACCTCCAGCGGGCCGAAACACTCGAAGCAGGCGTGCTGGGCGGCGAGCGGGAACTGCGCGCCGCAGCCACGACAGACCAGGTGGCGGGCGGCGGAGGTGGGGTTCGCGGGAGCGTCGATGGTCGACGTCATGGAGGCCTTCCTCTCATCTTCCCAGGCCGGGTCTCCGGTCTGGACGGAATTGGCACCTGCCACGCGCGGCCTCGGCGTCGAGTCGACCGTGGTGGTTGCCGGGGCTTCATCGGGCCGTATCCCTCTGCCCCTCTGGATGAGGTGTTCAGTTGTGCGACCAGGGTATCCGACGTCTGCCGATCTTGTGGCGACCGATCCCATCAAGTGAGCTAACTGACCACGTCCTTGCGGAGGAAGCGGTACCAGGCCAGGCCGAAGAACAGCGTCGAGTAGATCAGCGCCGAGATGGTCCCCTTGACCATGTCGTCGGTCTGGACCGGGTTGGACAGCAGGCCGAACCAGGCGTTGGCGTAGTGGGTCGGCAGGATCAGCCGCAGGTTCCCCAGGGCGGTGATCTGGTCCAGGATGCTCGACAGGATCTGCAGGAGGACCGCGCCGCCGACGGCGCCGAGCGGCGCGTCGGTCGACACCGACAGCAGGAACGCCAGGCTCGCGACGACGAGCAGGGACACCGCGAGGTAGCCCAGGATCAGAGCCAGGCGCAGCAGGGCGGTACCGGACGGCACGTCGCCCGCCACGGTGGTCTGCAGCGGATGCCAGCCGTACCGGAGGGTGCCGGCCACCAGGGCGGTGCCGGTGAGCAGCAGCAGGGCGACCACGCAGGAGAAGAGCGAGACGAGCAGCTTGCTGCCCAGCAGCCGGGAGCGGGGCACCGGCACCGCCAGCAGGTACCGCAGCGAGCCCCAGCTCCCCTCGCTGGCCACGGTGTCCCCGCAGAACAGCGCGACCACGACGATCAGCAGGAACGACGCGGACACCAGCAGCGTGAAGAGCGCGAAGTTCAGCCCGCCGGCCGTCGCGAGGTCGGCCAGCGCGGCGAACTGGCTGCGCCGGCTGCCGTTGCCGTTGTCGTTGCCGAACTCGAACGCGATCAGGATGATCAGCGGCAGGACCACCATGAAGCCGAGGGCGAGCTGGGTGCGCCGCCGGCTGGCCTGCCGGCGCAGCTCGGTACGGAAGGTCAGGGTCCGGGTGGGCCGGTACCCGACCGCGGAGCCGTCCAGTGTCGTCACCGTTCTCCACTCCCTTCGCGTACCAGCGCCAGGAAGGCGTCTTCCAGCCGACGTCTCGGTACCACCCGGTCGACGCCGACCCCCGCGCGTACGAGGGCGGCGACGGCCTCGGCGCGCGGCGTGCCGTCCAGGTCGGCGACCAGGGTGCCGTTGCTCTCCCCCGTGACCGTGCGGACGCCGGCCTCGTGCAGCGCCGCCGTCGCGGCCGCCGGGTCGGAGACGTCGAACTGCACCGTCGGCGAGTCGCCGACGATCTCGTCGACCGGCCCGGACGCCACCACCTCGCCCTTGTGCAGCACGACGACGTGGGTACAGGTCTGCTCGACCTCGGCCAGCAGGTGACTCGACACCAGCACGGCCCGGCCGTCCGTGGCGTACCGGCGCAGCACCCGGCGCATCTCGGCGATCTGCGGCGGGTCCAGCCCGTCGGTCGGCTCGTCGAGGACCAGCAGTTCCGGCAGGCCGAGCATGGCCTGGGCGATGGCCAGCCGCTGCTTCATGCCGTGGCTGTACCTCTTCACCTTGCGGTGGATCGCGTCCCCGAGCCCGGCGATGTCCAGCGCCTCCTGGAGGTGCGCGTCCCCGGCGGGCCGGCCGGTGGTGCGCCAGTACAGCTCCAGGTTGCGCAGCCCGGACAGGTGCGGCAGGAAGCCGGGGCCCTCGACGAGCGCGCCGAGCCGGGAAAGCACCGGCGAGCCCGGGGTGAGCCGGTGGCCGAAGACGTAGATGTCGCCGGCGGTGGGCTTGATGAGGCCCATGAGTGTGCGCAGCGACGTGGTCTTGCCGGCGCCGTTCGGGCCGAGCAGGCCGACCACCTGACCGCGCTCCACCCGGAAGTCCACAGTGGACACCGCGACGAACCCGTCGTCGTAGACCTTGCGGAGGCCGTCGACGACGAGGGGTACGTCGGCGTATCCGGGGTGGACCGAGCGGTCGGCGCGCCGGTACCGGCGCCGGCCGAGGACGACACCGACCACCAGCGCCACCGCGAGCAGGGCGAGCAGGCCGTACAGGACGGCACGCCACAGCGTCGCCGTGGTCTCGATCGGCTTGCTCTGGACGGTCGGCAGGGTCACCGCCGAGTCCCCGAGGCCGACGGTGTAGACAGCCGGCGCGACCGGGGTCAGGTACGCCTGGTCGGCGCTGGAGACGGTGATCCGGATCAGGTGCCCCGCCTGGAACTGGTGGACCACGGCCGGCAGCGTGACCGTCACCGGTTGCGCCTGGTCGATCGAGGCCGGCAGCCCGGTCAGGCGTACCGGCGCCGCCAGCCCGTCGGGCAGCGTCGCGCCGTTCTGCGGGTCGATGTCGTACAGCTTGACGAACAGCACCGCCTGCCCGGTGGGCGAGGCCGCCCGGATCCGTACCGTCGGCGCGCCGACGACGTCCACAGTGGACGGTAGCGGTGCGGAGAGGAAGTCGGCGTGCTGCCCGGGTACCTCGACCACGCGCCCGCTGACGAACGAGGCCAGGCCGCCGCCGAGACCGGGCAGCGAGGTGATCGCGGCCGGGTTGCCGCCCGGCGGGTTGGCGATCGGCCGGTCCGGCCCGCGTACCGGCACCGTGCTGGCGGACGACCCGGCCAGCCCGGGGTAGTCGGTCACCACGCTGCCGAGCGCCACCACGCCCTCGGCCTCGGCGTCGATCCCGGCGATGCGCGAGTAGGTGAAGCTGGCGCCCGGGGCGGAGCCCTTGCCGAGCAGGTAGTGGTCGAGCCACTGGGCGGTGAGGTACCGCAGCCGGTCCTGGTCGGACTGCGGGCCGACGCCGCCGTCGTGGCCGCCGGTGAACCAGGCCACCCGGACCGGGGTACCGTGCGCGGCGATGCCCCGCGCGTTGGCGTCCGCCTCGGACAAGGGGAACAGCGAGTCCGCCTCGCCCTGGATCAGAAGGGTCGGCGCGGTGATCCGGTCGAGGATCGAGGCCGGGCTGGACTTCCGCAGCAGCGCGATCTCGTCCGGGGTCGCCGTGCCGGTCGACGCGATCGACAGGTACGCGTGGCAGATGTCCGCCGCGAAGCGGCCGCAGGCGGGGTCGCCGGTTGCCCGGGGAACGGACGGCGGCCCGCCGGCCAGGCCGGCCGCGTCGGCCAACCCGCCCGCCCCCGCCGCCGACGAGCCGCTGCCGAAGAACAGCCCGGCCCACACCTTCTTGAACACGCCGTCCGCCGGGCCGGCCCCGGTCGCCTCCGGCAGGAAGGCGTTCGCCAGGTCGTTCCAGGTGATCGACGGGGCGATCGCGTCGATGCGCCTGTCGTAGCCGGCCGCCATCAGAGCCAGGCCGCCGCCGTACGAGCCGCCGACGACAGCCACCCGAGGGTCGCCGGGCGCGTCGCTGCGGATCTCCGGCTTCGCGGCGAGCCAGTCGATGAGGCGCCGCGCGTCCCGTACCTCCCAGTCCGGGCTGTCCAGGTGGATCTGCCCGCCGCTGGCACCGAAGCCCTCCGCCGTCCAGGCCAGCACCGCGTACCCGTGGTCGGCGAGGTCCCGGGCATCGTCGGCCACGTCGTCCTTGGTACCCCCGAAGCCGTGCGCGAGCAGGACGGCGGCGACCGGGTGCGCCGCCGACGCGGCCTTGGGCCGGTAGTAGGCGGTGTCCAGGTTGACCGGGGTCGTCCCGCCCGGTCCGGTCTCCACCGTGAGCATCTGGTTCTCGACCACGTAGCTCTTCGGGGTCGGCCAGGCCGCCCACCCGACGACCCCGACCACGACCGCGAGGACGACCGCGCCGGTGATGACCCGGCGGCGGGTCAGCCGGGGGCGCGGCAGCGCGCGCCGCAGCCGGGTGGACAGCGCTGATGGCATGACCGACACGGTACGTCGGCGGCCCGGCCCGGCGGGCGGTCCGCTCAGGATCCGCTCAGGTCCTTCACGATCGCGATCTCCCGGCAGATCCCGGAGTCCCACTCAGGGATCCGCCGGCAACTCGCGATCTCCCGGAGTCCACGCCCGGCCGGATAGGCTCCCGGGCGTGAACTTCGGTCGTTCCCTGACCCTGACCGCCAGCCTGCGCCCGGCCGCGCTCGACGCCCGGCGGGGCATCGTCCGGCTGCACCCCGAGGTGCTGACCGCGCTCGCTCTCAACCCCGGCGACCCGGTCCGGCTGACCGGCCGGCGGGAGACCGCCGGCATCGTTGCGCTCGCCGAGGCCGGCGCGAGCCGCGCCCTGCTGTACGCCGACGACCTGCTGCTCGGCAATCTCGGCATCCGCGACGGCGGCCAGGTGACGGTCGCGCCGACCCCGGCCCGCGCCGCGCACCGGGTCACCCTGGCCGGGCCGACCGAGATCGTCGCGCTGGTCAGCCCGGAGATGCTGCGCCTGGCGCTGCTGGGCAAGGTGGTCACCGTCAAGGACAACGTGTCGCTGCTGCCGCAGGACGTGTTCCCGGCGGCCGAGGCGCGTCCCCTGGTCGCGGCCGCGCGGCGCAGTCTGGCGAACACGGTCGGGTACGCCTGGACGACCGCCCTGCTCACCGTCACCGACGCGGATCCGGTGGAGGGCGGCCTGGTGACCATGGACACGGTGGTCGGCTGGGACCACGGCCCGGTCACCCACTCCACGGAGACCCCTCTGGAGGTACCGACACCGGACGCGCCGTCCATCGAGGACCTGCCAGGGCTGCGCAACCAGGCGCAGGAACTGACCGAGCTGCTGGATCTCGGGTTCCACCACCGGGAGGTACTGGGCCGGCTGGGCACCAGCATCACGCTCGGGGTGCTGATCACCGGGCCGGCCGGGTCGGGCAAGTCGGCCCTGGTACGCGCGGTGGCGGCGGTCGTGAAGGCCGGCGTGACGTCGGTGTGGGCACCGGAGATCGCCGCGCTGGCGCCCGACCCGGCGGCCGCCCGGCTGCGCCGCGCCTTCGCGGCCCCGTCGTCCCCGGCCTTGGTGATCGTGGCGGATGTCGAGGCGCTCGCGCCCCGGGACGCCCCGTCCCCACTGACGACCGTGTTCCGGCAACTCCTGGGCGACGCGCTCCGCGCCGGTACCGCCGTCGTGTGCACCACGAGCCGGCCGGAGTCGGTCGACCCGTCGCTGCGCTCGCCCGGCCTGCTCGACCACGAGATCGGGGTACCGCTGCCGGACGCCGCCCTGCGCCGCGACCAGCTCACCGTGCTCACCAAGCGGATGCCGCTGGCCGAGGACGTCCGGCTCGACGACATCGCCGCACGTACCCCCGGCTTCGTCGCCGCCGACCTCGGTGCGCTGGTCCGCGAGGCCGGGGTACGGGCGGCGCTGCGGCAGAAGTCGGCGCAGTCCCCCATGGTCACCGGCCAGGACTTCGCCGCCGCACGGGAGGTGGTGCGGCCGACGTCGATGGCGGAGTCCACTGTGGACGTTGGCGGCCTGAGCCTCGACGACGTCGGGGACATGGCCTCGGTCAAGGAGGTGCTGACCGAGTCGGTGCTGTGGCCGCTGACATACCCGGACACGTTCGCCCGCCTTGGCGTACAGCCGCCGCGCGGCGTGCTGCTCTACGGGCCGCCCGGCTGCGGGAAGACCTATCTGGTCAAGGCGATCGCCGGCACCGGTAGGGCGAACGTGCTGTCCGTCAAGGGCGCCGAGCTGCTGTCGAAGTGGGTCGGCGAGAGCGAACGGGCGGTACGGGAACTGTTCCGGCGCGCCCGGGAGGCGGCTCCGACGCTGGTGTTCCTCGACGAGGTCGACGCGCTCGCACCGGTACGCGGTCAAGCCTCGGACGGAGGTACCACCGACCGGGTGGTCGCGTCGCTGCTGACCGAGCTGGACGGTGTCGAGTCGCTGCGCAACGTCGTGGTGGTCGGCGCGACGAACCGGCCCGACCTCGTGGACCCCGCGCTGCTGCGGCCCGGCCGGCTGGAGCGGCTCGTCTACGTACCGCCGCCGGACGGTGCCGCCCGCGCGGACGTCCTGCGCGCCGCCGCGCGTACCGTGCCGCTCGCCGACGACGTCGACCTCGACGCGCTGGCGTCCACATTGGACGGTTTCTCGTCGGCGGACTGTGCGGCGCTGATCCGGGAGGGGGCGCTCGCCGCCATGCGGGAGTCCCTCGACGCGGCGACCGTCACCGCGAAGCACGTCGAGACCGCCCGGAGCCGGGTGCAGCCCTCGTTGCAGGCCGGGCAGGTCGCCTGGCTGGAGAGCTACGCCGAGCGCCGCTGATACGCTGGCGCTCGCTGCGCTCGCGCCAGCACTTCAGCGGCCGCCGGTCCGGGCGCGGGCGCGGGTCGCCCGTAGCCGGCGCAGTCGCTTGACCAGCACCGGGTCGTGCTCCAGCGCGGCCGGCTTGTCGAGCAGCGCGTTGAGCACCTGGTAGTAGCGCGTCGCGGAGACCCCGAACAGGTCGCGGATGGCCTGTTCCTTGGAGCCCGCATGCCTCCACCAGCGCCGTTCGAACGCCAGGATCTCGCGCTCCCGCTCGGTCAGTCCGTCGTCGGCGGCGGGCTCGCGGTCCTCGACGTCGGGGCGGACACGGGCATCCGCGTCGACCTCGTCGTCGGCTTCGTCGGCCGACCCCTCAAGGCCATCGACGTCCACGGTGTCCATAGCGCCCAAGCCTAGGCGACCCCCCCGACAACAACTCAGACGCGTACCACCGTGATCCCGACCGACTGGAAGGCCGCGACCACGTCGGCCGGGGCGCCCGCGTCCGTGACGAGGGTGTTCACCCGCTCGATCGGGCAGATCCGGGCAAACGCGTGCTGACCGAGCTTGGAGCTGTCAGCGATAATCACGACCTTTCGGGCGCGGGCCACCATCAGGTTGTTCATCGCCGCCTCACCCTCGTGGTGCGCGGCCGCCCCGAGTGTGACGTCGATCGCATCGACCCCGAGCAGCGCGACGTCCAGCGTCACCTCGCGCAGGATGCCGCCCGCGAGCGGGCCGACCAGCTCGAAGGACTGCGGCCGGACGACGCCGCCGGTGACCACGATCTTCATGCGGGAGCGGACCAGCAGTTCGTTGGCGATGTTGAGCGCGTTGGTGACCACGGTGAGCTGGGCGCCGTCGGGGGTACCGCCGAGATCCGGCCGGACGGCGAGAGCCCGGGCCACCTCGGTCGTCGTGGTACCCCCGTTGAGCCCGACGACCATGCCGGGCGAGACGAGCGCCGCGGCGGCCGCCCCGATGCGCTGCTTCTCCGCGGAGTGCTTCGCCGTCTTGTACCGCAGCGGCAGGTCGTAGGACACGCCGTTGGCGACCGCGCCGCCCCGGGTACGGGTGATCATCTGTTGCTGGGCGAGCTGGTCGAAGTCGCGCCGGATGGTGGCCTGCGACACATCCAGCCGCCGCGCGGCGTCCTCGACCGTGACCCGGCCGCTGTCCGTGAGGAGTTCCAGAAGCGCGTTCCACCGCGCGTACCGGTCCACCGGACCTCCTTCGAGCGCGTTCCATGACAGGTCTGTGCACAATCATGCGCGAAAGACCCACTGAGCGTCGAGGACTCTGCGCGAATTGGCCTGTACCCGGTCTGGCGCCCGCTGAACACACCCTGCACAATGGTGCGCGAAACAAGTCAGAATGCGCAGAAACGTAACCGGGGAGGCCCCGTGCCGTACGTTGACGAGGAGATCGCCAGCCAACCGGCCTGCTGGGGCCTCGCGGCCGACCTCGCCTCGCGGTCCACCGACCTGCTGCCCGCCCGCGGGGAACGGGTGGCCGTCATCGGCTGCGGCACCTCCTGGTTCATGGCGACGGCGTACGCCGCGCTGCGCGAGGCCGCCGGGCACGGCGAGACCGACGCGTTCGCGGCCTCCGAGTTCCCGGCCGGGCGGCGGTACGACCGGGTGGTGGCGATCACCCGGTCCGGTACCACCACCGAGGTCCTCGACGCGCTCGCGGCCGCCGGCGCCCGGACCACCGCCATCGTCGGCGACCCGGACTCGCCGGTCGCGCGCCGGGCCGACGGCACCGTCGCGCTGCCGTTCGCCGACGAGAACTCGGTGGTACAGACCCGGTTCGCGACCAGCACGCTGATCCTGCTACGCGCGCACCTCGGCGAGGACCTGGGGACGGCAGCCGCGGACGCGGCGGAGGCGGTGCGCGCCCGGCTGCCACTCGACCCCGGGACCGTCGAGCAGGTGAGCTTCCTCGGCCGTGGCTGGACCATCGGACTCGCCCACGAGGCCGCGCTCAAGTGCCGCGAGGCGGCCACCTTCTGGAGCGAGGCATACCCCGCGATGGAGTACCGGCACGGCCCCATCGCGATCGCCGGGCCGGGCCGGGCGGTCTGGGCCTTCGGCACGGTGCCCGACGGGCTGGCCGAGGAGGTCACCGCGACCGGCGCCACGTTCGTCCACAGTAGACACCGGGACCCGCTGGTCGATCTCATTGTCGCGCAACGGTTCGCGGTCGCCGTGGCCGCGGCGCGCGGGCTGGACCCGGACCGGCCGCGCCACCTCACCCGTTCGGTGATCCTGTCGTGACCGTCATCGCGATCGACGTCGGCGGTACCGGCATGAAGTGCGCGCTGGTCGACGCCGCCGGCCGGATCACGCACGCCGAGCGGCACCCGACCGGAGCCGACCGGGGTCCGGAAGCGGTCGTCGAGACCATTCTCGACGTGGCGGCCGGGCTCGCCGTACGAGCGGCGGAGAACGGCGGGAAGGCCGGCGCGGTCGGCATCGTCGTCCCTGGCGTCGTGGACGAGCGCCGGGGGATCGCGATGTGGTCGGCGAACGTGGGCTTCCGCGAGGTACCGCTGCGGGATCTGCTGGCCAGGCACCTGGACCTGCCCGCGGTGCTGGGCCACGACGTGCGCGCGGGCGGCGCGGCCGAGGCGCGGCTGGGCGCCGGCCGGGGGTACGGGCATGTGCTGTTCCTCGCCATCGGCACCGGCATCGCCGGCGCGCACGTCGTCGACGGTGTCGCGTTCGCG
>JBKPCQ010000026.1:0-9195 GCA_046727455.1 Actinomycetota bacterium | reverse complement strand
GGATGAGCGCGGCCGGTACCTTCGGCAGCAGCGCGGTCTCCAGCACCGCGTCCACCTTCGGCAGCAGCGCGGTCTCCACCGGGTCGCGATCGTGACCTTTGCTCGGCGCCTGGGTCGGCGCGGCGGCGGCCTTCTCCCGGGCCAGCGCGATCTCGACGGCCAGCGGGTCGACCTTCTCCGCCTGTGCCTTCCGGCGGGCCCGGCGCCGCGCGACCGCGTCGAAAAGCACCGTGACACCGCAGGTCAGGAGCAGGCCGGCCACCCCGACGGCGGCGATGGCCCGCTTGACCTTCCCGCCCGAGGGCTGGAGGTTCTGCCCCTGGTCCAGCCGCTGGGTCTTGATGAGATCCTCATCGTGCACGCCGTACTGCTTCTGCAGCGACAACACCGAATCCTGGAACCGCTTGAGCACCAGCTGGGTGGTGATGGTGGCGTCCAGCGGGGTCGAGCCGACCGTCTGGAACGTGACGATCGGCTCCTGGTTGGTCATCGTGAGCGTGAAGTTGGCGGTGTGGTGGTTGGCCTTCAGCTCCTCGGTGAACTTCTGGTCCTGGGTGGCGTAGGTCGAGGCCTGGGCGAGCGTGCCGAGGCCGAGCTGGTTCCACGGGTTGCGCAGCGCGGCGTTGACCGCGTTCTCCCCGCTGGACGACGCCGGCACGAGCTGGACGTAGGAGATCATGACGTAGTCCGGCTTCGCTGTCAGCGCCACGTAGACGGTCGCGGTGATGGTGATCAGCAGCAGCGGAAGGGAGATCATCCAGCGCCGGTACATGAGCTTCGTGAGGTCCCAAAAGTCCACGCTGGTTTCTCTCTTCCGGGATCACGTTCACCTGACGGCGCCCAAGACAACCGCCACCGGCGCTCCGGCCGACGCAGCTCGAGTCGATGTTAACCACCGCATGCCAAGTCGACCATCAGCCGCTGGTATCAAGAATCGGACGCCGATCGGTACGCCCTTGTACCGGTTCGGCTCTGATCTTACTCCGCGTCCGGGGTGCTCGCATCGACGTCCGCGTGCGCCGCCGGGATGGTACCCAGCCGGCCGGCCTGGTAGTCCTCGAACGCCTGGACCAGCTCCGCGCGGGTGTTCATGACGAACGGGCCGTAGGCGGCCACCGGCTCGCGGATCGCCTCGCCGCCGAGGATGAACAGGTCCAGTCCGGTACGCGCGTTCGCCCCGACGGTGACGGCTCCGCCGTCGCCGAACACCGCGAGCTGGCCGGCCTCGATCGGGCGGCCCTTGGTACCGACCGTACCGGTGCCGGCGAGCGCGTAGACCAGCGCGTTGAAGTCGCGCCGCCAGGGCAGGGTCACCGACGCTCCGGGCGCGAGAGTCACGTGCAGCAGCGTGATCGGGGTGTAGGTGACCCCCGGCCCGTGGTGCCCGCCCAGCTCACCGGCGATCACGCGGATCAGCGCGCCACCGTCCGGCGAGGAGAGCAGGGCCACCTTGCCCGCGGTGATGTCCTGGTACCGGGGTACCGCGAACTTCCTCGCCCGGGGCAGGTTGACCCAGAGCTGGATGCCGTGGAAGAGGCCGCCGCTGACCACCAGGTGTTCGGGCGGGGTCTCGATGTGCAGGATGCCGGAGCCGGCGGTCATCCACTGCGTGTCGCCACCGCCGATGAGGCCACCGCCGCCGTGCGAGTCCTGGTGCTTCATCTCGCCGTCGATCATGTAGGTCACCGTCTCGAAGCCCCGGTGCGGGTGCCACGCGGTGCCCTTGGGCTCGCCCGGACCGTAGTCGACCTCGCCCATCTGGTCCATGTGCACGAACGGGTCGAGGGCGCGCAGGTCCACCCCCGCGAAGGCGCGACGGACCGGGAAGCCCTCACCCTCGAAACCCTTGGGCGCGGTGGTGACCGAGACCACCGGACGGTCCGCGTCGGTGAGCGGGTTGGGGCGCGGTACGCGCGGCAGGGCGAGCGGGTTCTCCACGGTGACGGCGGGCATGTCGCCTTCCTTCCAGGTCCGGATACGACTATCCGTGCAAGGTAGTTGCGGTGTCAACTATTCCCGGGAAGGATGGGGGGATGGCAGCCAACGTCGTGGACAACCCGCAGGCCGACCGGTTCGAGATCCACGTCGACGGCGAGCTGGCCGGCGTCGTCCAGTACCACCGGCAGGGTACGACGATCTCGCTCATGCACACCGTCGTCGATCCGCGCTTCGAGGGGAAGGGGTACGCCTCCGCCCTGGCCCGGAGCGTGCTCGACGCGGCCCGCGCGGAAGGGCTGGCGGTGCTGCCGTTCTGCCCCTACATCCGGGGGTACCTGCAACGGCACCCCGAGTACGTCGACCTCGTCCCGCCCGACGAGCGGGCCCGGTTCGAGCTGGCGATGCCGTGAGCGAGCGCAGCGAGGCGATGCCGTGAGCAACCTCGAAACCGCTCCGGAGGAGACGACGTGCGGCGGGCTCGCCGCCGTCGCGCCGGAGCCGGTACGCGAGCTGCTGTCGGCGCGCAGCGTGGTCCTGGGCGGCCCTCGCGGGATGACCGTCGAGCGTACCCTGCCCAACCGCGACCGGCGGATGGTGGGCGCCTGGTGCTTCCTCGACTACTACGGGCCGGACGACATCACCGATCGCGGCGGGATGCGGGTACCGCCCCATCCGCACAGCGGCCTCCAGACGGTGAGCTGGCTGTTCGCCGGAGAGGTGCTGCACCGCGACAGCCTCGGCAGCCTGAAGCTCATCCGGCCGGGCCAGCTCAACCTCATGACCGCCGGGCATGCCATCTCGCACTCGGAAGAAACGCCCACGGAACATACCCCAGTGCTGCACGGCGTCCAGCTCTGGACCGCCCTGCCCGATCCGTACCGGCACACCGACCCGCACTTCGAGCACCATCCGGATCTGCCGGTGCAGCGGGGTCCCGGTACCACCATGACGGTCTTCCTGGGTGGGGCGTCGCCGGCGCGGACCTACAGCCCGCTGTTCGGCGCGGAGGTGGCCCTCGAAGCCGGCGCCGACGACCGGCTGCCGCTGGTGCCGGAGTTCGAGTACGCGGCGCTCGCGGTCGCCGGCACCGTCTTCGTCGACGGCGTCGACCTGTCCCCCGGGCCGCTGCTCTACCTCGGCACCGGCCGGCGCGACCTCGCGGTCCGGGCCGACGGACCCGGGCGGCTGCTGCTGATCGGCGGGGAGCCGTTCGAGGAGCGGCTGGTCATGTGGTGGAACTTCGTCGGCCGCGACCACGACGAGATCGTCGCCGACCGCGAGGAGTGGATGAGCGGGACGCGGTTCGGGACGGTGCAAGGGTTCGCGGGGGATCGGTTGCCGGCGCCGGAGATGCCGACGACCCGGCTCAAGCCGAGGGGCCGGCAGCGCTGAGGTAGCGGGCGGCCAGCTCGCGGACCTGGGCGACCAGCTCGGGTGGATCGTCGACGGTGAAGTCGACGCCGAGCAGGCCGAGGTGCACGGCCAGGGTCTCGACCGAGTCGGCGCCGGTGTCCAGCACGCAGGTGTGCGCGTCGACGGGTTCGACGGTACCGACGGCGGGGTTGATGCGCTCAGCCACCACGGCGGCCGGCGCGTGGACGGTGACCCGGGCCCGGTACCGCCAGGCGGCCGCCGAGACGTGGCGCGCCACGTAGGCGGCCACGTCACCGCCGGGTAGTTCCCGGGGCGCGAACCCGGGGCCGGTCGGGGTCCGGGGGTGGATCCGGTCCACCCGGAAGGTGCGCCAGTCGTGCCGGTCCAGGTCCCAGGCGACCAGGTACCAGCGACGGCCCCAGTTGACGACGCGGTGCGGCTCGGTGGTGCGCACCCCCGTCCCGCCCGCGTGGTCGCGGTAGTCGAAGCGGAGCCGCTCATGGTCCCGGCACGCGGCGGCGAGGGTGGTCAGCACGGCCGGGTCCACGGTCGGTGCCGGTTCATCCGGAGGTACCGTCACCGTGTAGTTCTGCAGGGCGGTGACCCGGCGTCGTAACCGGGCCGGCAGGATCCGCTCCAGCTTCGTCAGCGCGCGCAGCGAGGTCTCCTCGATGCCGGCGATCGCGCCCCCGGCCGCCCGGCGCAGGCCGAGCGTGACGGCGACCGCCTCGTCGTCGTCGAGCAGCAGCGGGGGCAGCGACGCACCGGCGCCGAGGCGGTACCCGCCGACCGCGCCTCTTGCCGCGTGGACCGGGTACCCGAGGCGGCGCAGCCGTTCCACGTCGTTGCGTACGGTGCGGGTGCTCACGCCGAGGCGCTCGGCCAGCTCGGCGCCGGTCCACTCGCGGGGCGTCTGGAGCAGGGAGAGCAGCCGGAGCAGCCGGGCCGAGGTTTCCAGCATGTCTCAAGTCTGCGCTTCTATTAGGAACTGAATGTTCCTAATGCACTCGTAGCGTGGAGGGCATGACAGATGACATCCACCCGTACCGCATCGACATCCCGCCGGCCGACCTGGCCGACCTGGCCGACCGGCTGCGCCGGACCCGGTGGACGAACGAGCTGCCCGGCGTGGGCTCCGACTACGGCGTGTCCCTCGACTACGTGAAAGACCTCGTCGCGTACTGGCTGGACGGGTACGACTGGCGGGACTGGGAGGCGCGGCTCAACCGGTACCCCCAGTTCACCACGACCATCGACGGCCAGAACGTGCATTTCCTGCACGTACGGTCCGGTCACCCGGGCGCGCTTCCCCTGATCCTGACCCACGGCTGGCCGATGTCCATTGTGGAGTATCTGGACCTGATCGAACCGCTCACCGATCCGGAGGACCCGGCCGACGCGTTCGACGTGGTGATCCCGTCGCTGCCCGGCTTCGCTTTCTCCGGGCCGACCACGGAGCGCGGCTGGAACCGGTACCGGATCGCGCGGGCCTGGGCCGAGCTGATGCGGCGGCTGGGCCATGACCGGTACGGGGCGCACGGCAATGACATGGGCTCCCTCGTGTCGCCGGAGGTGGGGCGGGCCGACCCGGAGCACGTGGTGGGGGTACACGTGACGCAGGTCTTCGCCCTGCCCTCGGGCGATCCGGCGGAACTCGTCGGGCTGAGCGAGGAGGACCAGGGGAAGGTACGGTTCCTCGGCTGGTTCTGGGAGAACCTGGGCGCGTACAACCGGCTGCAGTCCAGCCAGCCGCAGACCGTCGCGCACGCGCTGGCCGACTCGCCGGCCGGACAGCTCGCGTGGAGCGGGCAGCTCATCGGCGACGCGGTGTCCCGCGACTACGCTCTCACCAACGTGGCGATCTACTGGCTGACCAACACCGCCGCGTCGGCGGCGCGGTTGTACTACGAGGACGCGCATGCCGCGCCGCCCTCGGAGCCGACGACGGTACCGTTGGGGCTGGCGAACTTCGCCAACGACTTCCAGTCGATCCGGCCGTTCGCGGAGCGCGACCACAAGAACATCGTGTCGTGGCACGTGTACGACCGGGGCGGCCACCACGCTACCCAGGACGCGCCGGACCTGCTCGTCGAGGACATCCGGGGGTTCTTCCGGGGACTCCGCTAGGCTGCCTCATCGCAGATCTTGGACGCCTTGACTCCTTGGAGGGGGGCAGGCGTCCAAGATCTCGCAGGTGCTCGTGGGCGTACTCGCAGATGACCGCGTGCTCGTAGACCGCCCGGGGTACGTCGAGGGCGCTGTCCACGCGCACCACGGAGGTACCGGGCCGCCAACGGAGGAACGTCGGGTCACCGGTCAACCCGGCGAGGACGGTCAGCAGCGACTCGTCCAGGCGCAGCGAGTGCACCGCGCGCTGGTACTCCTCGCCGGTCAGGCACAGCGCGAACGGGATGTTCATCAGGCACAGCGCGGTCTGGACGTCCAGGTTCACGAAGCGGCGGGTGCCGGGGGAGGCGTCGATCGGCGGCACGGTGAGCATCGAGTAGTCGGGGCGGTCCGGCCGGACGGGCGGCCCCGCGAGTCCGAGGGCGATCAGCACCTCGTACACGTTGAGGTCGTGCTCGATGACGGCGCGGTCGCCGAGCCCGGCGAGTGTCGTCGGGCGCAGCGTCACCTCCGCCACCCCGGGCGGCGCGGCATTGCGGACCACGAAGTTGAGCAGGTTCGTCTCGACGACGAAGTGCCGGATGAGCAGCGCGCCGGCCGCCGGTGAGACGAACCGGCGCAGGAACCAGACGCACAGTCTGTCCATTGTGGAGTGTGCCGAGAACGGTACCGGCACGAGCGCCTTCACCACCCGGATCAGCGCGACGGCGGCGCGGGACAGCGGCCGGACGACCGGGTACACCCAGCGCCGGGACGGGCGGCGCTGGTCGGCGACGACGAGCGTGAGGGTGTCGCGGTCGAACGGTACCGTCGGGTCGGCGAGGATCGCCGTCCACACGCTGGGGCTGGTCACGGGCTTACCTCGGCGAGCTGCCAGGCGTAGAGGCGGGCGACGACCTCCGCGGTACGGACGATGCGCTCGGCGCGTTCGCGGTCGACGGTGTCGGAGCGGAGCAGCCGGGCCAGCTCGGCGAAGTGGTCGTCGTCGGCCTCGCCGTGGTACCGCAGGAACCGCACCTGGTCCTCACGGAGCGCGAGTTGCTCGCGCAGCCGGCGGGCCCACTCCCCGGCCAGCGCCGTGCCCAGGCCCTCGATGACGAACATGGCGCCCAGCAGGTCCACCGGGTCGGGCTGGCTGGCCTGGTGGAACATGTACGCGGACAGCGCCTCGGAGCCGAGGTTCTTGCGGCCGTGCCGGATCTCGTCGAGGTCGCCGCCGACCGCCTGATAGTCCTCCTCCAGCAGGCGGAAGTCGCGGTGCTCCTCGGCCGCGTGCTGGATGGCGGCGCTGCGCAGCTCGAACAGCTCGGCGGAGAAGTTGGACGCCGCCCGGCTGATCCAGCGGCCGCCCTCGACCACCTGCTGGCGCAGGTGCCGCAGCAGCGCGCGGTAGTCGGCGAGGGTGGCGGTACCGGCGTCGATGCGGCTGACCACCGGTGCCTCGCGGACCCGCCGCTCGAAGTCGGCCCACACCCGGGCCAGCTCCAGCACGGTCCAGCGGACCACGTCCCCGTCGGCCGGGTCGGACTCGCCGAGCGGCGACGGCGTGGCGGCCGGCATCACCGACAAGGCCGCCGGCCGATCGACCGGCCCGACACAGGTGAGTTGCGCGAAGGCGAACGAGAACCGGCCCGACTCCGGCACGATGAGCAGGATCCGGTCGCCGGGCTGGAACCGCTCGGTACGCCACGCCTCCTCCAGCATGACGAAGATGCTCGCCGCGCCGGTGTTCCCGCGTGTGTGCAGGTTCGTGTACCAGCGCTCCTCGGGAATCATCAGGTCCGCCTCCCGGAGCAGGTCGAAGATCTCCCCACGGAAGTGTTCGGCGCTGTAGTGGCACAGCACGTGGTCGACGTCAGCCGGCCGTACCCGGCCCTGCCGGACCAGCTTCACGAACTCGCCCAGCCCCACGCGGAACAGGGCCGGTAGCGACCGTACGTCCTGGCGCAGCCGCAGCATCCCCTCCCGCTCCGCCCCGGCGGCGTCCGGCAGGTCGAGCCAACTGCGCCCGGCCGCGCCACCGGCCGACATACACACCGGGTACCGGTGGGCGTGGGACGCGAGGTGGATCCAGTCGACCCGCAGGCTCGACCCGTCGGGCCGGGGCGCCGGTTCGACCACGACCGCGCCCGCGCCGTCGGACAGCGTCCAGCGCAGGAACTCGGCGTCGTACCCGGCCCGCACGCCCGCGTACCGGCTCTGCCGCAGCGAGCGGCTGACCAGCTCGGAGCCGACCACGACGGCGCTGTCGTGCTCGCCCAGCCGGACCGCCCGCACCGCCGCCGCGAGGGCCGCCATGCTGGACGCGCACACTCCCCCGGCCGCCAGCAGTTCCATCTCGGCGCCGCCGAGCCGGCCGTGCACCATGGAGGCGAAGCCGGGTACCAGGAAATCGCCCTGCGTTGTGCCGGCGGCCAGCATCCGTACCGACTCCAGGGGCAGGTCGCGGTCCTTGAGCGCGCGCCGTACCGCCTCGGCGGCCAGTTCCTCGTTCAGCATGGTCGGCTCGCCGCGCTCGTCGAGCGCGTAGTGGCGGGTACGGATGCCGTTGGCGGCGAGCACCCGGCGGCGCAGCGCGGCCCCCGTGCCCGCGCTGCCCAGCCGTACCGCTATCGCGTCGTGGTCCAGTGGCTCGCCCGGCAGGTACGCGCCGGAGCCGGTGAGGTATGCGTCTGCCATGGCTCCATGAGGCCACCCGGGGTGGCGCGGTCGCATCCGTGTGCGAACTCACGTCACCCCGGGTACGGGTACTCAGCCGGGCGTAGGTCAGGCGTACACCTCGAACTCGTAGATGCGCGCGGCGGTGTCGGAGGAGTTGGTCGGGGTGATGACGTTCAGCCGGACGTACCGGCCGGTGACGGGCGACGACAGCGACACGTTGGTCACGTCCGCGGTGTTGCCCCGGATCTGGGCGACGGTGGTGAAGTTCGTACCGTCACCGGACACCTGGATGTCCGCGTCCCTGGTGTCCCACGTCGAGGTCTCCCCGCCGGCCCCGGCGTTGCGCAGCGTGAACGACCTGATGGAGAACGACTGGCCCAGGTCGACCCGGAGGAACTTGGTGGCGCCGAGCGAGCACCACTTGTCGCTGGTACCGCCGGAGACGCTGCCGTTGACCGCCTTCTCCGGCCCCTCGTTCGCGTTGCACTGGGAGTCCGCGGTCGCCGGCTTGTTCAGCGCCACGTTGACCGGGCCGGTGCTGCCGCCGCCGTACACCTCGAACTCGTAGATGCGGGCGGCGTTGTTGCCGTTGTTGGTCGGCGTGGTGACGTTGAGCCGGACGTACCGGGCCGAGCGCGCCGAGATCGTGTCCAGCGTCCGGCTGGACCGCATCCCGCTCCGCGTCACCACGGTGCTGAAGTTGGTGCCGTCGGTGCTGACCTGGATCGAGTACCCGCCGGTGTTCCAGCCGGTCGTCTCGCCGCCCAGGCCGGCGTGCTTGATGACGAAGCTGGACACGTTCTGCGTCGAGCCGAGGTCGACCTGGAGGAACTGCGGTCCGGTCAGCGAACACCACTTGCTGTTGTTGGCGAGGCTGCCGTCGACCGCCTTGTCGCTGGTTTCGCTTGCGGCGCAGGGCGAGGAGGAGGTCGTCGAGCGGCCCTGGGCGAGGTTGGTACCGAGGTTCGGCGCGGGCGGCGGCGGGGTGAACCCGTCGTTGAACGACGGCGGCACGTCACTCGTGCCGGTGCCCCACGACGACGGCGAGCCGCCCATCGTGTAGGACAGCGTCCCGCCGGACGCCACATCGGGGTA
>JBKPCQ010000025.1:0-6047 GCA_046727455.1 Actinomycetota bacterium | reverse complement strand
CATCCTCGCCGGGCTGCTCGACCGCCTGCCCGCGCTGTGCGCGATCGGCGCGCCGAGCCCGGGGAGCTACCTGCGCCTGGTCCCGCAGCGCTGGGCCGGGCCGTGGCACTGCTGGGGCCTGGAGAACCGGGAGGCCGCGCTGCGCTTCATCACCGGCAGTGTGGGTGAGCGGGACCGGGCCGCCAACGCCGAACTCAAGTGCTTCGACGGGTCGGCGAACCCCTACCTCCTGGTCGGGGCGGTCACCGCGGTGGCCACCGCCGCGCTGGACGCGGGGTTGCGGCTTCCCCCGGAGGTACCGGGTGATCCCGCCCTCCTGCCCGAAAGCGAGCGGCCGCCCCGGTTGCCGCAGAGCGTGCCCGAGGCGGTGACCGCGCTGCGCGCGGACGAGCCGCTCCGGGAGGCGCTGGGCGAGCCGTTGCTGGAGGCGTTCTGCGCGGTACGCCTGGCCGAGCACGAGTTGTTCGCCGATGCCGCGCCGGCGACCGTCGCCGAGGCGACCCGGTGGAAGTACTGAATCTTCCTCTGGTCGACGCGCACTGCCATTCCGTCGTCGCGGGGGACCTCGACCTGCCGGCGTTCGAGCGGTGGTGCACGGAAGCCGACCGGCCCGCGCCGGCCGGGACGTCCTATGTGGACAGTGCGGTCGGGTTGGCGGTGCGCCGCTGGTGCCCGCCGGTACTCGGCCTGCCGGCCCACGCGCCGCTCGCCGAGTACCTGGAGCGGCGGGCCGGACTCGGCTGGCGGGCAGCGACCGCGGCGCTGATGCGCGCGGCCGGCCTCGCCGAGCTGTTCGTCGACACCGGGCTCGACGGGCCGGGCCTGCTGCCCTGGCGGGAACTCGGCGGGTTCGCGGGTGCCCCGGTCCGGGAGGTGGTCCGGCTGGAGCGGGTCGCCGAGGAGCTGACCGGCTGCGCGGCCGCCGGGTTCGCCGACGCGTACCGTACCGCGCTGGCCGCTCGCGTCACCGGCGCGGTCGCGGTGAAGTCGGTCGTCGCCTACCGGCACGGCCTCGCGCTGCGGCCGGAACGGCCGACGGACGCCGAGGTGCGCCGGGCAGCCGGTGGGTGGCTCGCGTCGCCGGGCCGGCTCACCGATCCGGTGCTGCTGCGCTTCGTCCTGTGGGCCGGTGTCGACACCGGGCTGCCGGTGCAGGTGCACACCGGCTTCGGCGACCGCGACCTGTCGCTGCGCGACGCGGATCCGGCGCTGCTGCAACCCTTCCTCGCCGCGGTCGAGCCGGCGCCCGTCGTCCTCCTCCACGGTTACCCGTACCAGCGCCGGGCCGGCTGGCTCGCGCTGGTGTACCCGCACGTGTCCGTCGACGTCGGGCTCACCATGACCCATCTCGGCACCCGTGCCCGGGATGCGCTCGGCGACTTCCTCGAACTGGCGCCGTTCGGCAAGGTGCTGTTCTCCACCGACGGGTACGGCCTGCCGGAGCTGTACACCGTAGCGGCCGCGCAGTTCCGCGCCGCGCTGTCCGGACTGCTCGACACGTGGCACGCCGACGGCGCACTGTCCACGGTGGACGCCGAGCGGATCGCCGCGCAGATCTGCGCCGGCAACGCACGCCGGGTCTACGGCACGGCCTGAAACGCGGACAGCGCGGCGGCCGCGGCGAGCTTGTGCTCCTTGCGCCAGGGCGGACCGGCCGCCGTGCCGAGCGCCCGGACGGTACCGGCCAGGTCGCCCGCCAGCCGGTGTGCGAGCGGACCGCGGGGCAGCCCGACGCCGGGCAGGCCCAGCGCGGCGGCGGCATCAAGCAGCGCGTCCCGGTACAGCTGCCCCTCGGCGGCGTGCATGAGCGCGTGCGACGCCAGTACCGCCGTCAGTGACTCCGGTACCGGATGGTCGCCGACCACCACGGCCACCACCCGCACCGGCCCCACGTCCGCCAGCAGGTCGCGCAGGCGGCGCGTGGCCACCTCGGCCACGATCTCGACCGCGCGGCTGACCAGCGCCTCGGCCTCGGGCCGGGACAGGTTGGCGGCCGCGTGCCACACCTGGGCCGGTACCCGGTCCCCGGTCAGGTCCAGCGACCACCGGCCGACCAGGGCCGTACCGTCGACGGCGACCGCGACGGCCGACCCGGTGCGGCTGCAGATTCCGACCGCCCGCGTCACATCCATTCCGACCGCCCGCGTCACATCCATATTGTGCGATCGTTGATCCGTGGTGGCCTGGCCGGAGGAGCGGCGGACGGCGCCGGCCGGCGCGCCGGCCCGGGGCCGCGCCGCATACCTGGACAACCTCAAGGCCGTCCTCGTCGCGGCGGTCATCTTCGGGCACGCCTGGGCCGGGTACGCGGCGCTGGGCTCGTGGACGTACACCGGCGTGCGCGAGGTGAGCATCGGCCCGGTCACCGTGCTCGTCCTGGAAATCCTGTTCGGCCCGTTCGGGCTGTTCGTGATGGCGTTCTTCTTCCTCATGGCCGGGCTGCTGACGCGCGGCTCGGTGGACCGGAAGGGGCCGGGGCGCTTCGCCCGCGACCGGCTGCTGCGGCTCGGGCTGCCGCTCGTGGTGTTCACGCTCCTGCTGTACCCGCCGCTGGTCTGGGCGATGGACCGGGTCACCGGGCACCCGACCCCGCCGGACTGGACCGCGCTGGACCCGAGCCAGCTCTGGTTCGTCGAGGTGCTGCTGATCTACTCGCTGGCGTACGCGGCCTGGCGGGCGGTGCGCCCGCCGGCCGCCGCCGGGCCGCGCGGCGGGCCGCTCGGACTCCGCCACCTGCTCGGCCTCGCCGCCGCCGTGGCGGCCGCCACGTTCCTCGTCCGGCTGCGGTACCCGCTCGACTCGGACCAGGTCGCCGAGCTGCACCTCTGGCAGTGGCCGCAGTGCCTGGCGCTGTTCGGCCTGGGCGTGGTGAGCGCCCGGCACGGCTGGCTGGACCCGGTACCGGACCGGCTGCGCCGCGCCTGCGGGGTCACCGCGCTCGCCGGGGTCGCGGCGATCGGCGCGTTCGCCGGCCTGGTGGCCGCGGGCGGGGTGCCCACGGGGGAGTTCTTCGGTGGCTGGCACTGGGCCGCGGTGGCGACCGCGTCGGCCGAGGGCATCCTGGCCGTCATGGTGTCGGTGTGGCTGCTCGGCCTCGCCCAGCGCCACCTGGCCCAGGACTGGGGGAGGGTACGCGCGGCGGCGACCCGGGGGGCCTACGCCGCCTTCGTCGTCCAGGGTCACGTCCTCGTCGGGCTCGCCCTCACGATGCGCCCGGCCCACCTGCCCGCCGAGATCAAGGCAGCCGTGGTCAGCGTGGCGGGGGTGGTCGCCTCGTTCGCGCTCGGCTGGCTGCTGGTGGCGCGGACGGCCCTCGGTCGCCTCCTGTGAACGGCGGAGATGTTGGCGCTCGCTCCGCTCGCGCGGTGCACTCTTGACACGCACGCCGTCCGGGCGGAGACTCTGGCGAAACGTTGTTCGGCTGTACCGAACACAGTCTCGCCTAGGAGGCGGACTCATGGCTGACGTCACCCTTGCCCGGAAACTGGCGGCGGAGTTCATCGGTACCGCCGCGCTGGTGATCTGCGGTCCCGGTACGGCCGCGGCGACCTTCATGATCGCCAAGTCGACCGGGGTGCAGTTCTCGATGGCCCAGTTGGGCATCATCTCGTTCGCGTTCATGATGGTGATCATCGCGATGGTCTACACGATCGGGCACATCTCGGGTTGCCACATCAACCCGGCGGTGACCCTCGCGCTCGCGGCGGCGCGGAAGGCACCGTGGTCGGACGTGCCCGGGTACCTGATCGCGCAGTTCGTCGGCGGCATCGCCGGGGCGTTCGCGATCTGGGGCATCCTCGGCCAGCCCGGCGTCGACGCCGGCCTGGGCGTGCTCAGCTACGCCCCGGGCAACACCGGGCACGCGTTCTTCGCCGAGCTGATCGGCACGTTCCTGCTGGTACTGGTCGTCTTCGGTACGGCCACCGACAGCCGGGCCACCCCGGGCTGGTACGGCCTCGCGATCCCCTCGGTGGTGTTCGCGGTGATCACCGTCGTCGGGCCGGTGACCGGCGCCGCGCTCAACCCCTCCCGGTACCTGGGCCCGATGGTCGCCCGCGCGGCCCTCGGTGGTAACAAGGGGTTGCTGTGGAACCAGGTGCCCACCTACCTCATCGCCACATTCCTCGCCGGGCTGCTGGCCGCCGCCGTCTACGCCTTCCTCGGTGCGGTCAAGCCGGTCCCGGCCGCCCAGCACGCCGCCCCCGCCGAGCCCGTCGGCGCGGCCTCATCCTGACCTGGCAAGGCCCGACCAGACAAAGGAGTCGCAGCCGTGAAGAAACTCATCAACGAGCCGGACCGGGTGCTCGAAGACGCCCTCGCCGGGGTCGCCGCCGCGCACCCGTCGCTGGCCGTGAACGTCGAGGAGCGGTACATCGCCCGCGCCGAAGGGCCGACGCCGGGCAAGGTGAGCCTGGTGTCCGGCGGCGGGTCGGGGCACGAGCCGCTGCACGGCGGTTACGTCGGGTACGGGATGCTGGACGCGGCCTGCCCCGGCGAGATCTTCACCTCGCCGGTACCGGACCAGATCCTCGCCGCCACCAAGGCGGTCGACGGCGGGGCCGGGGTACTGCACGTCGTGAAGAACTACACCGGCGACGTGCTGAACTTCCAGATGGCCGCCGAGCTGGCCGCCGACGAGGGGGTACGGGTCGAGTCGGTGGTGGTCAACGACGACGTGGCGGTGGAGAACAGCACGTGGACGGCGGGCCGGCGGGGTACCGGCGCCACGGTGTTCGTCGAGAAGATCGTGGGCGCGGCGGCCGAACGCGGCGCGGACCTCGGCGCGGCGGTCGCGCTGGGCCGCGAGGTCAACGAGCGGTCCCGCTCCTTCGGCGTGGCCCTGACCCCGGCCACCATCCCCGCCGCCGGCAAGCCCGGCTTCGAACTCGGCGAGGACGAGATCGAGCTGGGCATCGGCATCCACGGCGAACCGGGCCGCACGCGCGGCCGGCTGGCACCGGCACGGGAGATCGCCGGGATCGCGCTGGACGCCATCCACACGGACATGCCGCTGTCCGGCGAGGTCCTGGTGATGGTCAACGGCATGGGCGGTACCCCGCTCATCGAGCTGTACGTGGTCTTCGCCGCCGTCGCCCGGTGGCTCGACGGCCACGGCGTGACCATCGCCCGCAGCCTCGTCGGCGACTACATCACCAGCCTGGAGATGGCCGGCTGCTCGGTCACCGTGTGCCGGCTGACCCCGCAGCTCACCGAGTTCTGGGACGCTCCCGTGCAGACCCCCGCGCTGCGTTGGGGCCGCTGACCGATGGACGCCACCGCGTTCCGGGCCTGGATCACCCGCGCCACCGAGCTGGTCGTCGGGAACGCCGACCACCTGACCCACCTCGACGCCGCGATCGGCGACGCCGACCACGGCATCAACCTCAGCCGGGGGTTCCAGGCCGCGGTCGCCATGCTCGACCAGTCCGGCCCGGCCACCCCGGCGGCGGTGCTCGCCACCACCGGCCGGGCGCTGATCAGCAAGACCGGCGGCGCCTCCGGACCCTTGTACGGCACCGCGTTCCGCTCGGCCGCCAAGAGCCTGGGCGAGGACCCGGACGTCACGGCGGTCCAGCTCGGCGCGGCGCTCGCCGCGGCGCTGGCCGGGATCCAGCAGCTCGGCGCGGCGGCCGAGGGCGACAAGACCATGGTGGACGCGCTGGCCCCGGCGGTCAGCGCGTACCAGGCCGTCGTCGACACCGGCGGCGAGCTGCCCGACGCGACCCGCGCGGCCGCCGACGCGGCCGCGCGCGGGCTCCAGGAGACCGTGGGCATGCAGGCCCGCAAGGGCCGGGCCAGCTACCTCGGCCCGCGCACCATCGGCCACGAGGATCCCGGCGCCGCGTCGACCGTTCTCATCCTGCGCGCGCTGGCCGATGTGACATGACGACCTGGGTCGGGTCCGGGGTGGCGCCGGGTGCGGCGGCCGGCCGGTCCTGGCGCGCCGACAAGCCGGTCGGCGCCGGGGCGGCGGCCGGGCCGGACGAGGTGGTACGCGCGTTCCGGGCGGTCGCCGCCGACCTCGACCGGCTCGCCGAACGTACCCG
>JBKPCQ010000024.1:0-11091 GCA_046727455.1 Actinomycetota bacterium | reverse complement strand
CACCTATGCCGAGCGAACCGGGGTCACGGCCGGCGCGGCGGAGGTGGCGGCCCGCGCCGCGGCCGGGGAACCGGCGGCGACCGCGGTCTGGGCCGAGGCGATCGACGCGCTCGCCGACGGGCTGCGCACCGCGGTCACGCTCGACGACCCCGAGGCGGTCGTCGTCGGCGGCGGGCTGGCGGAGGCCGGCGACGCGCTGCTGGTCCCGCTCGACGCGGCGCTCGCCGGCAAGCTGACGTTCCAGCAAAAGCCGGCGATGGTACGGGCGGCACTCGGCGACGAGGCCGGCTGCCTCGGCGCCGGACTGCTCGCCCTGTCCGTGGCGGGACTGTCTCTTGTGGACGGTGTCGAGTGAGGATCACCGGCCGGGTGGTGACGCCGGAGGGCGTCATCGAGTCCGGCGCGGTCGAGACCGACGGTACCCGCATCGCATCGGTCGGACCGGCCGATGGTGTCCACAGTGGACACTGGATCGTACCCGGTTTCGTGGACATGCACGTCCACGGCGGCGGCGGGTGCACGTTCACGACCGGCGATCCGGACCAGGCCCGGGGGGCGGCGGCGTTCCACCTGGCGCACGGTACGACCTCGCTGCTGGCGAGCCTGGTGAGCGCGCCGTTCGAGCTGATGCTCGCGGCGACCAAGGCATACCAGCCGATGGTCGGCGAGGGCGTACTCGCCGGAGTGCACTTCGAGGGGCCGTACCTGTCCGAGCTGCGCTGCGGCGCGCAGAACCCGCGGTACCTGCGGGACCCGTCGCTGACCGAGCTGACCGAGCTGATCGGGGCCGGCGCCGGTACCGTCCGGATGGTCACGCTGGCGCCCGAGCGGCCCGGCGCCCTCGCCGCCGTGGAACTGTTGGTACGGCACGGGATCGTCGCCGCCATCGGGCACACCGACGCCACGCACGCGCAGACGGTCGCCGCGATCGCGGCCGGCGCGACCGTCGGTACCCATGTCTTCAACGGCATGCGCCCGCCGCACCACCGCGAGCCCGGCCCGGTCTACGCCCTGCTGGGCTCGCCCACGGTGGTGTGCGAGTTCGTCTCCGACAGCGCCCACCTGCACGAGGGCACGCTGGCCTTCGCCACCGGTGTCACCGGCCCCGGCCGGGCGGCGCTCGTCACCGACGCGATGAGCGCGGCCGGCATGGGCGACGGCGCCTACGACCTGGGCGACCTCGCGGTCCTGGTGACGGACGGGGTGGCCCGGCTCGCCACCGGCGGCTCCGTCGCGGGCAGCACGCTGACGATGGACGCGGCGCTGCGCCGGGCGGTACACGTCGGCGTGCCGGTGGTCGACGCCTGCCGGATGGCGTCCACCACCCCGGCCCGCGCGCTCGGGCTGGACGCCGAGGTGGGCGCGCTGCGCGCCGGGCTGCGGGCCGACCTGGTCGAGCTGTCGGAAGACCTTCAGGTGGTGCGCGTCATGCGCGGCGGCGCGTGGGCGTAGCCGGGCAGGCCGGGGCCGTCCCAGCCGGCGGCATGCAACGGGCGGCCGAGCGGAATCCGGTCCCACTGGATCCGGCGCATCAGCCGGTCGAGCAGGAAACCGAGCAGCAGCCCGGCGACGGTGTCCGAGAGCCAGTGGAAGCCGAGATAGACGGTGGTCACCGTCAGGACGACCGGCGGGATCACCCGGATCGCCCGGCGCAGGGGCGGCGCCAGCCAGGGGGCGAGGAGCAGGACCAGGACGCCGTACCAGACGAGCGCGTTGACCAGGTGGCCGGACGGGTACGACTGGCCGCCGGTACCGAAGTGCTCGGCGTGCTGGCGCAGCGCGTGCGGGGCGGGTCGCTGGGTGAAGCTCTTGAGCGGCTGGAGCGTGGCGAAGGTCAGCGCGAACGCGGTGACCACCGGCAGGATCGGCCGCACCGTGTGCCGCTGCCAGGCGAGGACCAGCGCGGTCACCGCGCAGATGATCGCGAGCCAGCCGCCCTGCCCGAGGAGGTTGCCCACGCGGGCGATCGAGTCCAGCAGCGGCGGGCGGTGGCTGTCGCACCAGCGGCGTACCGCGATGTCGACGCCGAGCAACCCGCCGGCCATCAGTACCCAGGTGAGCCCGACGAACCCGGCCGTCAGCAGGACCTCGGGCCACCACGAGCGGCGGAAATCCGTCACCGGCCTACAGTAGCGACGCGGGCGCCGGCCCAGCCGGTCCGCCCCGGCCGGGACCGGCTCAGGCGGCCGGGACCGGTGGGGTCGACGCGGCGAGCATGCGGCTCAGGCCGGCCCGGGTGGCGACCGCGATCACCCGGTCACCGGGCGCGAGCCGCCGGCCGAGGGGCGGGGACCAGGTCGGACGGGCACCGGCGGCGGACAGCGCGACCACCCGTACCTCCCCGGCGCGCTGGGCGGCGGCGACGGTACCGCCGTCGAGGCGCGAGCCGGGCTCGACGGGTACCTCGGCGACGAGGAGTACCCCGCGCTTGACCGAGATCGTGCCGATCACCTCGCGCTCCAGCATCGCGGCGGTGAAGGCCGGCGCGGCGAGGTACGACACGCTCTTCGAGCTGGCGATGCCGAACGAGCGCTGGATCCGGTCGGCGAACTCGCCGTCGAACAGGCGCAGGATCACCCGCAGGTCCCGGTTCACCGCCCGGCCCTGCAGTGCCGCCTCCAGGTTCACCATGTCATCCGTGGACAGGGCGAGCAGCGCCAGCGCGGTGCCGAGGGACGCGGCGTGCAGGGTCTCCGGGTGGCTCGCGTCGCCGATGATCAGCGGGATGCCCTGCTCGCGCACCAGCCGGGTACCCCGGGCGGACTCCGTCTTGTCGATCGCCACGACCGGTACTCCGAGGTCGCGGAGCTGCTGGATGACCCGGGTACCGAGGTTGCCGAGGCCGACCACGACCACGTGGCCGGCCTCCGGGCCGCGGCTGGAACCGAGCGCGAGAGCCAGCCGGGCGTTCACCGCGGCCTCGACCACGGCGGCCGTGACGACGGGGATGAACGCGACGCCGGTCACCACCGCGACCGCCTGCACCACCTGGATGGGCCCGGACAGGTGCAGGTCGGCGCTGGCCCCGCCGACGGCGTTGAGCAGCGTGACGTACGCGGCCTGCCAGAAGGAAAGCTGGCCGTTGAGCAGCCAGAGCGCCACCAGGCAGAGGACGAGCAGGGCCACCAGGACCAGCGCGGACACGCCGAGCGCCCGGCTCACCAGGGCGCCGACCAGCCGGCGTACCCGGCCGACCAGCCGGGCCCGCGCGGCGATCGAGGCGCGCCGGGCGGCGGCCTCGTCCAGCGCGGCGGCGCGCATCCCGGTGGCCCGGACGAGCACCAGGTCGCAGCGCTCGTCGTCGGGCGGCAGCAGTTCCGGCTCCCCGCGCGAGGTGTCGGCCAACCCGCAGATGACGTCCGACGGGGCGGTGTCCGCCCGGCGCGCGACGGCGAGCGTCTGGCCGGGCAGCCGGACATAGCTGGGCGCCACCTCGCCGAGGGCGGCGGCGACGAACGCCGGTGCGGCGATGGAGGCGTCCGAGAGCACCCGGCAGTTACGCAGCAGTACCCGCACGTGGTGGCCCAGGCTCATGTTGAACATCCGGATCACCAGGCGCAGCCGCGGGTTCAGCTCCTGCGCCACCAGCGCGGCGTCGATGTTGCCCACGTCGTCCTGTTTGAGCAGGGCGAGGGCGGTCGCGCTGGCGAGCCGGGCCCGCAGGAAAACCTCGGGGCCGAGGCGCTCGGCCTCGATGATCCGCACCCCTTGCAGCCGGGCGAGCTGCGGACCGTAGTTGCGCAGCCGGGACGGCAGGATGACGGTGACCGGGTGCCGGTGAACCTGGATCAGCTCCTCGACCAGCCGCCGGGCGAGCGCGTCGTCGCCGCAGACGACGAAGTGCGCCTCCGGTTCCGGTGCGCCCGGCTGGGTCAGCGCCCGGGGGCGGGCCCGGCGGCGGGCCGCGGCGACCAGTCCCGGCGTACCGTCCCGGAAGCGTCTCCTCACGGTGCCTCCCCGTCCGCTGCGCTCACGGCCGGATCCTATCGACGCCGGGCGGTACCGTGACCCCGTGGCCAGGGGTGCGGAGACCTTCGAGGTACCGCTCTGGCGCGCCCTCGCCGTCTTCCGGGTCGCCGCGCTCAGCTACGCCGCCGTGCGGGTGGCGCAGAACTTCCGGCTGTACGCCCATCCGATCCTGAGCTGGGTCGTCATCGCGGTGATGGCCGGATGGACGGCGCTCACCATCTACGGGTACCGGCAGCCTCGCTGGCGCCGCTGGCCGCTGCTCATCGCCGACCTGGCCGTGACGGCCGCGTGCCTGCTCGTCTCCCCGTGGATCCTCGGTCCGAGCGGTCTGGCACTCGGCATCGCCAACATCCCGGTCGCCTGGATCGCCAGCCCGGTGCTCGCCTGGGCGATCTCCGGCGGACGCCGCCGGGGGGTCGTCGCGGCGATCATCATGGGCATCTGCGACCTGCTCAGCTTCGGCTCGTACGGCGGCGCGTCGTTGGACAGCCCGGTCCTGCTGGTGCTCGCCGGCCTCGCCGTGGGGCACGTCGCCCGGCTGTCCGTCGACGCGCAGGAGCGCCTCCAGCGGGCCGCCGAACTCGAAGCGGCCAACCGGGAACGGGAGCGGCTGGCCCGGGGCATCCACGACTCGGTACTCCAGGTGCTCGCCCTCGTCCAGCGGCGCGGCGCCGAGCTGGGCGGGGAGGCCGCGGAGCTGGGCCGGCTGGCCGGGGAGCAGGAGGCCGCGCTGCGCACGCTGATCGGCACGGGACCGGCGGGTCCGCCGGACGGCGAGGTGGACCTGCGCACGGCGCTGGGCCGGTACGCTTCGGCGGTCGTGTCGCTGGCGGCGCCCGCGCACCCCGTCCTGCTGCCCGCAGCCGACGCGGAGGAGCTGGTACTCGCCGTCGGCGCGGCGCTGGCGAACGTCCGGCGGCACTGCGGCGCCGGTACCCGGGCCTGGGTACTCGTGGAGACGGAGGACGACGGGGTGACCGTGACGGTACGGGACGACGGGCCGGGGATCCCGCCCGGCCGGCTGGACGAGGCGGCCGCCGCCGGCCGGCTCGGCGTGGCGCAGTCCATCAAGGGCCGGATCCGCGACCTGGGCGGCACCGTGGCCATCACCTCGGCGCCCGGCCAGGGTACCGAGGTCGAGCTGCGGGTGCCCCGCCCGAGTGAGGTGTCGGCGTGACCCGCGTGATGGTGGTCGACGACCACCCGATGTGGCGCGAGGGCGTGGCGCGCGAGCTGGCCGAGGACGGGTACGAGGTGGTGGCGACCGTCGGCGAGGGCGCGCAGGCGGTACGGGTGGCCGGCGCGGCGCGGCCCGACGTCGTGGTCCTCGACCTCCAGCTCCCCGACCTGTCCGGTGTCGAGGTCATCCACGGCGTGCTCGCCGCCCACCCGCCCGCGCGGATCCTGGTGCTCTCGGCGAGCGGCGAACAGCAGGACGTGCTCGACGCGGTGAAGGCCGGGGCCACCGGGTACCTGCTGAAGTCGGCGGCCCGCACCGAGTTCCTCGACGCCGTACGCCGCACCGGCGATGGCGACGCGGTGTTCACGCCGGGCCTGGCCGGCCTGGTGCTCGGCGAGTACCGGCGGCTGGCCGCCGCGCCGGCCCCGGCCGACGAACCGCCCCGGCTCACCGACCGGGAGACCGAGGTGCTGCGGCTGGTGGCCAAGGGCCTGTCGTACAAGCAGATCGCCGAGCGCCTGGTGGTGTCGCACCGCACCGTGCAGAACCACGTCCAGAACACCCTGCACAAGCTCCAGTTGCACAACCGGGTGGAGCTGGTGCGGTACGCGATCGAGCGGGGGCTGGACGATGATCAGTAGGACAGCAACGCCATGTCCAGGAAGGCGAGCGTCTCCCGGTGCCGGACCAGGCGGGGCAGGGAGGACGCGCCGCCCTGTCTAGTCGCTAGACAGTCGGTCACGATCGGGTGCCACCGGGACGGGAAGACCGAGAGCGCGTACCGGCCCCCGCCGCTCTTCGAGGTGATGTCGCCGGTGGCGATCGTGTAGTGCAGCCGGCTCACGCCCAGCACCGCCCAGGCCGGGCCCCCGGTACCGAGGCAGGCCAGCCACTTGCGGGACAGCGGCCGGCCGGCCGCGCGACGCCACCGGCGCCAGTACCCGTCGAGGTTCGCCCGGCACCAACTGTCCAATGTGGAGCGGTCCGTCGCGATGGTCAGCTCCGCCGGCTCCGGCCCGCGTACCCGTATCCCGTACCGCTTCAGCGTGTGCCACGCGACCGGGTCGCGCCCGGCGTCGGTGGCCAGCTCCTCCCAGGTCGCGTAGACGCCGTCCAGCGAGGGCGGCCGCCGGCCCACCGCATCGATCTCGCTCGGTGCGAGCGGCCGGCCGGTGACCGCCACGAAGTCCACGTCGCTGGTGCCCGGCCGGTAGTCGTCCAGCGCGAGCGAGCCGACGAGGTAGAACCCCTCGACCAGGCCGGGCGCTACCGCGTCGACCTGGCCGAGGTAGGTGTGGACGACCTCAGGCCACATTCGCCGGGGCGGCCCGGCGCAGCTCCGGAGTTCGCCGTGCGGGAACCTTGACCAGGGTGGCCGGCTTCGCGACCGCCCGCAGATCGGCCAGGAACTCGTCGATCTGCGCCTTGCTCACACCGGGCATGCAGATGATGTGGCTGCGCCCGTTGGTGCTGGCCAGCGTCCAGCGCTTGGTCACCGACTCGGGTGGCGTGGCGAGGACGACGGTGAAGCCGTACGGGTTGTGCGACGTCTCCCAGCCCATCTCGACCAGCCGCCGGTGGGTGTACCGGGCCAGCTCACGCGCCTGCTCGGCGCGCACCCGCAGTCCCTCGACCCCGTACCGGCGTAGCGCGTACCAGATCAGCAGAGCGGCGTGCCCGCTGCGGGAGCAGCCGATGGTGGTGTCCGGACTGCCGATGAACGGGCCGGTGCGGGTGAGGTGGATCCGGTGGCTGGCCTTGACGACGACGACGCCGCAGGGTATCGGCGTGCCGAGGAACTTGTGCCCCGACACGATCATGCTGTCCGCCCCGTCGGCGAAGTCGAGACCGGGCCGGTCCTGCGGGTCGAGCAGGGCCAGCGGGATACCGGACAGCGCGGCGTCGGCGTGCACGAAGCGGCGCCGGATGGCCAGCGAGTCCAGCACGTGGCTGATCCGCCGTACGTCGTCGATGGCCTCGGTCATGGTCGTGCCGATGTTCGCCACGATGACGACCGGGCGGTCACGGTTGCGGCCCACGAGGGCGGTCAGGTCGTGGAAGTCCATCCGGCCGGCGTCGTCCGCGCGCACCCGGATGGACGGCATGCACAACAGGTCGACCGCCTTGTCGACGCTGTAGTGAGCGGCTTCGGAGTAGTAGACGATGCCCTTGGGGTGCAGGCTACGGGCCATGTGCAGCGCGTACAGGTTGCCCTCGCCGGCGCCCGCGGTGACGTACCCCCAGCGGTCGTCGGCGGGGGCCCGCATCAGGTCGGCGACGAAGTTCACCACCTCCTTCTCCAGCGCCTTGGTGTGCTGCGGATAGGCGCCGTTGGCGAAGGGGTCGCCGAGGTTGTTCAGCAGGTCCCGTTCGAAGAACCGGCTGAGGACGGTGAAGTCGGTGTCGCTCGCGGCGGGCCAGCCGATGTTGGTCAGGCGGACGGCCTCCAGGTGGGCTGCGAGATTGTCCAGCACCGTTCTGATGGCAGGGTCAGTGTCAGGCTCGGTGTCGCTTTCCACGGTGCCTCCCAGGGTGACGTCGGACCCGGGCTTGCCCAGCAGCCGACATCGAGCTTCGCGGTTGGACCGTATGTTAAACGGCCCGTACTCTTCCGGGAACCTTCCGCTCAAGGCGCGGGATCACGCTCACCGGTCCACACGCAACTGTCAGTAACCACGGCAACTGTCCACAACGGACACTCCCCACCGTACCGTGCGTGGGCCGACATTAGCTCATGAACTTCGCTGCCGCTAGTCCCCACCAGCAACTCTTTCTCATTCACGATCCCGAATGCTACCGCGTAACCTGCCGGACACATACGTCGCGTATTTCCGTGTAACGGCCAAGAGATTTTCCGCCACGGACGGGCCTACAGCCATCCACCCGTGTGCCTGTATGTTGCTCGTGACCGACGGACGTTGGCGGACGCCTCGGCTGTGAGATGAGGAGACCCCGGTATGACCGCTCCGAGCGGCTTGGCCCGTAAGAGCATCGGCACCGGCCCCCTGTTCTTCTTCTGCGTCGGGGCCTCCGGCCCCATGATCGTGGTCGCGGGTGGCGTGGTCGCCACCTACGGCGCGACCGGGGTGATCGGTGTACCTCTGTCATTCCTGGTGCTGGCCGGCGCGCTGGCCTTCTTCACGATCGGGTACGTGGCGATGGTGCGGTACGGTCCGCACGCCGCCACCTTCTACGCGCTCCTGGCCCGGGGCCTCGGCCGGATCTGGGGCATGGCCGGCGGCACCGTCGCGCTGGTCGCGTACAACTCCATCCAGATCAGCCTGTACGGCCTGGTGGGCGTGACCATCCAGGGCTTCCTGGACGGCGCCGGCACCTGGTGGTTGTGGGCCCTGGTCGTCTGGGCGGTGGTCGGCCTACTCGGCGTGCTGCACATCAACGTGAACGCCCGCGTGCTGACCACGCTGCTGATCTGCGAGATCGGCATCATCGTGCTGTTCGACGTCGCCTCGTTCGGCCACGCCGCGCAGGGCATCACCCTGAAGCCGCTGTCCCCGGGAAGCCTGCTGGTCAACGGCATCGGCGGCGTGTTCGCCTTCGGCATCGCGGCGTTCCTCGGGTACGAGACGGGGCCGTTCTACGCCGAGGAGGCGCGCACCCACCGGACGGTCTCCTGGGCCACCATGGGCGCCCTGATCTTCATGGGCGTCTTCTACGCGGTGAGCGCCTGGGCGATGGCGGTGACCGTGGGCATCCAGACCGTGGGCACCGGCGACGAGGCCGCGCCGGCGGTGGTGAGCGCGGCCCGGGTACCGGACGCGCCACCGATCCCGCTGGTGGTCCTCCAGGACCACTATGGATTCGTCGTCGCCAAGCTGGGCAACCTGCTGCTCATCACGTCCGTCGTGGCCGCGATGATCAGCATCCACAACTCGGTCGCCCGGTACGTGTTCGCCATGGCGCGGGAGCGGGTCCTGCCCCCGCGGCTCGGGCGCATCCGGGACGGCCACCGCGGCGGCGCACCGATCGGCGGCTCGCTGCTGCAGTCGGCGGTCGCGCTGATCGCGATCCTGGCGTTCGTGGTGACCGGCGCCGATCCGTTCAAGACGATGTTCACCTGGCTGGCGACCCTCGCCGGGATCGGCGTCGGCCTCCTGATGTTCGGCACGTCCCTGGCCACCCTCGGGTTCTTCCGGCGCGTCTCGGGTAACGGCGAGAGCGCCTGGCAACGGGTATGGGCGCCGGCCGCCGGAGCTTTCGCCCTCGCGGTGATCCTGGTGATCACCATGGTCAACCTCAACTCGCTCCTCGGCACCGCACCGGGGTCGCTGCTCACCTGGATCCCGGTCGGGGTGCTCCTGCTCGCCGTCGTCACCGGCCTGGCCTGGGGCCAGATCCTGCGCAGCCGCCGGCCCGAGATATACCGCAACATCGGAGTCGGCGAGCAGGAACCCCTCGCCGTACTCGAGCACGCATTGGCGAACGTGAGAGTATGACGCGCGAAAGCCCGTAGCGGGGCTGCGGGATCGGCGCGGGTACGGCAGCCTTTGCTCGGTCGCACATCGGTAGGCCCGCCGGTCCGCTCCGGCGGGTGGGCGGGGGCCAGAGCTGATGAGGTTCGGGGTACTGGGACCGTTGTCGGTGCAGAGCACCGACGGCGCGGAACTCGTGCTACCCGGCAGCGGGCCACGGGTCATGCTGGCCGTGCTGCTCATGCATGCCAACCGGGCGGTACCGGTCGAAACGCTCGTCGAGGCGGTGTGGCGCGGCCGGCCGCCGCGCTCGTGGGCGTCGAACATCCAGACGTATGTCTCCCGGCTGCGCCACGCCCTGCCGGGCATCGACGTCCGGTTCGCCGACCGGGCGTACCGGCTCCGGGTCGACCCCGGCACCCTTGACCTCGGCGAGTACTGGGCCGACGTCGAAGCCGCGCGCAAGTGCGCCGCCGAGGGCGAGTACCCCCGCGCGGTGGCCCGGTTCCGCGCCGGTCTCGGACGCTGGCGCGGCGAGCCCCTCGCCAACCTCGCGATCCCGCCGCTCGAACCGGAGCTGGCCCGGTTGACCGAGGACCGGCTGGCCGTCATCGAGGAGTGCCTGGACGCCGAGCTGGCCGCCGGGCGCCACGGCGACGTGGTGGGCGAGCTGCGGATCCTGGCCGCCCGCCACCCGGGGCGGGACCGCCTGGCGGCCCAGCTCATGCTGGCGCTGGCCCGCTGCGGGCGGGCCGCGGAGGCCGCGCGGGTGTACCGGCAGGCCGCCGACCCCGGCCCCGAGGTCCGCAAGCTGTACCCGGCCGTAGTGCGCGGAGAGGTGACCGTCCCCCGGCCGGCCGCCGCGCGTACCCCGTTCCCGGTCGGGCAGCTCCCGCCTGACGTGCCCAACCTCGTCGGGCGCGGTGCCCTGGTCGCCGATCTGCTCGCCCACCTCGGCAACGGCGCAGCGGCGGTGCCCCTGGTGGCCGTTGACGGGCCGCCCGGCGTGGGCAGGACCGCACTGGCCGTGCACCTCGCGCACCGTGCCCGGTCGGCGTACCCGGACGGCCAGCTCTACGCCGACCTCGCCGGGGGCGCCCGCGACCCGTTCGACGTGCTCGCCGAGTGGCTGCCCGCGCTCGGCGTCACCGGACCCGCCGTACCGTCCGGACTGGCCGCCCGCTCCGCCACCTACCGTGCCCGGCTCGCCGACCGGAAGATCCTCGTCGTGCTCGACGACGCCGGCGAGGCCGGCCAGGTCACGCCGCTTCTTCCCGGTACGCCCGGATCGGCTGTCGTGCTGACCAGCCGCACCCGGCTGACCGGCCTGCCCACCACGGCGGCCCGCACTCTGGGCCCGCTGCGCGGCACCGAGTCGCGGTCCCTGCTCGCCGCGGTCCTCGGCCAGGCCACCGACCGGGCAGCCGCCGACCGGGTGGCCGCGGCCTGCGGGCACCTGCCGCTGGCGTTGCGGATCGCGGCGGCGCACGCGGGCGACGACCTGGCCGGGCT
>JBKPCQ010000023.1:0-13852 GCA_046727455.1 Actinomycetota bacterium | reverse complement strand
GATCGTCACCCTCGGGCTGTTCGCGCTCTTCTGGTACCTGCTCAGCCAGACCGCCTGGGGCAAGCACGTGTACGCGGTCGGCAACAACCCCGAGGCGGCCCGGCTGACCGGCATCCCCACCCAGCGGGTACTCATCGGGGTATACGCCACCGCCGGCCTGGTGTACGGCATCGCCGCCCTGCTGTCCGTCGCCCGTACCGGGGTCGGCGACCCGCAGGCCGGCCAGTCCGACAACCTCGACAGCATCACCGCCGTGGTGCTCGGCGGCACCAGCCTGTTCGGCGGGCGGGGCTCCGTCATCGGCACCCTGATCGGCGCGCTCATCGTCGGCGTGATCCGCAACGGCCTCCAGCTCATCGGGGTCGCCTCGATCTACCAGACGCTCATCACCGGCATCCTGGTGATCCTCGCGGTGACCGTCGACCAGATCTCCCGCAGGAGGACCCGATGACCCAGCCGGTCATGGCCGCGCGCGGCCTCACCAAGCGGTACGGTCACGTCGTCGCCCTCGACCACGCCGACTTCGAGCTGCTGCCCGGTGAGGTGCTCGCCGTCATCGGCGACAACGGTGCCGGCAAGTCCACCCTCATCAAGGCGCTGACCGGCGCGATCCAGCCCGACGAGGGGGAGATCATGCTCGACGGCAAGCGGGTGCACTTCCGGACCCCGATCGACGCCCGGCGGCACGGTATCGAGACGGTGTACCAGGACCTCGCCGTCGCGCCCGCGCTGGACATCGCCAGCAACCTGTTCCTCGGTCGGGAGCAGCGTCGCAAGGGGGTGCTCGGCAGCGTGTTCCGGATGATGGACAAGCCGGCCATGCGCCGCCGGGCCGCGCAGCAGATGGCCGAGCTGAAGATCGGGCTGCGGTCGCTGACCCAGCCGGTGGAGAACCTGTCCGGCGGTCAGCGGCAGGGCGTCGCGGTGGCCCGCGCGGCGGCCTGGGCCGAGCACGTCGTCATCATGGACGAGCCGACGGCCGCCCTCGGAGTCAAGGAGTCGGGGCAGGTGCTGGACCTGATCCGCCGGGTCCGCGACCGCGGCCTGCCGGTCGTGCTGATCAGCCACAACATGCCGCACGTGTTCGAGATCGCCGACCGGATCCACGTGCAGCGGCTGGGCCGCCGGGTCGCGGTGGTGAAGCCCCACGAGCACTCGATGTCGGAGGTCGTCGCGATCATGACCGGGGCGGTCACGCTCGACGTCGCGCGGGACCGGGCGGTGATCGTGGACGAGGCTGCCGCGGCGGCGGCCGGGCTGCAGGGCCCGACCGACGACCGGGGTTCGTGAGGCTGGTCGGGACAGTGGGCACCGTCACGTTGGTTGTTAGCAACCAGCTTGCTAATGTTGCTAACAACTGAACCGACGAGCAGAGAAGAGCGTGACGATGACCGAGAGTTTCCAGCCTACCGAACAGGTCCGCGAGTTCGGCGAGCAGGCCCTCGCGGCCGGCCGTACCCTGGGCGCCGTGGCCCTGGACACCTACGAGCGGGCGGTGGCGAGCTACCTGGAGCTCGAGCAGAAGACCGCCGAGGTCGTGCCGTCCGAGTGGATGAAGGCCGCGATCGACGCGCACGTGTCCTTCGTCAAGGACGTCAACGAGGCGTACCTGAAGGTCGCCCGCAGCGCGCTGGTCTGACAGCGCCCTAGGTGAGCCCGGTGCCGGATTCGGCGCCGGGCTCACCGCCGTCCGGGACCCGGCCGCCCCGGCGGCGCCGGGCCACCGTCGCCTCGGTGAACGCGGCGTAGACCTCGATCAGCGCCTGCCGCTGCCGCATGGTGAGGTCCGGGTCCTCCTCGATCGCCGCGACCACGGCGCGCCTGGGCGGTTGGCCGGCCTCGACGGTGGCGGCCTGCTCGTACAGCGCGTCGGCCGAGGTGCGCAACGACCGGGCGATCGCGTCGAGCACCTGCTCGGAAGGGGCGCGCAGGCCGCGCTCGATCTGGGACAGGTACGGGTTGGAGATGCCGACCATCTCGGCGAGCTGGCGCATGGGAAGCTCGGCCAGCTCCCGCTGCCGCCGGATGATCTCGCCGAGCGTGGGCGGCCTGCGGTCGGTCATGGGGACATCTTCCCTCTCCATCCAGTGAAAGGTGGTCACCGCGCGCCGGGACCGCCGGTATCCACTGGTCGAATGGGCGTGGCAAGCGGGCGGCACCGGGTGGTGGTGGTCGGCGGCGGCTTCGGCGGGTTGAGCGTGACCCGGGCGCTCGCCAAGGCGGACGTCGACGTGACGGTCGTGGACCGGACCAACCACCACCTCTTCCAGCCGCTGCTGTACCAGGTGGCCGCGGGGATCCTCCCGCCCGGTCTGATCGCGCCCGCACTGCGCTCCGTGGTCCGTCAGCAGCCCAACGCGCGGGTGGTGCTCAGCGACGTGTACGACCTCGACGTCGACGCGCGGACGGTACACGCGCGGGAGCCGGACGGTCGGCCGCTGGAGCTACCGTACGACACGCTGGTCGTGGCGGCCGGCGCCACCCACTCGTACTTCGGCGAGGACCAGTTCGCCGAGTACGCGCCGGGGATGAAGACCGTCGAGGACGCGCGGTACCTGCGCGACGGCATCCTGTCCAGGTTCGAGATGGCCGAGCTGGCCACCGACCCCAAGGAACGGGCCGAGTGGCTGACCTTCGTGGTGGTCGGCGCCGGGCCGACCGGCGTGGAGCTGGTCGGGCAGGTGGCCGAGCTGGCCCACCAGGTACTCCCGCGCGACTTCCGGTCGGTGGACACCACCGAGGCGCACATCCTGCTGTTGGAGGGAGCCGGCGCGGTGCTGCCGTCGTTCGACCCCAAGCTGCAGCGGTACACCCGGCGCCAGCTCGGAAAGATGGGGGTGGACGTCCGGCTGAACACCCTCGCGGTGGACATGGACCACGACTCCATCACGGTCGAGGGCCCGGGCGGGGTGGAGACGATCCGGGCCCGGACCCGGATCTGGGCGGCCGGGGTACGGGCATCACCGCTGGCGCGGATGCTCGCGAAGCGGACCGGGGCGGAGACCGACCGGGCCGGGCGGGTACTGGTCAACCCGGACTGCACCGTGCCCGGCCATCCGGAGATCTTCGCGATCGGCGACATGGCCTCGCTCAACAAGCTGCCCGGTGTGGCGCAGCCGGCGATCCAGGAAGGCAGGTACGTCGGCGGGCTGGTGAACGCCCGGCTCGCCGGGCGGGACGGCGCGGTGCGGCCGTTCCGGTACCACGACCGGGGGAGCATGGCGACGATCGGCCACAAGTACGCCGTCGCGGAGGCGTTCGGCCGCCGGTTCACCGGGGTGCTGGCGTACCTGATGTGGGGCTTCGTGCACGTCGCCTACCTGATCGGCTGGGGCAACCGGCTCGGCACGATCTACACCTGGGCGCGCGCGCTGTACTTCTCCAAGAACCGGGGGCATCGCATCATCACCTTCGAGCGCGCCACCTACGAGGTGGGCGAGGCGCGTACCGGCTCCGGCCGGCCCGCCCCGATCCTGCCGCGCGGGGCGACGGACCGGTAGGCGTTCCGGCCCGGCGCCGGCAGTCGGACGGCGCCGGGCCGGGCTGGGAGCGCGGCAATGGCAGGATGCTCGGCGTGAGTCTCACCGTGTTCGTGTCGCCGCTGCACCGTCTGGCCGGCGACGGCGGGCTGGCATGGACGGCGGCGCTGCCGTTCGGGTACGGGCTGCCCGATGAGCCGCCCGTGCCGCGACCGCTACCCACCGTGGTAGAGGTGCTGGCGGCGTTCCAGGCGGCGGGCTGCCACGGTATCGCCTGCTTCAAGGTGGACAACGTGGACCCGGCGCTGCGGCTCACCCCCTGCCCGGAACCCGGTACCTGCGACGGATTCGACCTGGGCGAGGTCAGCCTGCACGGTGAGCTCGGGACCACCGACGACGAGGTGCTGTCGCCGGACTTCAGCGTGGACACGGTGGCGTTCCGCCAGCCGTCGGGCCGCGCCCTCCTCGCGGCGGCGCGGGCGCTGGCGACGGCTGCCGGGCCGCTCGCCGTTTACGGCGACCCGGGCGAGCGCGTCTTCGTGGTCTCGCCCGACGACGACCCGGACCGGCAGGCCGGAAACTGGCCCTGGTAAGGCACCATCCACTGTGGACAGCGGCGGCGGGAGAGCACGGCCGCGAATCCAACGAGTGAAAACGGACCTTGTTCGTACGGATCGCCGTGGCTGCAATGAGCGGGTCACCCCACGTGGCGCGAGTTCGCACCCCTTGGAGACCCACATGCAGGACGAGATCGTCGAGCGCGCGGGTTCGCACGAACCGGCCGAGTTCCACAAGACGCCGAAGAAGGCCGCCGCCAGCGGCTGGATCGGCAGCGCCCTGGAGTACTACGACTTCTTCATCTACGCGCAGGCCGCCGCGCTGGTCTTCCCGAACATCTTCTTCCCCAAGGGCAATCCCCAAGTGGCGATCGTCTCGTCGCTCGCCCTGTTCGGTGTGGGGTACGTCGCCCGGCCGCTCGGCGCGTTCTTCCTCGGCCACTGGGGCGACACGCACGGCCGCAAGAACGTGCTGGTGCTCTGCATGCTGATGATGGGCATGTCGACGTTCCTCGTCGGGGTACTGCCCACCTACAGCGCCATCGGGATATGGGCGCCGCTGCTGCTGGTGATCCTGCGGCTGATCCAGGGCTTCGCGGTCGGCGGGGAGATCTCCGGAGCCAGCGCGATGATCGTGGAGCACGCGCCGTTCGGCCGGCGCGGCTACTTCGCCAGCTTCACCCTCCAGGGCGTGCAGGGCGGGCAGATCCTCGCGGCCTCGGTCATCCTGCCGTTGTCGGCGACACTGACGAAGAGCGCCTTCCAGACCTGGGGCTGGCGGATCCCGTTCCTGCTCAGCGCCGCCGTGGTCGTCGCCGGCTACATGATCCGGCGCCGCGTGGACGAGACCCCGGCGTTCAAAGAGGAGGCCGCGCACGGCGAGGTGCCGAAGGCGCCGATCGTCCAGGCCGTCCGCGAGAGCGGCACGGACATGCTGCGGGTCGTCTGCATGGCGCTGATGAACGTGGTACCGACGGCCACGACCATCTTCGGCGCCACCTACGCCACGAACAAGGCCTACGGCATCAACTTCAGCACCACGGCGTACCTCTGGATCTCGGTGGTCGGCAACGCCGTCGCGATGGTGCTGATCCCGTTCGTGGGCACGCTCTCCGACCGGATCGGCCGCCGGCCGCTCATCATCGTCGGCGCGCTCGGCTCCGGTGCGCTGTCGTACCTGTACCTGCACTACATCAGCCAGCGGAACCTGACGATGGTCTTCGTCACCGCCATCCTCATGTGGGGCATCGTGTATCAGGGCTACAACGCCGTGTTCCCGGCGTTCTACCAGGAGCTGTTCCCGACCCGTACCCGGGTCACCGCGTTCGCCGTCTCGCAGAACATCGGTACCGCCATCACCGCGTTCCTGCCGAGCATCTACGCGGTCGTCGCGCCGGCCGGGTCGAACGTGCCGGCCATCGTCGGTACGTTCACGTTCGGCTCTGCGGTGATCGCGGCGATCTCGGCCTGGTCGGCCCGCGAGACGTACGGGTGCACCTCAACGACCTGGGCGTCAAGGGAGCCCGGCCGGTGCCCCGGGACGAGTACGACCGGATCCGGACCGGACTGGCACCGGCATGACGTCGGTACTCGTCCTCAACGGGCCGAACCTGAACCTGCTCGGCACCCGCAAGCCCGAGGTGTACGGCACCACCACGCTCGCCGACGTGGAGAAGCTGTGCCGGGAGGCGGCCGGCGAGCTCGGCCTGGACGTGGCGTTCCGGCAGTCCAACCACGAGGGCCAGCTCATCGACTGGATCCACGAGGCCGGGGCGGAGGTGAAGGCGGGCCGGTCGATCGGCGCGGTGTTCAACCCGGGCGCCTTCACCCACACCTCGGTCGCGCTGCACGACGCCATCGAGGGTGCGAGCCTGCCGGTGGTCGAGTGCCACATCTCCAACGTGCACCGCCGCGAGGAGTACCGGCACCACTCGTACGTCTCGCCGGTGGCGCGCGGCATCGTCATCGGTTTCGGGGTCTACGGGTACGTGCTCGCCATCCGCGGGCTGCACCAGGCGGCGCACGAGGCGGCGTGAACAGGGTACGGATCGCGGTCGCCGGTGCCGGGCTGGTCGGGCGCCGGCACATCGAGGAGGTACGCCGGTGCGGGTCGGCCGAGCTGGCCGCGATCGTCGATCCGGCGCCCGCCGAATTCGGGGTACCGCGGTTCCGGTCGCTGGCCGAGCTGGTCGCGGCGGACCGGCCGGACGAGGCGGCCGAGGTGGCGAAGGTGCCGCTGCTGACCGGGCACCACCGCCGGTACAGCCCCATCATGACCGCGGCCCGTGAGGTGGTCGCGAGCGGTGCCCTCGGGCCGATCGTGGCGGTGACCGGCGCCGCGCTCTTCTACAAGCCGGACGGGTACTTCGACATGGGCGGGGGATGGCGCCGCCGGCGCGGCGGCGGGCCGATCGCAGGTACCGGCGGGTCGCTGGCCGTCCCGACGTTGCGGCTGAAGGTGTTTCCCGGCAAGCGGTCGTGGTACGAGCCGTTCGCGACGTCCACAGTGGACATCGACCGGAGCGACCCGCTCGCCAACCAGGTGGCGCACTTCGTCGCGGTCATCCGGGGCGCGGCCGAGCCGGTCGTCAGCGGCCGGGACGGGCTCGACGCGCTGCGGGTCACCGAGGCGGTCACCGTGGCGGCCCGGACCGGCCGGCTCGTGGAGACCGGCCTCGGCCGGCGAGCCGGCTGACTGGCCTCGGCCGGCGAGCCGGCTGACTGGCCTCGGCCGGCGAGCCGGCTAGCGACCGCGCCGGGCCAGGTACGCGCGGGCGGCGAGGCCGAGGACGCCGATGGCCAGCAGGACCCAGCCGAACACCCGGAAGTCGCCGGCCGGGCCGTAGAAGGCCAGGCCCAGTCCGATCGCGAGGACCGCGACGCTGGCGACGAACTGGCTCACCGGCCGGATACCTCGACGGTGCCCAGGCCGTCGAACTCGGCGGTGACGCCGAGGCCGGGCCGCAGCGGTACCGGCTCGGTCAGCCCGCCGGAGAAGACCAGCCAGCCGGCGCGCAGCGTCTGCTTGTGCGCGGCGAGCCGGTTGGCGAGCCAGGCCACGGCGGCGGCCGGGTGGCCCATCGTCGCCGCGCCCGCCGCGGTCGCCGCCACCTCGCCGTCGACGCGCAGCACGCAGCCCACCAGCCGCAGGTCCGGTACCCGGGCGGGAGGCAGCGCGACCGGACCGAGCAGGAACAGCGCGGCGCTCGCGTTGTCGGCGATCACGTCCGGCAGGGTGAACCGGTAGTCCGCGTACCGCGAGTCGAGGACGTCGACGGCGGCGAGCACCGCGTCGGTGGCGGCGAGCACGCTGGCCACCGTCGCCGGGGCGGACACGTCGCGGGCGAGCAGGAACGCGATCTCCGGCTCGACCCGGGGCTGGACCAGCCGGGACCGCTCGACGGGCTCGCCGTAGGGGGCGAGCATGTCGCTGGTGACCCACCCGTACAGCGGGGTGTCCACGTTCATCGCCCGCTGCTTGGCCCGGCTGGTCAGGCCGAGCTTCGCGCCGACCAGCCGCTCGCCCGCCGCCAGCCTGGTCTGGACGCCGGCCCACTGGGCGTCGTACGCGGCGTCCTCGGTCAGATCCGGGTGCGCGTCGGTGAACGGGGCCAGGGTCCGGTGTTCCCGTTCCGCCGCGGCGAGCGCGGCCGCGATCCGCACGGGATCCGTCATGTGGCCCACCGTCGCGCGGGGGGAGGTCCGGGGCAAGCCGGGCTTCCACTCAGCGAGCGGCCGGGCGCCGCACTGACGTTTCCAGGCAGTGGAAGCGCCGGGTCGCGGGCGCCCAGGCGGACGTACGGTCCGCGCATGGCGGTGCAGAAGGCGGTCGAGCTGACCGGCGCCGGGGCCAGCGTCGAGGACGCGGTCGCGGAGGCGGTGGACCGCGCCGGGCTGACCCTGGAGGGGATCACCGGATTCGAGGTGACGCGGCTGTCCGGTACGGTCGACGGCGCCCGGGTCACGTACGAGGTTCAGCTACGGGTGTGGTTCACGCTCCGGGAACGGATGCACGGCTGATGCCGGCCGGACCCGTCGAGGGCGTCACCCGGGTACCGCTGCCGGTCGGGCTGCACCGGATCGACTCGGTGAACGTGTACGCGGTGGCCGACGGCGACCGGGTGACCCTCGTCGACGCCGGGCTGTGGCACCCGGACGGCGACGGGCCGGGCGTCCTGGAGGCCGGGCTGCGCGGTGCCGGGTACGAGCTGCGGGACATCTCGCGGATCATCGTGACGCACGCGCACATCGACCACTACGGACTCGCCGGCCGGCTGATGGAGCTGACCGGCGCGCAGCTGTGGATGCACGCACTCACCGACCTGGACTGCGAGAAGTACCGGCACCCGGACACCGCGATGGCCCGCCGGCGCGACACGTACGCCGACCACGGCCTGCCCGAGGGCGACGTCGAGGTGGCGCACGGGCTGGCCGAGTGGCTGCCGTACCTGTACTCCGTCGTCGAGGCGTCCACCCGGCTGCGCGGCGGGGAGCGGATCCCCATCGGCGGGCGGCACTGGGAGGTGATCCACACCCCGGGGCACTCGGTCGGCCACCTGTGCCTGTGGCAGCCCGAGCTGGGCGCGCTGTTCTCCGGCGACCACCTGCTGCCCGGGGTGACCCCGCCGGTCACCTTCGAGCGGGGTTTCGACCAGGACCCGCTGCGCAGCTACCTCGACTCGCTGGCCCGCATCCGCGAGCGCGACCCGCGCGTGGTACTGCCCGGACACGGGCCGCCGTTCGCCGACTGCGGCCGGCGGATCGAAGTGATCATCCGCAACAAGATGCGCCGGCTGGACACCGTCCGCCGGCTCGTCGAGGAGCGGCCGCGCACCGTGGTGGACATCGCCGACCAGGTGTTCACCAGCGCGCTGCTGCGCTACCAGCGCAGCTTCGCGCTGTCCGAGACCCTGGCGCACATCGCGTACCTGCGGTGGTCCGGGGAGATCGACCGGCGGACCCGGCCGGACGGCGTGTACGAGTGGTACCCGACCAGAGCGGGGTGAGAAGCGATGACGGACCGGAAACAGCCTGACCCGATGGCCGCGTTCGGCAGGCTCTTCCCGGGTGTGGCGTGGGGACAGGCGGTGCTGGAGGGGACCAGCCGGGCGCAGGCGCGACTCGCCGCGGACAGCCTGCGACAGCTCAACGCCCCGATGGTCGAGGCGCTGGCCCGGCAGCGCGAGCTGCTCGACGGGCTGGAGGAGGCCGCGCGCGGCCTCAGGCGGCTGGCCGAGCAGATGGAGTCGGTCACCCGCCGGTACGCCGAGCTGACCACGCAGACCCAGGCGGCACTGGAGCCGTACCTCCAGTTCGTGGACTGGCTCGCGGCCGTGGGCAACGGCGAGGCACCGCACTGAGGCGGGCGGCGTCTGGACTGAGGAGCGTAGCGACGAGGGAAGATGTCGCCTGGGGAGCCTCGGTGCCGCGCGAGCGGAGCGAGCGCCAGCATCTCAGCACTGAGGCGGGCGGCGTCTGGACTGAGGAGCGTAGCGACGAGGGAAGATGTCGCCTGGGGAGCCTCGGTGCCGCGCGAGCGGAGCGAGCGCCAGCATCTCAGCCGGTTTCCAGTGGGTGAAAGCCGGTCTATTTGGGCGAGTTACCGCGGCGTTACCTTCGCGCCGTGCCGAAGAAGAATACGAAGCCGGAGGCCGTCGACGCCGATCTCCAGCGGCGGATGTTCCGGGTGATGGCGCTGCACCGGGCGGTCGAGGACCGGATGGTCAGCATGTACCGCCAGGGCGAGCTGCTCGGCTCGCTGTACACCGGGCACTGGCACGAGGCGATCGCCGTCGGTACCGCCGCCGCGCTGCGCCCCGACGACTTCCTCTGCCCGCTGCACCGCGACCTCGGCGCGCACCTGTGGCGCGGGATGGATCCCGCGCAGGTGATGGCGAGCTTCCTCGGCAAGGCGACCGCGCCGACCGGCGGCCGCGACGGAACCCTCCACTATGGACGGTTGGACCTGAACATCTACAACCCGCCCAGCCACATCCCGGACAACTATCCGGTGGCCACCGGCGGCGCGTTCGCCTTCAAGTACCGGGGCGAGGACCGCGTCGCGATCGCGTACTGCGGCGACGGTTCCACCTCGCGCGGCGACTTCCACGAGGCGCTCAACCTGGCCGCCGTGCTGGACCTGCCGTGCATCTTCATCGTGGAGAACAACCAGTTCGCCTACTCCACCCCGCTGCGGCTGCAGTCCCGCACCGACTTCGCCGGCAAGGCGGCGGCGTACGGGATCCCGGGGGAGAAGGTCGACGGGATCGACGTGCTCGCGGTGTACCACGCGACGAGGCAGGCCGCCGAGCGGGCCCGCGCCGGGGAGGGCCCCACGCTGATCGAGGCCGTCACGATGCGGATGCACGGGCACGCCGAGCACGACCCGGCCGACTACGTACCCCGCGAGATGCTGGACGAGTGGGCCAAGCGCGACCCGGTGGAGGAGTACGGGCGCAAGCTGATCGACCTGGGCATCGCCACGGAGGACGAGGTCGGCCAGATCCGGGAGGACGCGCGTCGGCAGGCGATCGAGGCCCGCAAGGCGGTCCTCGCCGCGCCGATGCCGGACGCCAGCACCGTGGAGGAGGGCGTTTATGCCGGCTAGTACGGCGGCCGAGGTGACCTACCTCGACGCGGTGGGGCAGGCCCTGATGGCCGAGATGGAGCAGGACGACAGCGTTTTCCTCATCGGGGAGGACGTCGGCCAGTTCGGCGGCGCGTTCAAGGTGACCAAGGGGTTCCTGGAGAAGTTCGGCGAGCGGCGGGTGGTGGACACCCCGATCGCCGAGTCCGGCTTCACCGGGCTCGCCGCGGGTGCGGCCCTCAACGGGCTGCGGCCGGTGGTGGAGTTCCAGTTCGCCGACTTCATCTCGTGCGCCTTCGACCAGATCGTCAACGTCGTCGCCCGGCACCACTACCGGACCGGCAACCCGATGCCGATCACCTTCCGGTGCCCGTTCGGCGCCCGGCTGCGCGCCGGACCGACCCACTCGCAGAGCATCGAGTCGTACTTCGCGCACGTACCGGGGCTGAAGATCGTCGCACCGTCCACTGTGGACGACGCCGCCGGCCTGCTGCGCAGTGCGATCCGCGACGACAACCCCGTGCTGTACCTGGAGAGCAAGTACCTGTACCGGCGGATCAAGGTACCCGGGCCGCTGACGCTGGAACCGGTGCCGATCGGCTCCGCGAAGGTGGTGCGGCCCGGCGACCGGGTCAGCCTGCTCACCTACTCCGTCGGCGTGCACCAGGGCCTGGAGGCGGCCGAGGTACTGGCGGGCGAGGGCATCTCGGTCGAGGTGGTGGACCTGCGTACCCTCGTGCCGCTCGACGTGCCGACGATCGTCGCCTCGGTCACCAAGACCTCCCGTGCGGTGGTGCTGCACGAAGCCGCGCGCCGGCTCGGGTACGGGGCGGAGGTGGCGGCCGTGGTGGGCGAGGAGTGCTTCTGGTCGCTGGACCACCCGGTGGTCCGGATCGCGGCCAGGAACACCCCGACGCCGACCAGCCCGCCGCTGGAGGACGCCGTCGTACCGCAGACCGCCGAGGTGATCGAGACCCTGCGGAGGGTGGCCACGACATGAGCACCGACTACGACGTGGTGATCGTGGGCGGCGGGCCGGGCGGGTACGCGGCGGCGCTGTACGGCGCCTCGGCCGGGCTGTCCATCGCGATGGTGGAGAGCGGCGAGGTCGGCGGTACCTGCCTCAACCGCGGCTGCATCCCGGCCAAGTCCCTGCTGCAGACCGCCGAGGTGTACCGCACCGCGTCGCACGCGAGCGACTTCGGCATCATGCCGCAGGGGTCGGGGGAGTTCCGGCCCGACTGGGCGAAGGTGGCCACGCGGACCACCGGCATCGTCAACCAGCTCGTCGGCGGGCTGTCCACGCTGCTGAAGCGGCGCAAGGTGGCGGTCGTACGGAGCCGGGGCCGGCTGACCGGAACCGGAGCCGTCGCGGTGGAGGGTGACGAGCTGCGCGGCCGGGCGGTCATCCTGGCCACCGGGTCGGTACCCCGGCTGATCCCCGGGTTCGAGCCGGACGGCGAGCGGATGGTGACCTCCGACCACGCCACCCGCAGCGACGCGCTGCCCGAGCGGGTGGCCGTGATCGGCGGCGGGGTCATCGGGTCGGAGTTCGCCTCGGTGTTCACCGACGTCGGCTGCCGGACCACGCTGCTGGAGGCGCTGCCGGACGGGGTACTGCCGATCGGGCCGGACCGGGAGACCGCCGACGTGCTGGCCCGGGCGCTGACCCGGCGAGGCACCACGGTGCACGCCAGCGCACGGGTCGGGCCGCCCGAGCGCGCCGACGGCGCGCTGGTCGTCGGCTTCGAGACGCCGCACGGTGTGGAGAAGATCGAGGTGGACCAGGTACTCGTCGCGATCGGGCGGCGGCCGGTGACCGAGGGGCTCGGCCTCGCCGAGGCCGGGGTCACCGTGTCGGAGCGGGGGTTCGTCGTCGTGGACACCACCACGATGGCCACGAGCCGGCCGGGCGTCTACGCCATTGGGGACGTGGTGGAGACGCCCGGCCTCGCCCACGTCGCGTACGCCGAGGCGATCGTGGCGGTCCAGGCGATCCTGGCCGAGCGGCCGGTACCGGTGGACTACGCGCGGGTACCGTGGGTGGTGTACACGCATCCCGAGGTCGCGTGGGCCGGGTACACCGAGGCCGAGGCGAAGGCCGCCGGGTACGACGTCGAGGTGCACAAGTACCGGTTCTCCGGCAACGGCCGCGCGATGATCATCGGAGACACCGACGGGATGGTCAAGGTGGTCGCCCAGCGCGGCGGGCCGATCCTGGGCGTGCACCTGGTCGGGCCGTGGGCGAGCGAGCTGCTGGCCGAGGGGTACGTCGCGGTGAACTGGCAGGCGCTGCCCGAAGAGGTCGGCGCGTTCATCCACCCGCACCCGAGCCTGTCGGAGGCGATCGGGGAGACCATGCTCACCTTCACCGGCCGATCGCTGCACGGCTGAACGGAGCAGGCGATGGCGGACGAGATCCAGCAGATCACGATGCCGAAGCTCGGCGAGACGGTCACCGAGGGCACGATCGGCCGGTGGCTCAAAGAGGTCGGCGAGCCGGTCGCGTTCGACGACCCGCTGTTCGAGGTGTCCACCGACAAGGTGGACTCGGAGATCCCCAGCCCCTACGACGGGGTACTGGTGCAGATCCTCGTGCAGCCCGGCGAGACGGTACCGGTCGGCACCCCGCTGGCCCGGATCGGGCCGCCGGGCGCCGAGGTGGCCGGCGAGCACTCGCCGATCGACGAGTCGGTCGCCCCGCCCGCGCCGATCACCTCGCCCGCCTCGGCGGCACCGCCGATCCCACCGGCAGCCGTGCCAGCCACCGGATCGGCCGCCGAGCCGGCCCCGGCCGAAGCCGAGGAATTGACCATGCCGAAGCTCGGCGAGACGGTCACCGAGGGCACGGTCAGCCGGTGGCTCAAGCAGGTCGGCGAGCCGGTCGCGTTCGACGACCCGCTGTTCGAGGTGTCCACCGACAAGGTGGACTCGGAGATCCCCAGCCCTTACGACGGGGTACTGCTGGAGATCCTGGTTCCCGAGGGCAGCACGGTGCCGGTGGGTACGCCGCTGGCGCGCATCGGGGCGGTCGGCGCTCCGGCGGCTACCGGCAGCGCTCCCACCGGTACCACCGCCGGGGCGCCGACCCCCACGGCGCCGGCGCCGACCGGCAACGGCGGGCGGGTGCTGTCCCCGGTGGTCCGCCGGCTCGCCAGCGAGCACAGCCTGGACCTGTCCCGGGTCCGGGGCAGCGGCGCGGGCGGCCGGATCATGCGGGAGGATGTGCT
>JBKPCQ010000022.1:0-8554 GCA_046727455.1 Actinomycetota bacterium | reverse complement strand
GCATGGCTACCACCACCAAGAAGGTCCGCAAGACGTGGGCGAAGCCCCGCGTGGAGTGCTACGAGACCCGGCCCGAGATCACCGCATACTCCGGCGACGTCAACCCGTGGAACGTCCGCTAAGTCGGGAGGAGTTCGCCGCAGCGCTTCGTGGACTGGCACCTCGCTACTGGGATCGGCACCCCTACCACCTCCGGCTCAACTCCGGCGGCTGCACGCCGGACGAGGTCCGCGCGTGGGTGGCCAACCGCTGGTACTACCAGCGCAGCCTCTCCCAGAAGAACGGCGCCATCATCGCGAACTGCCCACTGCCGGAGGTGCGTAGGCAGTGGGTCACGCGCATCGCGTTCCAGGACGGGGAACGCGAGGGGGAGGGCGGGCTGGGAGACTGGCTCGCCCTCGCGGACGCGGTGGGACTCTCCCGGGAAGAGGTCCTCGACGAGCGGCACGTGCTGCCAGGGGTACGGTTCGCGGTCGACGGGTACGTCAACTTCTGCCGCAACAAGCCCTGGATCGAGGGCGCCGCGTCGGCGCTGACCGAGCTGTTCTCACCCGACCACATGCTGGACCGGGTGAAGAAGTGGCGGCAGCACTACGACTGGATCAAGCCGGACGGGTACGCCTACTTCGAGTCGCGGATCCCGGTGGTACGGCGGGACAGCGCGTACACGCTGAACCTCGTGCTCGACCACTGCGTGCGGCGTGACCAGCAGGACGCCGCGGTCGCCGCGCTGTCGTTCAAGTGCGACGTGCTACGGGCCATGCTCGACGCGATCGATTACCACGGAGGCATCCGGCATTGACCCTCCACCTGTCCAGCCGTCCCGGCCTGCGGCGGGGGGTCAAGCTGGCGCGTGACCCGGTCCGCGACCGGATGGCCCTGCTCTACCCCGAGGGCGTGCTGCTGCTCAACGAGACGGCGGCGGCGGTGCTCGTCCACTGCGACGGGCGCCGCACCGTCCCCGAGGTCGCCGAGGCGCTGGCCGAGGAGTACGAGGGCGTCAGCGCCGGCGACGTCCTCGACCTCCTCGCCGACCTCGACGCGCGCCGGCTGCTGGTGTCCGACGGCACCGGACGGCCGGCGCAGCCGTTCGGGCCGGCAGAGCCGGCGCGGGCCGCCGGCCCGGCGCGGGCGCCGGTACCGCTCGGGATGCTGGCCGAGATCACCTACCGCTGCCCGCTGCACTGCACCTACTGCTCCAACCCGGTCAACCTCGCCGACTTCACCGACGAGCTGGGTACCGACGACTGGCTGCGGGTCCTCGACGAGGCCCGCGCGCTCGGCGTCCTGCAGGCCCACTTCTCCGGCGGCGAGCCGATGCTGCGCCGGGATCTGTCCACACTGGTCAGTCGGGCTCACGCGCTGGGCATGTACACCAACCTGGTCACCAGCGGCATCCCGATGAAGGAGGCCGACGTCGCCGCGCTCGCCGCCGCCGGGCTGGACCACTTCCAACTGTCCATCCAGGACAGTCTGCCGAGTTCGGCCGATGCCATCGCCGGGCTGCGCGGGCACGAGCGGAAGATGACGGTCGCCGGGTGGGTACGCGCGCAGGGCATCCCGATGACGGTGAACGTGGTGCTGCACCGGTCCAATGTGGACCGTCTGCTGCCCATCGCCGACCTCGCGGTCAGCCTCGGCGCGGAGCGGCTGGAGCTGGCGCACACCCAGTTCTACGGCTGGGCGCTGCGCAACCGAGCCGCCCTCATGCCGTCCCGCGAGCAGGTCGACCGGGCGACCCGGGACGCGGCGCTCGCCAAGGAGCGGTACGGCGACACGGTCGAGATCGTGCACGTCGTCGCGGACTACCACGACAACACCCCGAAGCCGTGCATGTACGGCTGGGGGCTGCGCCAGTTCGTCGTGGATCCCAAGGGTCAGATGCTGCCCTGCCTGTCCGCCGCGCAGTTACCCGGCCTGGGCATCGTGAACGTGCGGGACGCGTCCCTCACCGAGATCTGGTACGAGTCGGCGGCGTTCAACCGCTTCCGGGGTACCGACTGGATGCCCGAGCCGTGCCACAGCTGCGCGCTGCGGGAGGTCGACTTCGGCGGCTGCCGCTGCCAGGCGTACCAGCTCGTCGGCGACGCCGCCGCGACCGACCCGGTGTGCGAGCTGTCCCCGCACCACGACCTGGTACCGCAGCTCGCCAACGCGACTGGCGGCACGGCGGTACCCCGGCGGATGCGGTGAAGGTCCGCTTCCTCGGCACCGCCGCCGGCGGTGGCCTGCCGCAGTGGAACTGCGCCTGCGCCGGCTGCGCGGCGGCCCGGCGCGCCGGCATCGGCCGCACCCAGGACTGCCTCGCGGTCACCTGCGACGGCGCCGCGTGGTACCTGGTGAACGCCTCGCCGGACCTGCGCGTCCAGCTTGTCGCGGCGCCGGAGCTGGCACCCGGCCCCGGATTGCGCGACACCCCGGTGCGCGGCGTGCTGTGCTCGACCGGGGAGCTGGACCACACGCTGGGCCTCATCACCCTGCGCGAGGCGACCGCGCTGGAGATCTACGCGACCGCGCCGGTGCGCGCGGCCCTGGAAGGGCCGTTCCCGGTCGGGCCGATCGTGTCCCGGTACACCACCGTGAGGTGGCACGAGGTGCGGCCGGGGCATTGGCTGAACCTCGACGGCGGGCTGATGGTCAAGGCGGTGACGCTCGGCGCGAAGCGGCCCCGGTACGCCGACGGGCTGCCGGGTGAGGACTGGGTGGTGGCGTACCGGCTGGTCGACCCGGTCACCGGCGGCGTCCTCGTCTACGCGCCGTGCCTGGCCGAGTGGAGCGGGGCGTTCCTCGACGTGATCGCGCAGGCCGACGTGGTGGTGCTCGACGGCACGTTCCTGCACGAGGACGAGATGACCCGGGAGACCGGCGGCGGGCCGCCGGCGAGCGCCATGGGGCACCTGCCGATCGAGGAGACGCTGGGCAAGCTGCCCGCCGGTACCCGGTTCGTGTACACGCACGTCAACAACACCAACCCGGCGGCCCGGCCGGGCGCGGTTCCACTCAACGGCGCGGAGATCGCGGCCGACGGTCAGGTCCTAGAGCTGTAACGCGTTACGGGTTCGGCTTGGCCGTCGCGGAGACGGTCTTGGTGACGTGGGTGTTCTTGATCGTGACGGTGAACGTGTGCGCCACCGGCTTGGTCGCGTCCTGCGGGCAGCTGAACGGCAGCGTGTCGCTGCCCTGCTGGCCGTCGTAGCTCTTCCAGAGCCCGCCGTCCATCGCCAGCGACACGCCGTCGGCGTTGGCGAGCTTCCAGGAGATCGTCACCTGGCCGGGCTGGCTGTACGGCGCGCCGGGCTTGGCGTACACCGGGCAGACAGCGCCGGTGGCGGTGACCGAGACGATCTGCGGGCCGGTCGGGGTCGTCGAGCGGGACGGGCTCGGTGTGGGGCGGGTGGTCCGGGTACCGCCGCCGTCCTGCTGGGTGGCGTCCGGCGACGGCTCGGCGGAGTCGGCGGCCAGGCCCGCGGTGGCCGGGCTGCGCGAGGCGGTGGCGGTCCCGGAGCCGGCCTGGTGGGAACAGGCCGCCAGGGCGAGGGCGGCGGCCCCGGTGAGCAGCAGCGAGGCGGTGGTACGGCGGGTCATGTGGACGACGGTAGGCAGCGGACGGCGGTACCGGCATCCCCGATTCGTGCCGCCGGCTAGGTTGGGGGTGTCATGCCGCCTTCGGCCGGGTCACCGACCACCGGGCGGGTACCGGCAGCGCCCGGGCCAGCCCGGCCTGGACCGCGCGCGCGTCCGGCAGCCGCCAGGACACCTCCTCCGGATCGACCAGCCACCGCACCGGGCCCTCCAGGGTCGTCGTCGGCGGAGCCGGGATCCACGAGCCGGGGCCGTGCAGCACCACGTCGGCCCGGCCGGCGAACTCGCGGCGCAGCGCGGCACCCGGCGGTACCAGGAACATCCAGCGCCCCGCCGCGGTCACCGCGACCGGCCCGCGGACCGTGGCCCGCCCGGCGCCGGCGCCCAGGAAGGCCGGTACCTCCAGCACGTCGAACGCCCACCCGGTGGCCAGCAGGACGGCCCGCGGCCGCGACGCCCACAGCGCCGCCACCCGCTCCGGATCCCGGGTCGCGGTCCGCTCCCAGGCGGTCCAGTCCGGGTGGCATCCGATGGTGGGGCACTGCGCCAGGCAGCGGAACCGGTCGCCGCCGCGCACCGCGCCCGGTACCACGTCCCAGCCGTGTCCGGCGTAACGCACCGCCGCCCGGCGCAGGCGGGCCTGGCGCAGCCCGTCGAGCATCCGTCCCACGATCATCCCGTCACCTGACCGCCGACCGGTCGTTGTGGATGACAGGACGTTACGGGCGCCGGGCCGGGCCGGCCCGCACTCGCAGTGCGACCCGACCGGGTGGGAAGAACGGAGGGTGGCCGACATGGACGAGTTACCCATCGGGCGGCGCGTGGCGTACTGGCGTGGCCGGCGGCGGATGTCCCAGCAGGTCTTCGCCGACCGGCTGGGCAAGTCCAAGAGCTGGGTGGACAAGGTCGAGCGCGGGGTGCGGCGGCTGGACAAGTTCTCCGTGGTCTACGAGATCGCCGACGTCCTCCAGATCGATGTACAGCTCCTGCTGGGCAAGGACGTCGAGCGCCGGCCGGACAACGTCATCTGCATCGACGAGGTGGACATCGAGGAGATCCGGTCAGCATTGGAGCGGTACGACCAGATCAGCCCGATCCTCCACGGACCGCCCGAGCCGCCCCCGCTGGACGAGCTGCGCAAGGCGATCGGGCACGCCTGGCTGACCTTCCAGCACGCGAAGTACGGGGTGCTCGTCCGGGCGCTGCCCCGGCTGCTGCGCGACGCCCAGGTCGCCGACAACGGGTACCAGCGCGCCGACGCCGCCCACCTGCTCGGCCAGGTGTACCAGATCACCTCCTCGACGCTGCGCAAGCTGGGCGAGCCCGACCTGGCCTGGCTGGCCGCCGACCGGTCGGTGGCCGTCTCCCAGCGATCCGGGGACTACCTGCTCGCCGCCATCGCCAGCTACCGGGTCGGTAGCGCGCTGCTCGCCCTCGGCCGGGCCCGCTCCGCCCTGGAGGTCAACCTCAACGTCGCCAACCGGCTGGCGCCCGGCGCCGGCGCCGAGCCGATCCGGCCCGAGCGCCTGTCGGTGTACGGGATGCTGCTGCTCAACGCCGCCATGGCCGCCGCCCGGATCGGCGACAGCGCCACCGTACGGGACCTGATCCGGGGCGCGGGCGACGTGGCGACCGCGCTGGGCGGCGACCGGAACGACTACTGGACCTGCTTCGGCCCGACCAACGTCGAGGTCCACCGGGCCGCGGCAGCGGTCGAGCTGGGCGAGGGCAGGCTGGCCGTGGAGACGCACGAGCGGATGGACCAGAACCGCTTCGTCGCGCTGCTGCCCGAGCGCCGCGCCCACCACTTCATCGACATGGCGCGCGGCCTGGCCCAGGTCGGCGACTACGTCCGGGCCAGCGAGATGCTTCTGGAAGGGGACCGGCTGGCGCCGTCGGAGATCCGCTGCCGGCCGATCGGGCACGAGGTGCTGTCCGACGTGCTCCGCCGGACGAAGGGGCCGCCGAGCGCGGCGGTCGTCGAACTCGCCGAGGACATGGGCATCGGGGCCTGATCGCGCCCGCGGGCCGGTGCGGTGAACGGCGCGGTCCGGCGCTGGTAACGTCGCGGCGTGGCGACTGTCGGCGACGCGGTGGTGTTCCTGGAGCGGGGGTCCAAGCCGACCATCGCCTCGCTGACGACCGTGCCGCCGGACGGCGGGCGGACCGACCGGAAGGAGCCGCACCCGTGAAGGCCGACCCGGACGCCCAGCGCCGCCTGCTCGAACTCCAGGCCATCGACACCGCCCTCGCCCAGCTCGCGCACCGCCGGCGCAACCTGCCGGAGCACGCCGAGCTGGAGAAGCTGGCGCGGGAGATCGCTGCGCTGGACGACGAGCGGATCCGCGCTCAGGTCACCGTCGACGACTTCGACCGCGACATCGCCCGACTGGAGAAGGACACCGACCAGGTCCGCGCCCGGGCCGCCCGCGACCAGGCCCGGCTGGACGCCGGTACCGGGCCGGCAAAGGAGCTGGAGGCGCTCCAGCACGAGCTGGGCTCACTGGCCCGGCGGCAGTCCGAGCTGGAGGATGCCGAGCTGGAGCTGATGGAGCAGCGGGAGACCGCCGAGGCCACCCTGACCGGTGTCCAGAACCGGCTGGCCGCCGCCCGGACCCGGCGGGACACCGTCGAGGCGGCCCGGGACGAGGCGCTGCGCCAGATCGCCCGTGACGAGGAGTTCCGCAACGCCGGCCGGCGGCCCCTCGTCGCCGACCTGCCGGCCGACCTCGTCGCGCTCTACGAGCGGATCCGGGAGGCGTCCGGCGGGGTGGGCGCGGCGTTGCTGCGCGCCGGGCGCTGCGAGGGCTGCCGGCTGGAGCTGTCCGGGGTGGACCTGGCGGCGGTCCGGGCAGCGGCGCCGGACGAGGTGGTCCGGTGCGAGGAGTGCCGGCGGATCCTGGTACGCACGGCGGAGTCGGGCCTGTGAGGTCCGGCGCCCCGCGCGTCGTCGTCGAGGCGGACGGCGGGGCGCGCGGGAACCCGGGACCGGCCGGGTACGGGGCGGTGGTCCGGGACGCCGACACCGGAGAGCTGCTCGCCGAGCGGTCGGCGTCGCTCGGTACCACGACCAACAACGTCGCCGAGTACTCCGGCCTGATCGCCGGGCTGGACGCCGCGGCCGCGCTGGGCGCGCGCGAGGTCGACGTACGGATGGACTCGAAGCTCGTCATCGAGCAGATGTCCGGGCGGTGGCAGATCAAGCATCCGGGGCTGCGGCCGCTGGCGGCGCAGGCGGCGGCGCTGGTACGGCGGTTCGACACGGTGCGCTTCGAGTGGGTACCCCGCGAGCGCAACCGGGCCGCCGACGCGCTCGCCAACAGGGCGATGGACGAGGCCGCGGGGGCGCGCCCAAAAGATGAGCCCCCGCCGCGGAGCTCGTCGGAGCGGCGGCCAGCAAGCGTTCCTCAGCCGCGGAGCTTGTCGGAGCGGCGGCCAGCAAGCGTTCGTCAGCCGCGGAGCTTGTCGGAGCGGCGGCCAGCAAGCGTTCGTCAGCCGCGGAGCTTGTCGGAGCGGCGGCCAGCAAGCGTTCCTCAGCCGGCATGGGAGCCGCCGACCGGGGCACCGACGCGGATGATCCTCGTGCGCCACGGGGAGACCGAGCTGACCGCTTCCCGCCGGTACTCCGGCCGGGGCGACGTACCGCTGAGCGAGCGCGGCATCGCCCAGGCCCGCGCGGTCGCCCTCCGCCTCGCGGGCACCGAGGTCGCCGGCATCGTCTCCTCGCCGCTGTCCCGCTGTACCCGCACCGCCGCGATCCTCGCCGAGGCCGTGCGGGATCCACCGGTGACCGTCGACGATGACCTCGTTGAGTGCGACTTCGGCGAGTGGGAGGGGTTGACCTTCGCGGAGGTACGCGCCCGGTGGCCGGCCGAGCTGGACCGCTGGCTCGCCGACCCGAACCAGGCGCCGCCGGGCGGGGAGTCGTTCCGCGCGGTCGACGCCCGGGTCCGCCGGGCCCTCACCCGGATCCGCGAGCAGCACCCGGAGGGTACCGTCGTGGTGGTCTCCCACGTGAGCCCGATCAAGCTCCTGCTGCGCGACGCGCTGGCCGCCGGAAACGCCTTCCTGCACCGGATGTACCTCGACCCGGCCGGACTGTCCATTGTGGACTACTGGCCGGACGGCGGGGTCGCGGTCCGGACGGTCAACGAAACCGCGCACCTTACGACGTAGCGAGCTGGGCGAGCTGTGGCAGCAGCCAGGGTGCGATGATCTTCTGTACCGCCGCGGGGGTGAAGTGCAGCCCGTCGCTGCGTACCCGCATCCCGTTGATGGTCCACGTGAACGCGCCGCCGGGGCAGATCACCTTGTTGAGGTCGAGCACACTCGTGTTGTCCGGATGCTTCGCCGCCTCCGCGCGCACCAGCGTGTTCCAGGCGTCGACGCGCGCCGGGTCGTCCTCCGGGTACAACCCGCCGTCCGGCCGCTCGGACCGGTTCGTGTACGGCGCCGTCAGCAGCACCACCCGGGCACCGCGCGCATCGACGATCTGTACCGCCTGGTCGAGCATGCCCATCAGGTACGCGTTGAAGTCCGGCTGGCCGACATGCTGGTACGCCCCGTTGAGCTTGCGGTCCATCAGCTCCCACCGGTCGAGCAGGACCACCGCGACGTCGGGGTCGTCGACCATGCCCTTGCGCCAGATGGTCGGCCAGGCCGGGCAGTAGTCGTAGTTCGTGTGCGGGGTACCGGTGATGAGAATGTCCGGGAGCGTCGCGATGCCGCAGCCCTGCACGGCCCGGTCCGTCGTCGCGAGCCCGGGGTGTGGCGGCAGGTACGTCCCCAGCGTCCAGGACACCGAGTCGCCGAAGAAGGTGACCCGCGGATCGGCCCCCGGCGTGCGGCCGGCGCGTCGCACCGGCGCGGTGTGGCCCGGCGTGGGCGAAGCCGGAGCCGACGCGGGCGACCGGGACCGCGGCGCGATGACCACCGGCGCGGCGACGACCGTCGAGGTCGGCTCGGGCAGGGT
>JBKPCQ010000021.1:0-6055 GCA_046727455.1 Actinomycetota bacterium | reverse complement strand
GGATGGCCCCGCCCGCCGGCCCGCTGCCCCGGCCGGTACCGGTGGCGCCGCCGCGCCCGCCCACGCCGGTGCGCAACCCGTGGTACCAGGAACCGGCCGTGCTCGGCACGATCCTGGTCCTGGTACTGGTCGTGGTGCTGTTCGTGGTGCTGATCGTGCTGGCGTCGGGCTGACCTCAGCCGTTTGGGCCCCAGAAGCGCGCCAGCGCGCCGGTCGCCGGGTCGTCGGAGACGAGCAGCGGGCCCCACGGGTCCACGCCTGGGGCCGGCGCGTCCAGTCCGGCGTAGGCGAACAGGTCGCCGGCCGGCGGCGCCCCGTGGGTATCGGTGGGCAGGTCGTACCCGGCGTCCGGGTCGCCGAGCGTGTCCGGGTCGGCCCACGGGTACCCGTCGGACGGCTCCGGCCGCACGTCGAGATCCAGCGGCGGCGGGAAGTCCGCGTCGTGCCAGGCGGCATCCGGCCCCGGCGGCACGTCGGGATCCACCCCGACGAGGTGCGTGACGGGTTCGTCGGGCCCGGTGAAGTCCTGGTGCCCGGCGTCCTGGCGCCCGAAGTCCTCGTGCCCGCCGGGATCGTCGACGTCCTCGTGGACCAGGTCGGGGCCGGCGTCGTGGGAGGACAGGTCGGTGCCCTCGTCGTAGCCGTCGTAGCTCTCGTGGCCCTCGTGTCCGGAGTACGTGTCGTCGTGCCCGCCCAGGTCGCCGAGGTGCTCGCCGCCACCCAGGTCGGCGGTGTCCGCATCGCCGAAGCCGGACTCGTCCTCGTGCCAGTGGCCCCAGTCGTCGTGGTGGTCCATGGCTAGCTCCCTGCGTCGCCGGGTGCGGCCGGTGCGAGCTGCCGTACCCGTACCAGGATCTCGTCGATCTGCTTGATGCGCGCCCGCAGCGCCTCGCGTTCCTGGCCGAGCGCGGCCTTGCGCTTGGCCCGGCTGGCCTTGTCGTCGGCCATCGCCTTGTCGATCTCGGCGATGTGCGCGTCGAGCTGCTGCAGCCGCCGCTCGATCGCGTCGTCCAGGGCGAGGGTCAGCGCGTACTGCAGGTCGTTGAACCGGTGCATGACCTCGTCGGTCAGCGCCGCCCGGGCCTCCCCGAGCACTTCGCGCAGCCAGGTGCGCTGCTGCTGCCGGTCGGTCATCGCCTTGCGCTTCCACACCATGAACGCGCCCGCGGCCAGGCCCAGCCCGATGCCCACCCCGGGGATGATCAGCCCGGCGCCGGCGATGCCGGCCAGGCCGGCGGCCGACGCGCCCATCATGCCGGCCCGCCCGGCCATCATCGCCATGCCGGCCGAGGACATCAGCACCACCGCGCCGTCGCCGCTGCCGCCGTCGCGGCGCGGCTTGGTACCCATCGCGTGGCGCAGCCGGGCGTTCAGCCGGCGCAGGATGAACTGCAGCTCGTGCGGGGCGAACACTTGGGCCAGTACCCGCTCGCCGACCTGCCGGAAGCGCCACTCCAGGTCCTGCGACAGCCGGATCGACAGCGCCTGCAACGCCCGGTCCACCTCGGCGGGCATGGCCTTGAGGTCGCCGCCGGACGCCTTGTCGATCTTGTTGAGGAAGTCCTCCTGCAGCTGCGTCACGTAGTGCCGCAGCCGGGTGGTCGCCTCCACCCGGGCCCGCTGGGTCTCGTTGTTCAGGGCGAGCGACCACTGCCGGGACTCGGTGCGCTTGCGCGCGGCGAGCTTGGTCCGCTCGTCCTTGGCCCGCTGCGCGGCGGCCGGATCCGGGTCGGCGGCGGACATCCGCTCGGTGATCTGCTGGTCCATCCGGACCACCTCGCTGCGCAGCGCCCGCAGGATGTTGGCCTGCTGCAGGACGTGGCCGCGGCCGGCCAGCTCGATCAGGGCGTGCTGCAGCTCGCCGATCCGCGACTCGCGGACCAGCTCCTGCACCGCCGCGCCGGACAGGTTCATCGCCATCTCGGCCAGCCGGGCGGAGACCGGGAACCAGGGCGCCGAGGCGAATCGGGGGGCGTGGGTCTGCAACTGGTTGCGGTTGTCGGTGAGGATGGTCCGCCAGCCCGGGTAGGCGTCGACCTTGGTCAGCGCGAACACCACGAAGTTGACCCGCTTGCTCGCCTCGATGAGGAAGTTCAGCTCCGGCTGGGAGAACGGCGACGACGCGTCCACGACGAACAGCAGCGCGGTGGCCCGCTCCACCGCGTCGAGGGCGATCTCGGCGTGCAGCGAGTCCAGGCCGCCCACTCCGGGGGTGTCGACCAGGGTCAGGTACCGCAGCAGCGGCGCCGAGTGCAGCACCTCGATGCGCCGCGGCGGCCGTACCCCGTCGGGCAGCCGGCCGAGCAGGGTACCCCAGTCACGCAGGTCGCCCAGGGACAGCGGTACCGGTACCTCCTGGCCGGGGACGTACGCCCGGGCCCCGTGCGTCGCGGAGTGGCTGAACTCCAGGTACGAGGCGGTCGCCACGGCGGCGTCCACCGGCGACAGGTTCGGTACCCCGATCAGCGCGTTGACCAGAGAGCTCTTCCCGCGCTTGGTCTCCCCGACGACGGCGAACGACGGCCGGGTGATCTCCCGGCGGCGTAGCGCGTCGATGTCGGCGGCGGCGTCCGGCTCGATCCGGCGCACGAACGCCAGCGAGCTGTCCACCCCGCTCTTGATCAGCTTGAGCGCCGCCGCTTCGAGGTTGCTCTTCTCGCCGCCCGTCTTCGGCTGGTCCGTCGTCGTCATGCCGACCTCCGCTGGTACACGGTGACCACCGGCGGCCGCAGCAGCACGCCCCGGTCGGCGTACCCCGGGGCCTCGACGGCGGCGATCGTGCCGACCAGGGCCTCGTCGGTGGTCGGCAGCGCACCGCCGGCCTCGTGGTGGCTGGGGTCGAAGCGCTCACCGGTCGGTTCCACGGTACGCACCCCGACCCGCTCCAGGGCCTCGTCCAGTCGGCTGGCCAGCGCGGTGCTGGTCACCCGGTCCCGCAGGTAGATGCAGGTCCGTACGAGGCTGCTGCGTTCCTCGTCGCCGCCGGCGGGGCCGGGCGGCGCGGCGGCCGGCTTCGGCTCCGGCAGCAGGATCAGCACCGCCGCCCCGGCCACCAGCGCACCGACCAGGCCGATCAGCCCGACCACGAGCCGGCCGCCGGCCAGGTAGCTCGCCGCCCCGGTGAGCACCGCCAGGAAGGCGGCGACACCGACCGCCGGGCCGAGGCTGGGACGCGACATGACGGACTCCTACCGGTAGGTGGCCTGGCCACGGACACGCTGGGAGAGCAGGAAGAAGCCCCGGTGGGCGACCAGCGCCACCCGGGACTGCGCCGGGCTGGCCCCGGCCACCGCGTACGCCCGCCAGCGGGTGGCCGCCTCCAGCGCCGCCCGGCTGAGCTGCTCCGGGGCCGCCGCCGGCAGGTCGAGGATGAACCGCGGGTCGTTGGACAGCGCCAGCCGGGTCAGCTCGGTCTCCATCTGGTCGGGCAGGTCCACCGCGCCGGTGGTGACGAGCTGCGCCACCTCCAGCAGCCGCAGCCGGTGGTAGTCCGGCTGCTGCAGGACCCGTTCGATCGCGTCGCGCAGCAGCTCCCGGTCCGGCGGCCGGGGCGCGTGGCTGGCGATCTTCTCCAGGCTGGACAGCGCCCAGCCGGCCTTGATGGCGTCGCTGCGCCAGCGGAACGCGTGGTTGAGCGTCTCCCGCAGCCGCGGGAACCCGGACACGGTGTGCAGCAGCCGGATCAGCTCGCTCGTGGCGAGCTGCGGGTTGGCGACCAGGTGGGCGATGGCGAAGCCGATGCCGTACAGGTCGAGCAGGCGCAGCAGCCGCTCCCGCGCCTCCCGCGCCACTGGGCACTCCCGGCCGGCGAACAGGTCGACCGAGGCCAGCAGTACCGTGCGTTCGCCGTCGGGCAGCCGGGCCAGCGACCGCAGCGCCTCGCAGTCGGCGGCGGTCAACCGGCCCGCCTCGGTTGTCTCGGCGAGCAACCCGACGATCGGTACCACGTCGGAGACCACCCGGCGCAGTACCGCGGCCTGGTCGGCGGCCAGCGGACCGGCCACCGGCCACGGGTCGGCGGTGCCGCCGGCCAGCTTGTCGACCTTGTTGAACAGGCCCAGTGAGTTGATCGGGTTGCTGGACAGCCGCGCCGAGATGGACCGGAACGCCTCCAGCGCGGCCACGTCGTCGGCGCGTACCGACTGGGTGAACACGTAGACGATCGCCTCGGCGCCGGACAGCGCACCGACCGAGTCGTCGTCGATGTCCTCGTCGATCGGTGCCTCGTTGAACAGGAACCGCCGGGCCCCGGCGCTGACCACCGAGTTGGCGCTGGCCAGCCCCGGCGTGTCCACGACCATGAGATCGCGCAGGTGGTCGCTGGTCAGCGCGACGTCCACGTACGAGATCTCACTGCGCGGCACCCCGAGCCGTTGCGGAATCATCCCGGACTCGTCCAGCGGCAGGCTGACCCGGCTGCCGTCGCGGCGAACCACGTCGACCCGGTCGGCCGTGCCGTACCGGAACTGGGTCACGATACGGGTGCACTCGCCCACCTCGGTGGGCGCCACCCGCCGGCCGATGAGCGCGTTGACCAGCGTCGACTTGCCGGCCTTGAGCCGCCCGGCGATGGCCACCCGCAACGGCTCGGACAGCCGCCGGCGCACATCGAACACCTGACCCTGGGTAGGCCCACCGAGCCGGTGGCCGACCTCCTGACAGAGGCCGGCCACACGGGCGCTCAGCGGTCCGGGAGCCATCTACGGTCAGCTCGCGGCATACGGGTTGGCGTGCGGGCTCGGGCTCTGCCCCGCGTGCGGGTCGTGCGCGGCCTCGTTCAGCCCGGCCAGCGGGCTGTGCGCCGGGTCGTCGTAGTGCACGGTGTCGAAGCTGCCGTCGTTGTTGGCGTCGGTGGCCTCGAAGTCGGGGCGACCGTCGAAGTTCTGGTCCACCTGCACGTAGTCCGGCCGGCCGTCGTAGTTGTTGTCGGCGATCAGCTCGTCGACGTGGCCGTCGTGGTTGCGGTCCAGCTCGACCTCGTCGATGCGCCCGTCGTGGTTGCGGTCGAACTCGACCAGGTCGGGCCGGCCGTCGTGGTTGGTGTCCACGGCGAGGGTGTCCAGCACCTCACCGGGACCGAAGGTGTGCGTGTATTCGGCGTCGACGTGCCCGTCGCCGTTGACGTCCACGTCCACCACGTTGGCGTAACCGTCGTGGTCGGTGTCAATCAGCGTCTCGCTGCTGTGGTCGCTGTACTGCGCGGTCAGCGCGTCGGCGCCGTGGCCGTACGGGTCACCGTGGCCGTGGTGGTCGCCGTGGTGCTGGTCGTGGCCGTACGGGTCGCCGTGCGGGTCGTGCTGCTCATGGCCGCTCGGGTCGTCGTGGTACGGGTCGTGGTCCGCGCTGGGGTCGTAGTCGTCACTCATAATGTTTCCCTCCCGGAAGTCGGATGTCCGCATGCTGCGCGGTGCGGGCTCCACACTACGAATATCCTGCCGGCGCAGGATCCCATGTTCGTGCCAGCCGAGGGGGAGGGAGTCCCGTGCACGGCGCCGCCGTCGACCAGCCCGCCGACCGACCAGCCGACCTGCTGGCGGAGGCCATGGCGGCGCTGGCCGAGCCGGGCCTCGTGGTGGTCACCGGCGGCCCCGGCGTGGGCCGCAGCACCGCGCTGCGCCGTCTCGGCGAGTCCTTCCGCGGCCCGGTCTTCGCTGGTGGCGGGCTGGCCATGCTGCGGGCGGTGCCAGGGTTCGCGCTGGCCCGGGCGGTGCGGGTGCGGCTGCCCACCCAGGACCGGGCACTGCTGGCCGAGGCGGTGCGGTCCCGGGTGCGCGGTGGGCTGCTGCTGCTGGACGACCTGCAGTGGGCCGACCGGCTCACGCTCGACGCGCTGCCGGCGATCGCCGGACACTGTCGGATAGCCGTCACCCTGCGCACCCCGCACCAGATCGACGTGGATGAGCTGCGCCGCGTCGCCGCCGCCTGGCTCACCGTACCGCCCCTGAGCGGGTCCGCGGCGACCGCGCTCGTCGCCCGGGTCGCCCCGGGCCTGTCCCCGGCCGCCGCCGCCGAGGTGGTGCGCCGGGCCGGCGGCATCCCGCTCGCCGTCGAGACC
>JBKPCQ010000020.1:0-8638 GCA_046727455.1 Actinomycetota bacterium | reverse complement strand
AGACGCTCGTGAGCGCCAGGTAGGGCAGTCGCAGCAGCACGATCGACCATCCTGGCGTGCCCGTCAGGCGGCCTTCAGGCGCCTGCGGTTCGGTCGACGCGAAGCGGTTGCCGAAGGTGATCTACTCCGAGTCCATTGTGGACAACACCGCCGGGCAGTGGACCAGCCACACGTACACCGGCGGGTCGAGGACGTACGCACACGACACGCTGGGCCGGCTCACCTCGATACAGCAGGTCAGCGGGGCCCGGTGCACGACCCGTGCGTACGACTACGACACCCGGACCAACCGCACCGCCAAGCGCACGTACAACCCGGGCACGGGTGGCGCCTGCCGGTCGGACACGCCCGACGCGCAGGAGGGGCACACCTGCGACAGCGCCGACCGGCTGACCGACACCGGTTACACGTACGACGTGTTCGGCCGCACCACCGCCGTTCCGGGTGGCCTGACCAACACGTTCTACGCCAACGACCTGGTCGCGAGCCAGCAACTGGCCGACACCAGGCAGGACTGGACGCTCGACCCGGCGCACCGGTTCCGGGCGTTCACGACCGCGAAGCTGGTGAACGGAGCCTGGTCCAACGCCACCTCCAAGCTCAACCACTACGGCGACGACACCGACGAACCCCGCTGGACCGTCGAGGACACGTCACTCGGGTCGATCACCCGCAACGTGTCCGGCCCCGACGCGGACCTGGTGGCCACCACCTCGGCCACCGGCGACGTCCGGCTGCAACTGACCAACCTGCACGGCGACGTCGCGGCCACCATCGACACCGGGCTGACCGCGCCGGAGTTCTACGACTTCGACGAGTTCGGTGTGCCGGCCGCGGGGCAGGCACAGCAGCGGTACGGCTGGCTCGGCGGCAAGCAGCGCTCCGCCGACGCGCTGGGCGGCGTCATTCTCATGGGCGTCCGGCTGTACAGCCCCGCACTCGGCCGGTTCCTGCAGGTCGACCCGGTGCCCGGCGGTAACGCCACCGCGTACGACTACTGCGCCGGGGATCCGGTCAACTGCACCGACCTCGACGGCAACTGGGGCTGGAGCAGCTTCAAGAAGGCGCTGCACGCCGTCGCCACGGTCGCGTCGTACGCGTCGATGATCCCCGGCCCGATCGGCACCATCGCGGGCGTCGTGTCCGCCGTCGCCTACGTGGCCACCGGTGACTGGAAGGAAGCCGCGTGGGCCATCGCCGGCGCCGCCGCCGCGGTGGTCGGCGCCGGAGCCGCGGTCAAGGCGGCCAAGGTCGCCGTCGCCGCGGTACGCGCGGCGAGCCGGGCCGAGAGGTTCGGCGCGTGGGCGGTCAAGGCCGGTCGCGCGGTCAAGTCCGTCGTGTCCCGGGCCTGCAACTCCTTCGCCCCGGACACGCCGGTCCTGATGGCCGACGGCAGCTACCTGCCGATCTCCGACATCCAGGACGGGGACCAGGTCACCGCGGTCGATCCCCAAACCGGCGAACGCACCAGCCGACCGGTCCTCGACGTCATCGTCGGGCAGGGCGACAAGCACCTGGTCGACATCGACCTCGGCGGGGACGGCGGCAACGTCCTGACCGCGACCGCCGAGCACCCGATCTGGGTCGTCGGCAAGGGCTGGACCTTCGCCCGGGACCTGCGGGCCGGCGACCAGGTAGTGACCGGGAACGGCGGACGGGCCCGCGTGCGCGGTGTCACCGACCGCGGACAGGTGCACGGCCAGACCGTCCACAACCTCAACGTCGGCGACGCACACACGTACGTCGTGGGCGTGGACGGTACCGACCTCGTCGTCCACAACGCGAGCTGCTCGGTGCTACCGGGCAAGTTCGCCAGGGCACCTCGTGCACGGGGCGTCTACGTCATCAAGTACAACAACGGCGAGTACTACATCGGAAAGTCGCGGAACATGCACCGCCGGATGCACCAGCACTTCCACTCGGGCAAGCTGAACGGCGCGGTGGACGTGCGCTTCATCGGGCGGCCGAGGGGCAGCCTCCGTAAGCTCAAACAGGGCACCATCAACCGGTTCAAGTGTTACGGCGGCGCGACCTTGCGCAACCGGTACCGGGCCTCCCGAACGTACGCACACTGTTAGCAGAGGATGACCGTTGAACATCAAGGTGCGGGTCTCCGCCCGCGGCGTCCGCGAAATGGCCGTTGTCGACGAGCCGTGGCGCGACGAGTTCGCGGACCGGTTCCGGGCGGAGTCCTGCACCGGCCTGCTCCTGGGGTGCCCGACGGCTGCCGGTTGCATGCCCGACATCGACTTCGTGGTCGGACTGGACGGCCTACGCAGCATCCGGTTGCTCCTCGGCGTGGGTGACGTGTCGGCCGCGTTCCGGCACGCCGAACTGGAGCAGTTGGCGCTGCCGGGCCGGTTCAAGGGTGCGCTGGCGCTCGACAGCCTGCCGGCCCTGCGGGTACTCGAAACTCCGCACGTCAAGGGCCTGGAGACGGTCAGTGGCCTCCGCGCGCTGGAGGAGTTGACGGTGGTCGGGTGGACCGCACCCGACCACCGGCTCCTCGGCGTGAAGCCGCACCTGCGGTACCTGCGGATCGAGCAGAAGCGCGGGCGGACACTGTCCTGCGCGGGCGTCGACGCCATGCCCGGCCTGGAGCGGCTGAACTACTACGAGGGTCGGCTGACCGACCTGCCGCTCCTGGGCGCGCTGCACCACCTGCGCGAGATCGCGTTCCGCAACACGAAGATCGCCGACCTGGGGTTCGTCCGCGACCTGCCGGAGCTGGCTTCCTTGGAACTGGACAACTGCGGCGAGGTCGAGTCGCTGGAACCGCTGCGCGGCAGCCCGGCCCTCGAATCGGTGGCGATCAGCGGCTCCACGGTGGTCCGGGACGGGGACCTGAGCCCGCTGCTGGACGTGCCGAGGCTACGCGCGATCGGCGTGGCCCGCGGCGCCCCGAACTACAGCCATACCCCGGCCGAGATTCGCCGCCTGGTCGCGGCGCGACGCTAGCCCCGTGTTCCGCACATGAATGGGAGTGGGTCAGGCCAGTCGGAGTGGATCAACGTTGAGTAGGTCGAGCAGCCGTGTCTGGAGTGGTCCGGGTCGGGGGATCAGCGGTGGGTCGTCGCGGTGGCCGGGGATGAGGCGTAGCCGGTCGAGGGCTTCGAGGATGAGTCGGCCGGTGGGTTTGGCGGGTCGCCCGAGGTAGAGGCCGTCGAGTTTCTCGGCTGGGGCGATGGCCCGGCGTACTTCACGCTCGATGAGGCAGAAGATGAGCAGCGCCAAGCAGATCACGGTGATCAGGGCAGCGATCCGGCGGTTGTTCTTCAGGAAGATCGGCGCCACGGGCGAGGGGTCCTTTGAACGCCTGGTAGCGGCGTTCCACGGCTTCCTGGCCTTTGTAGCGGCGTAGCACCTCGGCGGCGTCGGCCTGTGCCGGGTCGAGGTTGGTCAGCAGGGCGTACCAGCCATCGCTGGCGGCTTCGGCGTCGATCGCGGCCTGGTCGAACGACCACGCCAGTGTCGGCTTGCCGTGTTCGTCGATGCCGATATCGGTGCGCAGGTAGGCGGCCACGCGCCGGTCCCGGGCGATGGCCGCGACGCGGGCCGCTACCGCGCTCGGGTCGGGGTAGTGGCGGCTGCCCAGCCCGCGGGTCAGCCGGTGCAGGTCGTCTCGGGCCCGGTCGAGTTTCTTGGTCCGTGCGGTGACCGCTGCCTGGGCGCGGGCGCCCGAGTGCACGAACACCCGCCGCAGCGTCAGGACCGGGTCGCGTTTGCGGGGTCCGGCCAGGCTCATGACGTCCTCACGCACGTGCCAGGTGCCCCGCCGCTCGGGGTCCTTGCCGGCGTCGCGGGCAGCGACGTAGTCGACCTCGATGGCGTCGGACAGGTTCTGGGCGGCCAAGACCTCGGCGGGGACGTAGTTCTTCGACGCCGGGGCGATGAAGGTGACCTTGGCGTCGGCCATCGCGGCCAGGTTCGGATACGACACCAGCTTGCAGTCGCCGATCATCAGCATCCGGGCCGGTCCGGCCAGCTTCTGCAACGCCTGCATCGCCGGCACCACCTGCGACACCTCACCGGCGCCGCCGTCGAAGGCACGGTGAAACACCGGCACCCCACCATCGCCGGACACCGCGATCCCGGTCTGGATCTGCTTGAGGTCAGGCCGGCGGTCCTTCGGATGCCCGAACCGCGGCGCCGGCAGCCCCGATTCGACCTGCTCATAGACCCCGTGCAGCGAGATCGAGGTCATGTCCCAGCGCATCCGGGTCACGTCCAGACCGAATACATCGATCGCGACCGCCCCCACCGACCCACAATCCGGTCAAGATGCTCCGCGATGGCGTCCAACGCCCGCCCCACCCGATCATCGCCCAACGCCTCGGCGGCCACACCGAACACCTCAGGCACCGCCCACACCCGCGCCCATTCCTGCACCCGCAGCAGCGGAGCCGGTGAGGTCAACCGGTTGGCCACCAACACCTCGACGACCTGCCCATGGGTCAGGGCCGCAGTCGAAACCTCCCGCATCGGGCACGCCGCATCGATGATCTCCCTCAACCGCAGCCGGCGACCGAACTCAGCCACCACCGCAAGGGCACCGAGCATCTTCTCCACACTCGGCGCCCCATAACCAGCCCGTCGTCCATCCACGGACGACGTGCTACACCCGACCACCACCGTGATCAACACGCCACGCCAGGCCACCCACACTTATGTGCGGAACACGGGGCTAGCGGACCGGGCCCTCCGGGCCCGCCGGAAACCCGGTGTGCAACGGCGGCGGGCCGTGCATGATCGTCCGGTGAGCAGCGTTACCACCCACGCCGAGCACGGAGACCGCGCCCTTGCGCTGGGCGGGGAGATCCTGCGCACCGTGGTCGGATCCGGCGTGCACGGCATCGCCATCGCCGGCACCGACGACCACGACGAGATGGGCGTGTTCGTCGAACCGCCGGAGTGCGTCCTCGGCCTGCGCGGGCCTGCCGACCACTACGTGTACCGCAGCCAGCCGGAGGGGGCCCGGTCCGGGCCGGGCGACACCGATCTGGTCATGTACTCGTTGCGCCAGTACCTGCGCCTGGCCACGGTCGGCAACCCGACCGTGCTGCTGCCGCTGTACGCGCCGGCGGATGCGGTCCTGGTCTGCGGGCCGTTGGGTGAACAGCTACGGGCGCTGGCTCCGGCGGTACTGTCGCAGCGCGCGGTACGCCGGTTCCTCGGGTACATGAACGGTCAGCGCGAACGCCTGCTCGGCGGCGGTCGCCGCAGCCGGGTACCGAACCGTCCCGAGCTGGTGGCCCGCTACGGCTACGACGTCAAGTACGCCTCGCACGCGCTGCGGCTCGCGTACCAGGGGCTGGGGATCGTCCGGGACGGCCGGTTGACCCTGCCCATGCCCGACCACCAGCGTGAGCGGGTGTTGCGGGTCAAGCGCGGGGAGGTCGGCGACCTGGCCGAGGTCCTCGACGAGATCGACCAGGTACAGGCCGCGGTGGAGGAGTGGCTGGCCAGCGGCCGCAGCCCTGCGGGTGCTGGAAACCCGTCCGTGCAGGTCAGCGGCGTGTTCGTACTCGTGGAGGAGTCCGCCGAGGAGGTCACGTCGGCGGACGGTCAGGCTCGCGATGATGCTCGGATCGGTGATCGGCTCTGGTAGCGGACGCAGCGGCCGTGCGTTCGAGATCCCGCGGTGGGGCCGGGACGCCGCTGAGCACGACCTCGATTCCGGCGTCGGCGAGGACCGCGTCGAACAACGCCGGGTACTTGCCGTCGCGGTCGCGGATGAGGAAACGTGCCCGGCAGCCGGCGTCCTGCAGGTCCATCGTGAGATTTCGGACCGCTTGGGCGACCCAGGCCGCGGTGGGGTGGGCGGTGGCGCCCAGGATCAAGACCCGACGGGTGGCGTGCTCGATGACCGCCAGGACGTACATTCGTGCCCCGCTCAGGGTGACCGTTTCGAAGAAGTCGGCGGCGAGGATGGCCTGGGCTTGGGAGCGCAGGAAGGTGGCCCAGTTGTCCGAGGTGAACGCGTTCAAGCCGCCGGGCACGGTTCCCCGAACGTGTTCAGTTTGATCAAGCCGGTCGATCAGAACGGGAGACGGAGCGCCAGGTCACAGCCTTGGCCGAATTTGGCACCCCACAGGCACCGCAGGACCCGAGCATGTCGTCCGCCGCGGCATCCTCGTCAACCATGCCGCCGACGCTGGTCGCGTACCACGTCAGTCACACAAACACCACCTCGGGTTGGCTCGGCTCAGGTGCAGCGGAGACATCCTCGTCCGGAGGGAGTTGCCCCTGATGTTGGACACGTGAGACTCCACACGGCACGATCGACTATCCTCGCAGCAGCCTCACTACCCGTGCCCAACATCAGGGATCGGGGCCTTCCGGCCCGCGTCCATTCCTCCACATCAATCAGGGGCCACAGTGGCTGACAATACGTTCATCAAGAACAACTACAGTCATAACAAGGGATGGGCAAAGGACATCTTCTCTGACGTCGCCATGATCGAGGGGAACGCAAAGCTGCTATTCCTGTCCGGCGTCGGCGCCGAGGACCCCGACGCCACCGATCCAGCCACCGTTAAGATCCTCGGCGGGGCGGACTTTGCCGAGCAAACGCGAATCGCGTTCGCGAAGATCAAGTCTTTGCTCGCCGCCCATGGCGCGACGATGCACGATATCGTGCGGATGACCGCCTACGTGACTGAGGCGGCCAACATCTGGACGTACTTCCAGATTCAAGGTGAGGCACTCGAGGGTGCTCCGCGCCCACCCCATACGTTCCTGCGGGTCGCGGGGCTGGCGGTTCCGGAAATGCTCGTCGAGGTCGAGGTCACCGCCGCCGTCCCCGCCGTATGACTGGCAATGGCGCCGTTCGGGCGGACCACCCGGACCAGCTCGCGCAACGTGGCCGCCGGGTCGGCTACGTAGCGCAAAACGTCAGCGCGTCGAACGTGGCATCCGCAAACGGCAACCGCTCGGCCTGACCCCGTACCAGCCGGATACGCCCCGCCCGTCCCCGCTCTGCGACGCGCTGCCGGGCTCGCCGCAGCCGGTGAGCGCGAGCGCCACCCCCGCGGTCCCGGTGGCCACGTCCAGCAGCTGTCCGGCCGGTCCGTTCAGCCGCAGCACAGCGCCGACCATCGCCTCGCGCCACCGATGGTTCTGCCCGAACGAGAGCAACTCGGCCAGCAGATCGTACCGGCCGGACAGCGGGCCGAAGAGTTCTCGCGCGAACACCGCCGACTCGCTGCGTGAGCGTTGTACCCGACTCATACCGCCTCCCCGCGACGGCGGCCCCGCGACCGTGTACCGCCGCGCATGTCCAGCCCTGCGTGGGGCGTGCTCTGGCGGCGCGCCCCTCGCGTCCCGGCATCGGCCGACACCGGCAACCGGGCCGGGAACGATGCCGCCACCCGACGATGCTCACGATCGTCCGCGCCCGTCCACCCGACCGCTGCATCAAAGGAGACGAAACACACCGACGGGATGTCACGTCGACCGCCTGGTCGGGACTGTCTGCCTCGACCAACACGGGCGCCGTTCTGAAACGCGCCTGCCGCGATTGTGGCGGTGGAGGGTGGGTCGCCGCGTCTGCGCGTGGCTCGCTGGGAGTTGTGGGGACGCGCTCGTCGCAGCATGTACCGGCGCCCGGATACTCGGATGCCCGGTGCGGGGGTGTTCGGCAGACTCATGTCGTGGACAGCCGGGAGATCGAGCAGTTCGAGCGGGACGGGTATGTCGCCGTACGCGGCGCTGTCGATCCAGATGTCGCCGCCGCCTGCCGGGAAGCGATCTGGGAAGCACTTGCCTTGCACGGTGTGACCCGCGACCGGGCGACCTGGATTCGTCCCGTTGTGCGGGTCGCCTGCCCCGAGGGTGGCCCGTTCGAGGCCGCTGGTACCGCGCCCGCGCTGTGGTCGGCGTACGACGCGTTGATCGGTCCCGGCCGCTGGGCACGGCGCCGAGGTGTCGGCGGCTCGGTGCCGGTGCGGTTCCCGTCCGAGGAGTATCCGGGCGACGTCGGCTGGCACATCGAGGGCAGCTATGAGGTCAACGGCGAGTACTGGGCCAACGTGCGCTCGCGTGCGCGCGGTCTGCTCGCGCTGTTCCTGTTCACCGACGTGGGCGAGGACGACGCGCCGACCCGGATGGCGATCGGATCGCATCTGGCGATGCCGAGCATCCTGAAGTCGGCCGGCGAGACCGGGATGAGCGGTGATGAGTCCATTTCCCGCGTACGCCCGTCGGTCATGTGCCGCACGGTCGTCCACGCCACCGGGCGCGCCGGTGACGTGTTTCTGTGCCACCCGTTCATCGTGCACACCGCGACGTGGCCGCACCGCGGAACGACGCCGCGGATGATGGCCCAGCCCGGCATCTATGTCGAAGACGGCTTCGCGATCGATGGATCGGATCCGTCGCCAGTCGCGCGGGCAATCGTCGCCGGCCTCGATACCGATGGCACGTGAGCGACGAGCCGCGCGTGTCGAGCAGGCTCCTGAGCAACATTCTCAAACAGCGACCGCAGCGGGCGGCACCACCAGGCGTCCTACACGGTCCAGAGGGCTTGGGTGGGTGACATTCGTGCGGCCCGCAATGCGGGGAGTAGGCCGGCGAGGGCGCCGATGAGCAGGGCGGCGGCCAGCCCGCCGGCCCAGGCGAGGGTGGGCACCACGGTGTT
>JBKPCQ010000019.1:0-6570 GCA_046727455.1 Actinomycetota bacterium | reverse complement strand
TGGAGGTGCTGCCCGCGCCGTCCTCGGTGGCGGTCGCGTTCGCCCGGCTCGGCCTGCCGTGGGACGACGCGCTGGTGGTCTCCGCGCATGGCCGGGCACTGCGCCCGGTGGTGCACGCCTGCCGCGCGCACCGCAAGGTGGCGGTGCTCACCGGCCCCGGTGCCGGGCCGGCGGAACTCGGCGCCGCGCTGGGCGACCTGCCCCGGCGCCTGGTCGTCGCGGAGCGGCTCGGGACCGGCGACGAGCGGGTGGTCGAGACGACTCCCGCGCGGGCCGCCGGCGGCGAGTGGCGGGAGCCCAACGTGGTGCTCGTCCTGGGCGCCGATCCGGTCGCGCCCGCACCCGGCTGGGTGGCCGGAAACCCGCCCGGGCCGGATGGGTGGGCGCTGCCCGAGGCGGCGTTCGCGCACCGCGATTCGATGATCACCAAGGCGGAGGTACGCGCGGTGGCGCTCGCCCGCCTCGGCCCGCGCCTCGGCGACCTGGTGTGGGACGTCGGCTCCGGAAGCGGAGCGGTCGCCGTGGAGTGCGCCCGGTTCGGCGCGGCGGTGGTCGCCGTCGAGCGCGACCCGGCGGCATGCGGGACGATCCGCGCCAACGCCCGGACGCATGGTGTCGAGCTGTCGGTTGTCGAGGGTGCGGCGCCCGAGTGCCTGGACGGGCTGGCCGACCCGGACGCCGTCTTCGTGGGCGGGGGCGGCCCTGAGGTGCTGCACGCCTGTGCCGCCCGGCGGCCGGCCCGGCTCGTTGTCGCACTCGCCGCCGTCGAACGGGTCGGCCCAGCCCTGGCGACCCTGCGCGCGGCCGGATACGAGACCGAAGGCGTACAGCTTCAGGCGAACCGGCTCCTGGGGTTGCCGGACGGCGCCCACCGGCTCGCGGCCACCAACCCGGTGTCCCTCGTCAGCGGGGTCCTGCCGTGATCGGCCTCGTCAGCGCGACGGCCGCCGGCCGGGCGATGGCGCGGCGGCTCGCCTCCGCGTGGCCCGGCAGCTGCACCGTCCACAGTGGACCGGTCGCCGACCAGCTCCGCGCCGCGTGGCCGGAGTCCGACGCCCTGGTCTGCTTCCTCGCCACCGGGGCGGCGGTACGGCTGCTCGCTCCGCTCCTGACGGACAAGCACCGCGATCCCGGGGTGGTGTGCGTCGACGAGGCCGGTATCCACGCCGTCGCGCTGCTCGGCGGGCACGCGGGCGGCGCGAACGTGCTCGCCGGGCGGGTGGCGGCCGTGCTCGGCGCCCGGCCGGTCGTAACGACCGCGACCGACGCGACGGGGTACACCGCGCTCGACACGTTCGGCGCCGACCTCGGGTTCCGCCTGCCCGACCGGACCGGCCTCGCCCGGGTCACCCGCGCGCTGCTCGACGGCGGATCGGTCGGCCTGGTGACGGACGCGACGTGGCCCGTCCCGGCGCTGCCTCTCGGGCCGGGTCCGGTGCTGGCGGTCTCCGACCGGGAGGACGCCACCGGCGACCTCGTGTACCGGCCGCCCTCGCTCGTCGTCGGCGTCGGGGCGAGCCGGGGCGCGCGGGCTGACGAGATCGACGGTCTCGTCCGAGCCGCGCTCGCCGACGCGGGGCTCGCGGTCGGGTCGGTACGTGCCCTCGCCACCGCCGACGTCAAGGCCGGCGAGCCCGGGATCGTCGCCACCGCGCACGGTCTCGGCGTGCCGCTCGTGACCCATCCGGCGGCCGTCCTCGCCGGGGTCGCGGTACCGAACCCGTCGGAGATCGTCCGTGCCGCCGTGGGTACACCGAGCGTCGCGGAGGCGGCGGCGCTGCGTACCGCCCTCGACGCCGGGCGCGACGCCACGCTCGTGGTGGCCAAGCGGGCGAGCGCGACGGCGACCGTCGCGGTCGCCCGGCTCACGCCGAGGGGCCGGCTCACGCTCGTGGGGCTCGGTCCCGGCGCGGCCGACCTGCGCACGCCGCGCGCGACCGGGGCGCTACGCCGGGCGGCGGTCGTCGTCGGGCTGGACCAGTACGTGGACCAGATCCGGTACCTGCTCCGCCCGGGTACCCGGATCCTGGACAGCGGCCTCGGCGCCGAGGAGGAGCGCGCCCGTACCGCCGTCGAGCTGGCCACCGCCGGCCACGCCGTCGCGCTCGTCGGCTCCGGCGACGCGGGCGTGTACGCGCTGGCCTCGCCCGCTCTCCAACTGACCGGCGCCGACGTGGACGTCGAGTCGGTGCCGGGCGTCACGGCGGCGCTGGCCGCCGCCGCGCTCCTCGGCGCCCCGCTCGGCCACGACCACGCGTACCTGTCCCTGTCCGACCTGCACACCCCGTGGCCGGTCATCGCCGCCAGGCTGCGCGCCTGCGCCGCCGCCGACCTCGTGCTGTGCCTCTACAACCCGCGCAGCGCCAAGCGAACCGGGCGGTTCGACGAGGCCCTGGCCATCCTCGCCGAGCACCGGAAGCCGGACACGCCGGTCGGCGTGGTCCGCGACGCGACCCGGCCGGGCGGGACCGTCACGGTCACCACCCTGGCCACCCTGGATCCGTCCACTGTGGACATGCGGTCGATCGTCCTGGTCGGATCCGGCCGGAGCACCGTCGTCGCCGGCCGGATCGTCACCCCCCGGGAGTACCGGTGGCTGCCGTGACCTTCACCGGCTGCGCCGGCTGCGGCGCCTGCCTGCTGACCTGCCCGACCCACGCGATCCGGCCGGACGGCGGCCGGTTGTACGCCCGTCCCGACCGGTGCACCGGATGCGGCGAGTGCGTCGAGGTGTGCCCGGTCGACGCGGTGCGTCTCCGCGACGAGGAGGAGGAGGAGGGCCTTTGACCGTCCAGGTGGGACAGTGGTCCCGGGCCGAACGGGTACGGCTGTCCGGCATCGTGGCCACCGTGGTGGCGCTCAACGTGCTCGGCTGGTCGCTGTACCTCTACTACACGCAGAGCCTCACCACGGCCGGCGCCTTCGCCGGCGCCGGTACCCTCGCCTACGTCCTGGGCATCCGGCACGCCTTCGACGCCGACCACATCGCCGCGATCGACGACACCACCCGGCTGATGCTGCTGCGCGGCCGCCGTCCGGTCGGCGTCGGGTTCTTCTTCGCGATGGGCCACTCGGCGGTGGTTCTGGTTCTCGCGCTCGTGGTGGCCTTCGCCGCGCGCAGCGCCGCCGCGAACCACCTCGACACGCTGCGGCACGCGGGCGCGCTCGCCTCGGCCCTCGTCGCGGTCTCGTTCCTGACCCTCGTCGGGGTGCTCAACGCGCTCGTCCTCGCCTCGCTGGTCCGGCTGTGGCGGCGCCTGACGCGCGGCGAGGTGGACCAGGCCGCCATCGACCGCGAACTGGCCAACCGGGGCCTGATGAACCGGATGCTCGGCGGCCGGCTGCGCGGGCTGATCAAGCAGAGCTGGCACATGTTCGCGGTCGGGCTGCTGTTCGGGCTCGGGCTGGAGACCGCCAGCGAGGTGACCCTGCTGTCGCTCCAGGCCTCCACCGCCGCCCGGGGCGCTCTGCCGGCGCTGGCCGTGCTCACCCTGCCGGTACTGTTCGCGGCCGGGATGTCCACACTGGACACCGCCGACTCGCTGCTGATGACCCGGGCGTACTCCTGGGCGTACCGGCAGCCGGCGCGCCGGCTCTACTACAACGTCGCCACCACCGGCATGACCGTGGTGGTCGCGCTGTTCGTCGCCTCGGTCTACCTCGCGGACGTGATCGTCCAGCTCACCGGCGCGGCCGGCCCGGTCGGGGCGTACGCCGGGCTGGCCGACCGGTTCGAGGTGCTCGGGTACCTCATCGTGGGCGCGTTCGTGCTCGCCTGGGGCGGCGCCGTGCTGCTGTGGCGGTTCGGCCGCTTCGACGAACGGTACCGCGCGTGAGGACCGTGCACCCGATCGAGGCCGAGTCGTACCGGCGCCTGCGCGCCGAGGTGGACACCGCCCACCTGGCGCGCCGGACCCGCGACGTGGTCGAGCGGATCGTCCACACCACGGCCGATCCGGGCTGGCTCGGCGACCTGGTGGCCGACGAGGCCGCGCTGGAGGCGGGCGCGCTCGCGCTCGCCGACGGCGCCCCGCTCGTCGTGGACGTGACGATGGTGGCCGCCGGCATCACCGGCTACCCGTCGATCTGTCGCCTGGACGCGGCGCGGGCGCAGGACGGGCTGACCCGTTCGGCCGCGGCGATCCGGCTCGCCGCCGCCGAGGCCGCCGACGGCGCGGTGTGGGCGATCGGCAACGCGCCGACCGCGCTCGCCGAGTTGCTGCGCCTGGCCGGGGCCGGGCGGGTACGGCCGGCGCTGGTGATCGGGCTGCCGGTCGGGTACGTCGGCGCGGTCGAGGCAAAGGCCGCGCTGCGCGGCTCCGGGCTGCCCCAGCTTTCCAACCGCAGCGCCCGGGGCGGCTGCGCCGTCGCCGCCGCTGCCGTCAACGCGCTGCGCTACGGAGACCCGCTCGCATGATCCCACTTCTGATCGCCGGCCACGGCACCGCCGACACCGAGGGCGCCGAGCAGTTCCGCCGGTTCGTCAAGCGGGTGGGTACCCGCGTCGAGGTACCCGTCGCGGGCGGGTTCATCGAGCTGTCCCCGCCCCCGCTGGCCGAGGCGGTCGCCGCGCTCGTGGACGGGGGAGCGGGGCGGCTGGCGGCGGTACCGCTGATGCTGGTCGCCGCCGGGCACGCGAAGGGTGACATCCCCGCGGCCCTGGCGCGGGAGCGGCGGCGGCATCCGGGTCTGGCCGTGTCCTACGGCCGGCCGCTCGGCCCGCACCCGGCGGTGCTGGCCCTGCTGCGGGACCGGTTGGCCGAGGCCGGCGCGGACCGGGACAGCACCGTGCTGCTCGTCGGCCGCGGCTCGACCGACCCGGACGCGAACGCCGAGGTGGCCAAGGTGGCGCGGCTGCTGGCCGAGACCACGGACGTCGCCGGGGTGGAGTACGCGTTCGTCTCGCTCGCGCCGCCGGACACCCCGGCCGGGCTGGAGCGGTGCCGGCGGCTCGGCGCGCGGCGGGTGGTGGTACTGCCGTACTTCCTGTTCACCGGGGTGCTACCCCGGCGGGTCGCCACGCAGGCGCGACGTTTCGACGGCGTCGAGGTCGCCGTGGCGGGCGTGCTCGGCGACTGCGACGAGCTGGCCGACCTGGTGGTCGAGCGGTACCGGGAGGCGCTGGCCGGCGACATCCGGATGAACTGTGACACCTGCATGTACCGTGTCACACTGCCCCACCACGAGCACCGGCTCGGCGCCCCCCAGGCGCCGCACGACCACCCGCACGACAACGCCTGAACTACCGCTTCTGCCAGAACTGGATCCCGCTCCACACCACCGTGATCGGCCCGTTGCCGCTCGCGGTCCGGTAGGCGCCGACCTTGTCGTAGAAGCTGCCACGCGGACTCGACCGGGTGTACCGCAGCGAGCCGTTGATGTAGACGCGTAGCTGGCTGCCGACCACGTGGACGGTGTTGACCCGGACGGTGACACCGGGCAGCGCGCCGGTGGCGATGGTCTGCCCGCCGACCGCGTACAGCCGGCCGCCGCTGTCCACGCCGAGCAGGAAGAACGGCCCGCTCGCCTTGAACGTCTGCTTCAGGCTGATCCGGCGCCCGCCCATGCTGGTGATCCGGAAGAAGCCCTCGAACTGATGGCTCCCGCTCGTGTACGTCGCGTAACGGCGCTCGGCCCGCTGCTGCCCGCGGTGGTTCGCGCAGGTGAGCTGGAAGGTGAGGTCGGTGATCCGGCCGCAGCCGACCCGCTGGAGCTCGAACGAGGGCGACACCGGGATCCAGCCGCCCGACTCGACCTCGGCCTGCGCGCTCTGCGCGACGACGATCAGGCCGCACAGGAGCGCGAGAGCGGCGGCGAGCACGCCCAGCTTCCGCTTCGCCAATTCAGCCTCCTTCACCCCGGGCGCAGGGGACGGCTGCGGCGAGCTTGACGTATAGAAGATCGTAGGTGGTTACGCTAAGCGACGAAGGGCGGTGAGGCAAGCCCCAACCCGCCACGCGGGAAGCGCTTTCCACCGCCGCGGGCTCCGCGGAGTGCCAGCGGGGGCCGCCCACCTTGCGGTGGACGGCCCCGGCCGGACGCACCTTACGGTTTGATCAGGCTGATCCGGGTGCCCCAGTTGGCGAGCGCGGTACGGGTGCCGCCGCAGGAGCCGAACGGAGCGGCCTCGTACTGGGCCAGCGTGCAGGTCTGGCCGATGTACTCGCTGGCGATCCAGATGTTGGCGCCGTCGACCGCGGTGGCGCCGTAGTCACCCCAGCGCGGCCGGGGCGGGTTGCCGAACGCCTTGTACCCGGAGAACCCGTCCTGCGGACCGGCTCCGAAGGCGGCGACGAAGATGTCTCCCGCGCCGGTACGCCCGTCGAAGGCGGCGAACGCCGACGACGGGTAGTACCCGGCACCGACGAGCGTGAAGGCCATGACGCCCTTGCCCTGGGCGTTGACGCCGATGGCCGGGTAGATGAGGTTGTTGCCGGCGAGGGCGAGCTGGCCCTGCCGTACCAGGTGCGCGTCGACCGAGTCGCGGTGCGCGCTCGGCCGGACGATGTACCAGCCGATGCCGGCCTTCGTCGCGCCCTCGACGCTGACGGCGGTGTCCAGCGCCCCGTA
>JBKPCQ010000018.1:0-3929 GCA_046727455.1 Actinomycetota bacterium | reverse complement strand
GCCGCGCACCGCTGGCTCGCGCCACGCCCGGGGCAGCAGCGGGATCGGCACCGCCAGCACCGCGATGCCGGCCAGGCCGGCGACCCGCACGGCCCGCCGCACCGGCCCGGCGACGCGCACCTCCTCGCCACGCATGCAGTGCGGGCCGCACGACGACTGCGGCAGCCACATCACGGTGGCCCCCCGAGGAAGTGACGCAGGTACCGGGGATCGACCCGGTCCAGGCCGAGGAGCACGAAGAAGTCCGCGCAGTCGAAGTCCGCGTCGTAGGCCGGCGCGCCGCAGATCCACGACCCCACCCGTAGGTACCCGCGCAGCAACGGAGGTACCGCGACCCGCCCGGCCGGCCGCTCGACCGGTACCCACGGCCGGTGCGGTAGGACCCGGTACCCGGACGGGGACAGGTGCTTGCGCACGGCCAGATCCCACACACCCGACGCGGTGGTACCCCCGTCCGCCAGCCCCACCGAGGCGCACCCGGCGAGCCACCGGTGCCCGGTCAGGTGCAGGTACCGCGCGATCCCGGCCCACATCAGGTTGATGACGGCGCCGTCCCGGTGCGCACTGTCCACACAGGACCGTCCCGTTTCGACGATGTCGCCGTCGAGTACGGCGAGCGCGGAGAGGTCGAACTCCCCGGCGGAGTAACGCTTCGGCGCGCGTCCGGGCGGCAGCATCCGGTACGTGCCGACCACGTCCCCGGTCGCCTCCTCGACCACGATGAGGTGGTCGCACCAGGCGTCGAACTCGTCGACGTCGCGCCCTGGTACCGGTGTGTGCAGCGCGGCACCGAGTTCCTCCGCGAACACCCGGTGGCGCAGGCGCTGGGCGGCGGCGACCTCCGCGCCGTCGGTGGCGATCCGCAGGGTGTACCGCGCAGTGCCGGTATCCGGTCGATGGACCGCTAGCAGCGTCATATCTCCTGTGTAGGGCGGGTACCTGCCCACTCCGTGACGCCGACCGGTGGGGGGCATGGAATATAGGTGAATGGCCGGATACTCGGGTACCCCGCTCGCCCGCAAGCTCGGCATCGCCCCGGAGAGCAGCGTCCTGCTCGACGGCGCGCCGGAGAGCTTCACGCTGGACGGGCTGCCGCCGGGGGTACGGCTGTCCAGCCGGGCCGGCACCGGGCCGTACGACGTGATCCTGTGCTTCTGTACCGACCGGGACCGGCTGCGCCGCCGCTGGGCGAAGCTGCACCCGCTCACCACGCCGGCCGGCGCGCTGTGGATCGCCTGGCCCAAGCGGGCCTCGGGGGTACCCACCGACCTTGACGAAAACGTCGTGCGCGACCACGCGCTCGCGCACGGCCGGGTGGACGTGAAGGTGTGCGCGGTCGACGGCACCTGGTCCGGCCTCAAGCATGTGATCCGCCGAGCAGACCGTCCACAGTAGACGGCTGGCCGGGTCGCGACGTCGGGCGACGCCGCCACGCCCGGCGTGACTGTCGTCCGCCGGACTCCCTGCCACCGTTTTCTCAGGTTCCCTGCGGCACCCTAAAGCGGAAGGGCGGTTGCCGGTGGCGCCGATCTGGCATGCTGAGCGGCGACAAAACAGGAGGAGCTTTATGTCCGACGGACAAATCGTCGTCTCCGGACTGACCAAACATTACAAGAAGGTCAGAGCGGTGGACCAGTTGTCGTTAACCGTCGAGCCCGGCCGGGTCACCGGCTTCCTCGGGCCCAACGGTGCCGGCAAGACCACGACCCTGCGCATGATCCTGAACCTCGTCCGCCCGACCGCCGGTACCGCCACGATCGGCGGCCGGCGTTACGCCGAGATCCGCAACCCGATCCGGCACGTGGGCGCGGTGCTGGAGGCGAGCAGCGCGCACAAGGGGCGTACCGGGCGCAACCATCTCCGCATCATCTGCATGGCGGCGGGCATCCCGCTGGCGCGGGCCGACGAGGTACTGGAGATCGTCGGGCTCACGCCGGCCGCGAAGCGCAAGTTCAAGGGGTACTCCCTCGGCATGCGCCAGCGGCTGGGCATCGCCGCCGCACTGCTCGGCGACCCGCACGTGCTGATCCTCGACGAGCCGGCCAACGGCCTGGACCCCGAGGGCATCCGCTGGATGCGGGGGCTGCTCAAGACGCTGGCGGGCGACGGGCGCACCATCCTCGTCTCCAGCCACCTGCTGTCCGAGATGGAGCTGCTCGCCGACGACATCGTGATCATCGCGGCCGGCCGGCTGGTCCGTCAGGGTACCGTCACCGAGGTCGTCGACTCGATGGCACACGCCGGCCGGGTCCGGGTACGGACGCCGCAGGCCGAGGAGCTGACCAAGGCGCTCCGGGACGAGGCCGTGGTCACCCCGAACGGCGACGGCGCCCTGTCCATCACCGGGGTCGACGCGCCCGCGGTGGGTGCCGCCGCCCTGCGGGCCGGGGTCGAGTTGCACGAGCTGGTGACCGAGCGGCCCGACCTGGAAGAGGTCTTCCTGGAGCTGACCAAGGGAAAGGCGGCGATCCGATGACGCTCCTGGAGAGCCCGGCGCTCACGACGGCGACGCACACCGGGCCGAACCCCTTCCGGCTGATCCGGGCGGAGATCGCCAAGATCCGTACCACCAACACCTGGTGGCTGCTGACCCTCGGCATCGTCGCGTTCACCGCCCTGGCGTTCACCGCCAACGCGTTCGGCCACCACTTCGAGCTGTACCCGCCGGACGGCGCCCGGGTCAGCCCGGACGAGCAGGCGCAGATCGCCGCGGCGCACACCCCGGCCGGGCTCGCCAAGATCGCCGCGGACATGCTCACCTCGGGCCAGTTCTTCGGCCTCATGCTCACAATGATCATGGGGATTCTCGTGGTCACCAACGAGTTCTTCCACCAGACCGCGACCACCACGTTCATGACCAGCCCGCACCGGACCACGGTCATCCTGGGCAAGGCGGTCGCGGCGGTCCTGTTCGCCGGGGTCTTCTGGCTGGTGTCCACCGTCCTGAACGTCATCGCCACGCCCATCTACCTGAACAGCCAGCACGTCTCGGTCAGCCTCACGCAGTGGAAGGTCGTCGAGTCGGTCCTGCTGAACCTGCTCGCCTTCGCGATCTGGGCGATCTTCGGCATGGGCCTGGGCACGCTGATCCGCAGCCAGATCGGCTCGGTCGTGACCGGCATGGCGCTCTACCTGCTGGGCACGGCCGCGGTCGCGATCATCCTCCACCTTCTGCAGAACCTGATCCACCGCGACTGGCTGGAGACCGCGCAGGTGATCGCGCCGGCCATCGCGTCCGGCGTCATGATCACCCCAGGTCAGGCGTTCCCGCATGCGCCGCCGCAATGGGTAGGCGGCGCCGTACTGATCGGGTACGCCCTCCTGACCGGGGTCATCGGCACGCTCATCATGCGCCGCCGCGACATCAGTTAGGCAACTGAGGGAGCGAGCGGGAGCGGCGCGGCGTCGTCTGGACTGAGGAGCGCCCCGACGCGGGAAGGCGGCGCGGACAGCGCCACGGAGCGAGCGGACGGGGCAGCACTGAGCGTCCTCGGGCGCCGGCCGGATCGTGATCCGGCCGGCGCCCGTTTCCCGTGCCCGGGGACGCATATTCTGTGAGACGTGACACCGGACGCAGCCGGTGGACTTGACAGATGCTTGAGCGCGTAGCCTGGGTTGGCCCCAGGTGAGCCACACGTGGAGACGAGAGCGGACGTGTCGACCCAGCAGACCTCGCAGGACAACCCGCTCGCGGACTTCGGTCCGAACGAGTGGATCGTCGAAGACATGTACCAGCGCTACCTGGCCGACCCGACCAGCGTGGACGCCGCCTGGCACGACTTCTTCGCCGACTACAAGCCGGCCCTCGACACCGTATCGCCGCCGACCGCCACCCCGCCCGCGAAGGCCGCCGCCGCACCCGCCGCACCCGCGCCGGCACCCACCGCACCCGCGGAAGGCAGGCCCGCGGAAGGCAGGCCCGCGAAGGC
>JBKPCQ010000017.1:0-17653 GCA_046727455.1 Actinomycetota bacterium | reverse complement strand
GGGTCGGTCGGCGCGGGGGAGGCCGACCCGGTGTTGCTGGCCCTCCCGGTCATCGGCGTCGTCTGCGGCGGGCTGGCCGCCGGCCGGGTCTGGCCGCCGCTGCTCACCCCGGTGGCGCGGCTACTGCCGACCCGGTGGCTCGGCACCCGGCTGGGCCTGCTCGCCGCACTGCGCCGACCGCTGCGGCCGGTGGCGACCGTGGCGTTCCTCGCCGCCGCGGTCGCCGTGGTGGTGTTCGCCGGGGCGTACCGGGCGACGCTGCGCCAGGGCGCCGTCGACCAGGCCGCGTTCGCGGTACCGCTGGACGCGCGGATCGGCATCGGTACCACCGCCGACCGGCCGCTCGACGTGGCCGGCGCGGCGGCGTTCGCCGGTACCGCCCCGGGCGTGACGATGCATCCGGTAGTGCGCGCCTCCGCCGGGATACGCGTGTCGGCCGCCGAGTCGCTCCCGGCCGAGCTGGTCGGGGTCGACCCGGGCGCGCTCCGCCGGATGCGGTCGTGGGACGCCGACACCGGCTCGGCCGATGCCGGAGACGCCGCCCGGCGCATCGCCGGCCCGGACGGCCCACCGGCCGGGCTGGCCGTCCCGACCGGCGCCCGGACGATCTCGTTCGACGCCACCGGCGACGTGGACGCCGCCCAGGTGACCGCCTGGCTGCGCACCGGCGACGGCCGCGACGTCGGTCTCGACCTGCGCGCACAGGCGGGCAAGCTGGTCGCCGCCCTGCCGCCGGACCTGCCCGCGCCGACCCGGCTGATCGCGCTCGCGCTCGCCGAGCCGTTCGACTACGCCACCCGCCACCAGCACCACATCGGCGAGGGCGGCACCTACGTGGCGGTCCTGACCGGCCGCGTCGCGCTCGGCCTGCCGCGCTTCGCCGACGACTCCCCGACCGACGGTGCCTCGGCCGACGCGAGCTGGACCGGCTGGGGCTCGACCGGCGCCCAGGTCAGCGCCGACGCCCGGCGCCTGGACATCGCGTTCCAGTTCACCGGCGCGCGGGTGGTGGTCCGCCCCGGAACCGACCAGGCGCCGATCCCCGTCCTCGCCGACCCGGCGACCGCCGCGACGGCGGCCGGCGGGCTGCTCCAGCTCGTCGTGGGCGGGGACCGGACGGTCACCGCGCGGGTGGTCCGGGTGGTGCCGCGCTTCCCCACGGCGGGCGCCCGGTTCCTGGTCGCCGACGTCCGCGCGCTGGCCGGCGCGCTGGACGCCATCGAGCCCGGTAGCGGCTCGGTGTCCGAGCTGTGGCTGTGGGCACCGGACGGCAGCACCGGGCAGCTCGCCCGCGCGCTGTCCGCCGCGCCCTTCGACCGGCTCTCCGTCGACCTGCGCGCGGTCCGACAGGGCCAGCTCAGCGGCGACCCGGTGGCCCGGGGCGCGGCCAGCCTGCTGACCGTGAGCGCGCTGGTGGCGGTACTCGTGGCGATGCTCGCCGTCGTGCTGCTCGTGGTGGCGGAGCGGCGCGACGAGTCCGCCGAGCTGTACGCGTGGGAGAGCGACGGGGTCGGACCGGGTACCCTGCGCGTCTCCCTGTTCGCCCGCGCCGCGGGCGTGGTGGCCGGGGCGGTGCCGGCCGGACTGCTCGTCGGGCTCGGGCTGTCCCGGGTCACCGCCGCGGTGGTCCAAGTGACGGGGGTCGGTACCGTCCCGGTTCCGCCGCTACGCCTCGCGGTCGGGCCGGGCTGGATCGCGGCCGTCCTCGCGCTCGGGGTGGCCGCCGGGCTCGGCGTGGCGGCCGGGGTCGCGGGCACCGCGCTCCGCGAGCGGATGCCCCACACGCCCGAGGAGGTCGGCTCGTGACCGGGCTAGCTGCCGCTCGCTGCGCTCGCGCGGGTCATGCGCCTCGTCGGCCCCCCCGCAGCCGACCGTCCGACTCAGTCGCTGCGCTCCTTCGCTCCCGGCCGGCTGCGGGGGGCGGCGCATGACCGTCGTCGCCCGGGACCTGTTCCTGCTGTACCCGCACGGGCACGGGCACGTGGCCGCGCTGCGCGGCCTGACCCTGGACGTGGCACCGGGGGAGCGGGTGGTGATCCACGGGCCGAACGGCTCGGGGAAGACCACGCTGATGCGGGTCCTGGCCGGGGAGTGCGAGCCGAGCGCCGGTACCGTCCGGGTCTGCGGCGTCGACCTGGCCGGCGCGGGCGAGCGGGACCGCCGGGCGCTGCGCTCCCGCCGGCTCGGCCTGGTCGACCAGCACCACGGCCGTACGCTGCGCCCGGAACTGTCCACAGTGGACAACGTTGCGTTGCAGCTCCGGCTGGCCGGCGTGCGGCCGGTACCGGCCCGGGTCCGGGCGGCGGAGCTGCTCGACCGGCTCGGGCTGGGCCACCTGGCCGGGCGCCGCCCCGCCGCGCTGTCCGGCGGCGAGGCGCAGCAGGTCGCGGTGTGCGCGGCGGTGGCGCACGGTCCGGTACTCCTGCTCGCCGACGAGCCGACCGGGCAACTCGACCGGGACACCGCCGACCAGGTCTACGACCTGCTGGTCGTCGCCGCGGCCGACGCGTCCGCCGCGCTCGTCCTGGTCACCCACGACGCCCAGGCCACCCGGATCGCCGATCGGATCGTGCGGATCCGGGACGGGCGGCTCAGCGAGGAGTGGACGCCGGACGACGCCGGGGACGAGACGCTGGTCGTCGACGACCGGGGCTGGCTGCGGCTGCCCGAGCCGTTGCGCATCGGTACCGGCGTCGGGACTCGGGTGCGGGCTGCCGCCGGTACCGGATCGATCGTGCTGACCCCTACCGGCCCGGCGCCGGACCCGGGACCCGCCGCCCTCACGGAGGCGGCGCGGGCCCCCGGCGAGGTCGTCGCGTGGGCGGAGGTGAGCGCCGACCGGGGTGGCCGCCGGGTGCTCGACGGGGTGCGCCTGGAAGCGCGACGCGGTGCGCTCGGCGTGGTGTGGGGCCGGTCCGGCTCCGGGAAGACCACGCTGCTGCGGATGCTGGCCGGGCTGGAGCGCCCGGACGCCGGTACCGTCCAGGTGCTCGGCGCGGACCTGGCCGGCCTGGACCGGGGTGGCCTCGCCCGGCTGCGCCGCCGGCACGTGGCGGTGTGCGGGCAGCGCGCGGTGCTCGTCGAGACCCTTGACGTGGTGGGCAACGTGGAGCTGGTCCGGCAGGCGCGCGGCCTTCCGGTGACCGCCGGTCTGGTCGAGGAGTGGCTGGACGCGCTGGGTCTCGCGGCACTGCGGCACCGCCCGGTACGGGTGCTCTCCGGCGGGGAGCGGCAGCGGGTCGCGGTGGCCCGAGCGCTCGCCGTGGAGCCCGACTTCGCGGTGCTCGACGAGCCGACCTCCCAGCAGGACGAGGCGAACGTGCACCGCGTGGTGGCGGTGCTCGCGGCGGCCGCCCGGCGGGGTACCGCCGTGGTCGCGGCCACCCACGACCCGGTCCTCGCCGCCGCCGCGGATTCGGTCCTGGCGCTCGCCTAGGTCGCGGTCTCCGCCCGCGCCTCGGCGAACGCCTCCGCCGCCCGGTCCAGGTCCTCCCGGCGGTGGGCGGCGCTCATCTGGGTGCGGATCCGGGCGGTACCCATGGGCACGACCGGGTACGAGAAGGCGGTGACGTAGACGCCCTTGCCGAGCAGTGCCTCGGCGAGCCGCCCGGCCGCCACCGCGTCGCCGATCATGACCGGGATGATCGGGTGCTCCCCGGGCAGCACGTCGAAGCCCAGGCCGGTCATCCGGCTCCGGAAGTACGCGGTGTTCTCACGCAGCCGCTCGCGCAGCTCGCCCGAGCCCTTCAGCAGGTCGAGGACGGCGAGCGAGGCGGACACCACGGCCGGGGCCACCGAGTTGGAGAACAGGTACGGGCGGGAGCGCTGGCGCAGCAGCTCGACGATCTCGGCCCGCCCGCTGGTGTACCCGCCGCTGGCCCCGCCCAGCGCCTTGCCCAGCGTGCCGGTGACGAGGTCCACCCGGTCGGTCACGCCGAACAGCTCGGGAGTGCCCCGGCCCTCCGCTCCGACGAAACCGACCGCGTGCGAGTCGTCGACCATGACCATGGCGTCGTACCGCCCGGCCAGCGCGCAGATCTCCGGTAGCGGGGCGAAGGAGCCGTCCATCGAGAAGACCCCGTCGGTCGCCACGAGCCGGTACCGGGCGTCGGCGGCGTCAGTCAGTTGCGCTTCGAGGTCGGCCATGTCCCGGTTGCGGTACCGCAGCCGGCGCGCCTTGCACAGCCGGATGCCGTCGATGATGCTCGCGTGGTTGAGCGCGTCGGAGATCACCGCGTCCCGCTCGTCGAGCAGCGTCTCGAACAGCCCCGTGTTGGCGTCGAAGCAGGAGCTGTAGAGGATCGTGTCGTCGGTGCCGAGGAACTCCGACAGCGCCTCCTCCAGCCGCTTGTGGATCGCCTGGGTACCGCAGATGAACCGGACCGACGCGAGACCGTACCCCCACTCGTCGAGCGCGGCCTTCGCCGCCGCGACCACCCGGGGGTCGTCGGCGAGCCCGAGGTAGTTGTTGGCGCACAGGTTCAGCACCGGCTGGCCGCCGGCCACCGTCACCCGGGCGCCCTGCGGGCCGGCGAGCACCCGTTCGGGCTTGTACAGCCCGGCCGTCCGGATCTCGTCGAGGGTGACGCGCAGGTCTGCGCGGACGCGGTCGTACATCGACCCTCCTCATGCCGTCCAGTCGAGAACCACCTTGCCGCACCGGCCGCCCCGGGCGGTGGCGAACGCCTCCGCGAAGTCGGCGGCCGGGAACCGGTGGGTGATCACCGGCGCGATGTCCAGGCCCTGGGAGATGAACACGGACATCGCGTACCAGGTCTCGAACATCTCCCGGCCGTAGATGCCCCGCAGGGTGAGCGAGTTCAGCACCACCGTGCTCAGGTCGACCGGGAACGGCTCCGCCGGTAGGCCGAGCAGGGCGATCCCGCCGCCGTGCGTCATGTTCTCGATCATCGCCTGGAGCGCCGGCCCCTTGCCGGACGTCTCCAGCCCCACGTCGAAGCCCTCCTGCATGCCGAGCTGCCGCTGGGCCTCGGCGACGGTACCGGTCGACACGTCGACGGCCAGCGTCACGCCCATCTTCCGGGCCAGGTCCAGCCGGTACTCGTTGACGTCGGTCACCACCACGTACCGGGCGCCGGCGTGCCGCACCACCGCCGCGGCCATCAGCCCGATCGGGCCGGCGCCGGTGATCAGCACGTCCTCGCCGAGCACCGGGAACGCGACCGCCGTGTGCACCGCGTTGCCGAGCGGGTCGAACACCGCGGCGACGTCGAGGTCGATGCCCGGCCGGTGCTTCCAGACGTTGCCCACCGGCAGCGCCAGGTACTCGGCGAACGCGCCCGGCCGGGTGATCCCGACGCTGTCCGTGTGGGCGCACATGTGGCGGCGCCCGGCCCGGCAGTTGCGGCAGGTACCGCAGACCACGTGGCCCTCGCCGCTGACCAGGTCACCCGGCGCCACGTCGGTCACGCCGGCACCGACCCGGACCACCTCGCCGACGAACTCGTGGCCGACGATCAGCGGTACCGGCACGTGCTTCTCCGCCCAGCCGTCCCAGGCCTCGATGTGCAGGTCGGTGCCGCAGATGCCGGTGCGGAGCACGCGGATGAGCACCTCGCCGTCGCCGGGTTCCGGCTCGGGTTCCGCACGCATCCGGAGACCCGGCCCGGGGTGCGCCTTGACCAGAGCCCTCATACCCCAAACCTACGCGCCGCGGGCGTCACCGGCCGGCCGGCTGGAGGGTCGGGTCGATCTCCTTGCGCAGCTCGAGCAGCCGGCGCGCACCCGAGGTCCGCAGCAGTTCGCCGCGCACCACGGTGTCCAGGTCGGCGTAGAAACTGTCGAGGTCGTCGTTGAGCAGGACGTAGTCGTAGCTCCACGCCCAGGTGAGCTGGTCGACCCGGATGCGCAGCCGCCGGCCCACCTCCTGGCCCTGGCCCCGCTCCCGGATCCGCTTGCGCAGCTCGTGCTCGGAGATGGTGGTGATGAAGATGCCGACGACCCGCCGGCTGGACGCGGCCCGGGTCCGCACGAACCCGGCCGGATCCAGCTCGACGACGAGCGGGCGGAGGTCGGTCGAGTCCAGCAGCAGCGCCGGCGATCCGTAGAGGCTGGCCGAGTACGTTCGGGTGTACTCGAAGATGGTGCCCTGCTCGTGCAGGTGGTGGAACTCCTCGTCGGTCACGAAGTGGTAGTCCAGGCCGGCGACCTCGGTGTCGCGCGGCCGTCGTGTCGTGTAGGTGGTGACGCGGTGCAGGCCGCCGCCGCCGGTCAGCCACCGCATGGCGGTGCCCTTTCCGGATCCGCTGGGCCCGGAGATGACGAAGAGCAGCGGGCGGGCATCGATGTGCGACACGGATCGGCCTTCTCTCCTCGACAGATCACCATCCTAAGCGGAGGGGTTGCGCGGTTCGCGCCGGCTTGCCCGCGACGCTCGCCGGGCTGGGGCCGGCACGCTGACCGCCGCCGAGGCCAACGCGGTGCGCGACCGGATCTACGCCGGCCTGCACGAGGGCGGGCGGCACGCGTGGAGCGACCCGGTCGGTTCGCCCGCGGCGGGCTCGGGTAGGAATGGACCGTGACCGGGCTGCTGGAGCAATACGGCTACCTGGCCATCTTCGCACTGGTGTTCGTGGAGAGCTTCGGGGTTCCGGCGCCGGGCCAGACGATCATGATCGTGGGCGCCGCGTACGCCGGCCGGGGGCACCTCAACGTGGTCGCCGTCGCGGCCTGCGCCTTCGTGGCGGCCGTGGTCGGGGACATGATCGGGTACCTGATCGGCCGGTCCGGCGGGCACCTGCTGGTGCTGCGCTTCGGGCGGTACGTGGGGCTGACCCACGAGCGGTTCAAGCGCGTCGAGGGGTTCATGGCCCACCACGGGGCGAAGCTCGTCCTGGTCGCCCGGTTCATCGACGGGCTGCGCCAGCTCAACGGGGTGGTCGCCGGTACCACGGAGCTGCCGTGGCGCACGTTCCTGCTGTTCAACGCGCTGGGGGCGGCGGCCTGGGTGGGGGTGTGGACCACCGTGGGGTACCTGGCCGGCGACCGGCTGGACGAGATCCTGGCGGTGGCGCTGCGGTACCAGTGGATCGCGCTCGCGGCCGTGGTCGCGCTCCTGGGCGGGTACGTCGTCGTGCACGTCGGCCGGCGCCGGCGGCGCGCCCGTCGGCGGGAGAGCACCCGGTGAGGGGTCAGTCCGCGTCGGCCGGCAGCGGGTCCGGGCCGCTCAGGTCGTACCCCCGGGCCACCAGTTCCGCCTCCACCGCGGCGCTCACGGTCTCCACCACGGCCACCCGGGCGTACCGCTTGTCGTCAGCCGGTACAACGTGCCAGGGCGCCTTCGGGTGGTCGGTGCGCTTGAGCATCTCCTCGACCGCGGCCTCGTACTCGACCCGCTTGTCCCGGTTGCGCCAGTCCTCGTCGGTCAGCTTCCAGGACCGCAGCGGGTCGGCCGCCCGGCTCTCGAACCGGCGCAGCTGCTCGTCCGGCGAGACGTGCAGCCAGAACTTCACCAGGATCATGCCCTCGGCGACCAGGGTCCGCTCGAACTCCACGATCTCGTCGTACGCCCGCGACCACTGCTCCTTCGTGGCGAACCCCTCGACCCGCTCGACCAGGACCCGCCCGTACCAGGACCGGTCGAGGACCGCCATCCCGCCCCAGCCGGGCAGTACCGGCCAGAACCGCCACAGGAAATGGTGCCGTTTCTCGTCGTAGGTGGGCGCGGCGAACTGGGCGACCCGCACGTGCCGCGGGTCCAGCGGGCTGACCAGCCGCTTGATCGCGCCGCCCTTGCCGGAGGCGTCCCAGCCCTCGAACACCACGCACAGCGGCGGCCCGATACGGTGGTCGCCGAGCTGGCCGCCCAGGACGAGGCGCAGGTGCAGCAGGCGCAGGGTGGCGGCGTCCAGGCGCTTGGCCGCCTTCTTCGGCGGCAGCGTCGCGGACAGGTCCACCCCGGAAAGGCGTCGCTTGCTCATGCCCTTCAGCGTCGCACGAGTTCGCGGGCGCGCGAGCGCCGCCATATCAGCGCTCGCCGGTCAGTGTCTCGTAAAGGCCGGTGGTGCGGAGCTGGGTGGCGACGAACGGGCTGGGATGGCGGGTGGTGAACGGGATGCCGTGGACGTGCGCGGCGTTCGAGCCGCTGGTGAGCGCGCCGATGCCGGTCGAGTCGATGAACGTCACGTGCAGCAGGTCGACGGTGATGGCGGTGGGCCGCAGGCGGCCGGCGATGTCCTGGAGGATCTGGCTCAGCCGGTCGGCCGAGGCGATGTCCAGCTCACCCCGGACCTCCACCACGACATCACCGCCGGGGCGGCGCATAGCGTTGATCAACGTTGTGCCCACTGCCTCCGACTCCCCGCCCCGCTGTGGCACGAACGGACAGCCAATATCGTACGAGCGGCCCGAATCCTCCGCACGCTGGACGGCGAAACCCGGTACGGTCGAAACCAGATGGGCGGGCGCGGAGGGGGGACGATGACCCCGGTCTCGGTCAACTCGCGCGAGGACGGCGTCCTGGACGTGGTTCTCCACGGCGAGATCGACTACACGAACGCGGCGCCGGTGACCGAGACCGTCACCCGCGCGGTCGACCGGGTCCGCCCGGCGGAGGTCCGGGTGGACCTGCGGGAGGTGACCTTCCTGGATTCCTCCGGCATCGGCGTGCTCATCACCGCCATGAAGGCCGCCCGGGACGTGCCGGCCGACTTCCGCGTGGCCGGCCCGAACCCGAAGGTGCTCGACCAGTTGCGGATCACCGGACTGGCCGACCTGTTCCCGGTCGACCTGCCCGGGCCGCCGGCGACAGCCGGGTGATCCGGTGGCCGAGCCGCGGCGGGCGTACCTGAGCCTGCTCGACGAGATCCGGACGGCCGGCGAGGCCGAGGCGGACCCGCGCAGCCTGGTCGACCGGGCCGCCGGCCTGCTGGCGGGGCGGGTCGGCTGCCCGGTCCGGGAGGCGTACGGGCACCTGCTGCGCATCGCCGAGGAGCAGGACCGCGAGCCGGGCTCGGTGGCCGCGGACGTGCTGGCCGTCCTGGAGACCGGCACGACGGCCGGGGCCGGCGGGCGGGTCCGGTCGGTCGTCGACGAGGCGCTGCTGGGCCGCCACCAACCGGAGGTGTCCGGCGAGCCGTCCGACGGCCCGATCCCCGCCGGCGTCGTCCAGGAGGTGCTCGACGCGCTGCCCAGCGGGCACTCGTGGGTCGTCCCGGTACGCGACGCGACCGGGGAGGTGGTGGACTACCTGACCGCCGCGGCCAGCCCGGCCGGGGTGGACACCGCCGGCCGGGCCGGCGTGCGGCTCATCGGGATGCGGCTGCGGGAGGCGTACCCGGATCTCGTCGGCGGGCCGCTGTGGCAGGTCTACGGGCAGGTCCTCACCGACGGCACGCCGCGCGAGCTGCGGCCGTTCACCATGCGGCGGACGCGTGCCGGGGCGCCCGCCGAGTCGTCGTACACCGTCCGGGTGCACCGCGTCGGCACCGGGCTGCTGGTGAGCTGGAGCCGGGAGGACGACGAGGTCCGGCAGAGCGACCGGCTCGCCCGGACCGAGCGGCTGGGCAACCTCGGCTGGGGGGAATGGGACCTGGTCACCGGCCAGATCACCTGGTCGGACCAGCTCTACCGGATCTACGAGCGGGACCCCGCCGACGGCCCGCTGCCGCCCGACGAGACCAACGCGATGATCCTGGCCGAGGATGAGCCGCTGCGCGTGGAGGCCGGCGAGCGGTTCACCCACGACGAAACCCTCGACGTCACCCTCCGGGTCCGGGTCGGCGGGCGGGTCAAGCACCTCCGTACCGTGGCCGAGGCGCTCCGCGACGCCGCCGGCCGGATCCTGAAGATCTACGGCATCGTGCAGGACGTCACCGCCCGGGAGACCACCCGGGCGCGGCTGGCCGAGGTGGAGCGGGAGCTGCGCCGGCACCGGCAGAGCCTGGCCGCCGAGCACCAGCTCGCCGCCCAGCTCCAGCAGATCATCCTGCCCATCCCGGAGGCGCCGATCGACCTGCCGGGACTGCGGGTGGCGGTGCGGTACCTGCCGGCCGAGCGGGCCAGCCGGGTCGGCGGCGACTGGTACCACGCCGCGACCATGTCCGGCGGGCAGGTCCTGCTCGCCGTCGGCGACGTGGCCGGGCACGGCCTGCAGGCGGCGACGACGATGGCGCAGGTCCGGCACGCCCTCGCCGCGCTGACCGTCACCACCGCCGATCCCGCGGTCCTGATGTCCCACCTCAACCGGTTGCTCTGCGCGAGCCGGTCCGCCGCGAGCACCGCGACCGCGATCGTGGCCCGCTTCGACCCGGCGACCCGGTCGCTGACCTGGTGCCAGGCCGGGCATCCGCCGCCCCTGCGCACCCGGGCCGGCCGGACCGTCGAGCTGCCCCGGCCCAAGGGCCTGCTGCTCGGCGCGAGCGCCGACGCGGTGTACGGGACGGCAAGCATCGACCTGGAGCTGGGCGACCTGATCCTGCTGTACACCGACGGGCTGGTCGAGCACCGCGAGCACAGCCTGCAGGAGGGCCTGGCGTCGGTCATCGCGACGCTGAACGAGATCTCCGCCACCGAGCCGACCCAGCCGCTCGCCACTCTGCTGACCCGGCTGCGGCGGGCCAATCCGGACGACGACACCTGCGTGGTCGCGGCCCGCCCCCTGCCCACGAGGCCGCCGGTCCCCGGAGATCCGCATGCCCGCAGATGACCCGGCCCGGGTCGCCCGGGTCGACCTGCTGACCCGCGACTTCGACTTCCACACGCTGGTCCAGGTCCGGCACGAGGTGGAGCGGTGCGGCGTCCGCGCCGGCCTGACCGACCGCGAGCTGTACCTGTTCGTGGTCGCCGTCAACGAGGTGATCACGAACGCCGTGCGGCACGGCGGCGGGAAGGGCCGGTTGTCGCTGTGGCGCGACGGCCACCGGCTGCACTGCCGCGTGGTCGACCAGGGTCCGGGCATCCCGCCCGGATCGCACGGGGAGCGCCGGCCGGCTCCCGACACGATCGGCGGCCGGGGGCTGTGGCTGGCCCGGCAGAGCTGCGAGAGCCTCACCGTGGACACCGGCGCCCACGGCAGCGCGGTCACCCTCACCCAGCCGGTCCGACCGGCTCAATAACGCCCCAGCCGGTCCACCGGCTCAATAGCGGTCGATCACCTGGCGGGGCGCCAGGACGATCCGGGGCGCGGCGGCCGGGTCCAGCCAGCGCAGCACCCGGACCAGATCCCCCTCGGGCAGGGACACGCAGCCGGCGGTCGCCTGCCCGGGGTGCACGACGTGGAGGAAGATGGCGCTGCCGCGGGGCGGGTCGGCGGGGCGCACCGGGATGTTGTACGTGATCACCGCGAGGTAGGTGTACTGCGGGCGCACCATCCACAGCGGCTCGCTGCCGCCGCCCGGATCGGCGCCGTGGACGAAGCCGTTGTAGCCGGGCGAGCGCGGGTTCTCGTTCCAGTAGTCGCCCGGGACGAGGCGATGGTACCGGTACCGGACGCCGGGGTCGGGCGCGATGCCGTACATCGTGGCGCCGATGCCGTACACGCCGGTCGGGGTGGCGAGGTCGCCCTCGACCTTGTGGTCGGTGAAGCCGCCGGTGCCGATCCGCGAGCCCATCGGCCCGAGCGCCGGCTGCCAGTGGCCGTCGACCCGCGCGAACGTCTCCAGCACCGCGGTCGTCGCGGCGTACCCGTCCGAGCGCACCACGATCACCTGCCGGGTCGCGGCGGGCAGGGTACGCAGGGACGGCACAGGCCCTACCCGGTCTCGCCGGCCGGGAGCAGGTGCGCCACCCGCGGCTCGCCCTCGGCCAGCGCGCGCACCTGCCGTTCCAGCTCTTCCTCGAAGCCGGTCAGCCGCCCGCTGTGCTGGCGCAGGTGCTCGTCCCAGGTCGGTACGACGTACAGCTCGACGAGCTGGTCGCGCAGCTCGCCGGCCCGGAAGATGCCCCACTGCACCGCCCCGGTGCGCATCCGCGACCGGCGCAGCTTTCCCATCAACGCCAGGAACGCGCCCTCGTTGTCCGGCTTCACGACATAGGTGACCTCGACGACGATCGGGCCGGCGGTCAGCTCCGGCTCCACGGTGAGCCGGGGCTCCGGCCAGTACACGGCAGTCTGCCGGTTGAGGTGCCGGACATCCATCAGCGGCCAGGCCCCTACGGTGGCCGCCCCGGCGGCGGTGGCGGTGGCGGCCAGCAGGAACGCCGGGACCAGGCCGGCGTACTCGGCGACCAGCCCCCAGCCGAACGCGCCGAGGGCCTGTGCGCCGAAGAACACGGTCTGGTAGCTGCCCAGGCCCCGGGCGCGTACCCACTCCGGCAGGAAGAGCTGCACGTCGGCGCCGAGGTTGGACAGCACGGCCATCCAGCAGGTACCGGCGGGCACGAGCGCGAGCGCCACCACGGCCGGTACCCGGACCACCGCCACCACGGCGAGCACGAGCGCGTAGACCAGGCTCGCGGCTACCAGCATCTGGTTCTGGGACAGCGCGGCGCGCAGCCGGGGCATGATGACCGCGCCGAGGATCGCGCCCACCCCCAGCGCGGCGAGCAGCAGCCCGTACCCGCCCGCGCCGAACCCCAGCCGCTGGCTCGCCAGCAGCGGCAGCAGCGCCCACAGCGCGACGCCCGGGACGAGGAACAGGCACAGCCGCAGCATGAACCGGCGCATCACCGGCGAGTAGCGCACGTACCGCCCACCCGCCCGCAGCGCCGCGACGAACGGCTCGGGCAGCGGCGGGTCCTCCGGTGCCGGCCGCCGCCACATCAGCAGGGCCAGCGCGAAGACCAGGAAGGTGGCCGCGTTGAGCGCGAACACGGCGGCCACCCCGACCCGGGCCACCAGGACGCCGGCCAGCGCCGGCCCGACCGCGCGGGCCAGGTTCATGCTGATCGCGCCGAGCGCGGCGGCGGACGGGATCTGCCGGCGGGGTACCAGCTCGGGGACGATCGCCTGGTAGGTCGGGTTGGTCATGGCCATGCCGCAGCCGAGCGCGAACGTCAGGGTCAGCAGCAGGGCGGGGGTCATCTCGCCGGCGAGGGTCAGCACGGTCAGCCCGGTGCCGACCGCCACCTGGAAGAGCTGGACCCAGATCAGCAGCCGGCGGCGGTCGAGCGTGTCCGCCAGTACCCCGGCCGGCAGCGCGAGCAGCAGCACCGGCAGCATGCCGGCCGTCTGTACCAGCGACACCAGCGTCGCCGCGTTCGGCTCGCCGACCAGCAGCCACTGCGCCCCGACGGTCTGCATCCAGGTGCCGACCTGGCTGCCCAGGACGGCGAGCCACAGCACCCGGAAGACGCTGTTGCGCAGCGGCGCCCAGGTCGAGGTGCCGGTACCGGTCGCGGGCGCCACGCGTCCAGTCTTCCAGGCCGGGTCCGGCCGCCGCGCGGTCAGGCGTACCGGTCGAGGACCCGGTCGGACAGCTCCGGCCAGCACCGGGCGGCCCAGTCGCCGAACCGGCGGCCGGTGAGGCAGGCGCAGGCGATGCCGGCCGCCGGGTCGACCCACAGGAACGAGCCGGACTGGCCGAAGTGGCCGAACGTACCGGGGGAGTTGCGGGTACCGGTCCAGTGCGGCCGCTTGGCGTCGCGGATCTCGAAGCCGAGGCCCCAGTCGTTGGGATCCTGCCGGCCGAAACCGGGCAGTACCCCGGCGAGCCCGGGGAACGCCGTCCTCGTCGCCTCGGCGACCAGCTCCGGGACCAGTGTCGGGGCGAGCAGCTCCCGGCCGAGCGCGGCCAGGTCGCCGAGCGGTCCCTCGGCGCCGGCGGCCGGCGTGCCGGCCAGCCGGGTGCCGGCCATGCCCAGCGGGTCGAGGACCGACGCCCGCAGGTACTGCGCGAACGGGATGCCGGTGCCCCCCGCGACGTGTTCGGCGAGCAGCTCGAATCCGCGGTTGGAGTAGATCCGCCGCCGGCCCGGGAGGCTCAGCACGGCGTCGTCGCCGGGTGCGATGCCGGAGGCGTGGGCGAGCAGGTGCCGGACGGTGGAGCCGGGCGGTCCGGCCGGCTCGTCGAGGTCGACCGCGCCCTCGCCGACCGCGATGAGCACCGCGAGCGCGGTCAGCGGCTTGGTCACCGACGCCCACGGCAGCTCCAGGTCGGCGGGGCCGACCGACGCGAGCACGCCGGTACGGTCGAGCACCGCGACGGCCGCGGTGTCCACCGGCCACTCCTTGACGACGTCGAGTGCGCTCACCCTCCCACCGTAGTGCCGGGCTGGCGGCTACCCGCGCCGGGCGGTCGGCGGGACGGTAGGGTCACCGCGTGGAACGCCGGAGGGTGCTGCAGGCCGCCGTCGCGCTCGGTGCGGTACCGCTGGCGGCTTGTGACACCACCGCGGAGCCGCCGCCCACCCCGGCGCCGCCACCGTCCCCGGCACCGTCATCCGCCCCGGCGCCGGCGAGCGCGAGCCCGGCGCTGCCGCCGGAGCTGACCCACGGCCCGCGCGACCGGCCGCAGGTCGCGCTGACCTTCCACGGCCAGGGCGACCCGGCGCAGGTCAAGGCGCTGCTCGGCGAGCTGGAGAAGGGCGGCGCCCGGGTGACCGTGCTGGCCGTCGGGAGCTGGCTCGCGGCCCAGCCGGCGATGGCGAGGCGGATCCTCGACGGCGGCCACGAGCTGGGCAACCACACCCAGAACCACGGTCCGATCGCGACCATGGATGCCGCGCGCGCGCTCGCCGAGATCGACGGGTGCGCGCAGGTGCTCAAGCGGCTGACCGGCTCGATCGGCGCGTGGTTCCGGCCCTCGCAGACCCAGTACTCGACCGGGCTGATCCGGGCACAGGCGGCCCGCGCCGGCTACCCGACCTGCCTGTCATATGATCTCGACTCGCTCGACTACACCGACCCCGCACCGGCGGCCATCGTGGGCACCGTCGCCGGCCCGATCCAGAACGGTTCGATCGTGAGCATGCACTTCGGTCACGCCGCGACGGTCGCGGCCATCCCGGTGGTCCTCGACCGGCTGCGGCAGCGCGGCCTGCAACCGGTCACGGTGACGGAGCTGGTGCGCTGATGGCTGGCGGCTCGCGCCGGTTCCGGCTGGTTGCCGCGGTGCTCACCGCGACGATGTGCGGGCTGGTGGGGCTCGCCGCGTGCTCGGCGGGCGAGCACGCCAAGGCGGGCGGCCCGCCGAACCCCCCGGCCGGCGGCTCCGGCGCGTCCACCGGACCGAGCGCGCAGACCGTCCCGGGCAACCTGCTGCCCGGCATGCCGCCGCCGCTGAAGCCCGACGACCTGTACGCCGCCGACGGGCCGAACATGCTGGTCGACGCCGTCCGGCACGACCTGTACCGGGTCTACGTGCCGAACAACGGCGCGGACAGCGTGACGGTCATCGATCCGACCACGTACCAGGTGCTCAGCACCACGCACGTGCCGCACAGCCCCGAGCACGTCGTGCCGTCCTGGGACCTGCGCACCCTGTGGATCAACAGCGACCAGGGCAACGCGCTGACCCCGATCGACCCGCTGACCGGCACGATCGGTAAGCCCGTCGCGGTCGACGACCCGTACAACCTGTACTTCACCCCGGACGGCAAGTACGCGATGGTGATGGCCGAGGCGCACAAGCAGATCGTCTTCCGCGATCCGCACACCTTGGCGGTGGTCAAGACCGTGCCGGTGACCTGCTCCGGGATCAACCATGTCGACTTCTCCCCGGACGGGCGGTACTTCATCGCGAGCTGCGAGTTCTCCGGCGACCTGGTCAAGGTGGACACCGAGCAGCAGAAGATCATCGGGACGCTGCACCTGCCCGCCCGGCACCCGATGCCGCAGGACGTGAAGATCTCCCCGGACGGGAAGACGTGGTACGTCGCGGACATGGACTCGGCCGGCGTGTGGGTGCTCGACGGCGACGCGTTCACCACGCCGACCCTGCTGCCCACCGGCCTGGGAGCGCACGGACTGTACGTGAGCCGCGACTCGAAGTACCTCTACATCTCCAACCGGGCCGAGGGCTCCGTCTCGGTGCTGGAGTTCCGCACCGGCAAGATCGCGGTGAAGTGGAAGATCCCCGGTGGCGGCAGCCCGGACATGGGCGGGCTGTCCCCGGACGGCACGGTACTGTGGCTGTCCGGCCGGTACAACGGCGAGGTTTATGTGATCAGCACGGTGGACGGGCACCTGATCACCAAGATCAAGGTACCGGCCAACCCGCACGGGCTGTGCGTGTGGCCCCAGCCGGGCCGGTACTCCCTCGGGCACACCGGCATCCTGCGGTAGAACTGACGGCATGGGGGAATCCATCCCGCAGGACATGCGGCAGCACGCGGCCTCCCTGCTGCGCGGCCTCGACGCCGAGCGGTCGACGGAGGCCAGCCGGCCGTTCGCCGACGAAGGCGCGCGCCGGTGGATCGAGTACCGTCCCGAGCCCCGCCCCGGGGTCAGCCTCGCCGACCTGGACGGCGCCGGGCGCAAGGCGGCTCACCGGCTGCTCGGCAGCGCGCTCAGTACGCACGCGTTCGCCCAGGCCGCCACCGTCATGGCGCTGGAGGAGGTGCTCGACCGGGTCGAGGGCGGGCGGCGCGGCCGGCACAGCGACGACTACCGGGTCACCGTGTTCGGCGACCCGGAGCCGGACGGCCGGTGGGGCTGGCGCTTCGAGGGGCACCACATCTCGGTCAGCGTCACGCTCGACGGCGAGCTGGTCTCGGCCGGCCCGGTGTTCCTCGGCGCCAACCCGGCGGCGACCAGCTACGCCGGCCGCCCGGTGCTGCGGCCGCTCGCGCCCGAGGAGGACCTGGCCCGGGCGCTGCTGGACGCGCTGGGGCCGCGGGAGCGCGGCCTCGCCGTCGTCGCCGACACGGCGCCGGCCGACATCCTCAGCGCCACGGGTCCGCAGGCGCCGGACCGGATCGAACCGCTGGGGGTACCGGCAACCGCGCTCGGCGCCACCGCGCGGGCGCTGCTCGACCAGCTCCTCGCGGTGTACCTCGACCGGCTGCGCCCCGAGCTGGCCGCCGCCGAGGCCGCCCGGCTGCGCACCGCCGACCTGCACTTCGCCTGGGCCGGCGGGCTGCGGCCCGGATCCGGGCACTACTACCGGATCCAGGGACCCGACCTGCTGGTCGAGTACGACAACACGCAGAACGGGGCCAACCACGCGCACACGGTGCTCCGCAGGCCGCACAGCGACTTCGGCGACGACGTACTCGCCCGGCACCGAGGCGGGCGGCGTCTGGACTGAGGAGCGCAGCGACGAGGGAAGACGTCGCCTGGGGAGCCTCGGTGCCGCGCGAGCGGTGCGAGCGCCAGCATGCCGGCACCGGGCCGCGTCAACCTGACAACCACCGGCGGACCTTGCGCCGGCCCGCCCGGCGCCGGACCTTCGGCAGGCCGGACAGGCTCCGCTGGGCGGCCTCCCGCTGCCGCTCCCGCAGCATGCCGTAGGTGAAGGCGTTCTCGCCCTGCGCGTCCGCCCGCTCGCCCAGCTCCCGCAGCACCTCGCCGGCCACGATGGCATCCTGGTGCGCGCCGAGCACGTCCTGTAGCCGGGTGAGCGCCTTGACCAGCCGCCGGGCCGGCTTGCCGGCAAGCGGCCGCACCGTCTCGGCAGCGTACCGGGCCCGTTTGTACCCCTTGCGCGCCTCGTGCAGCAGCACGTCCCGGTCACCCTCGGCGGCGTGCCCGGCCTGGCCGGCCGGCTCGGACTGGTCGGCGGCGGGCTCGGCCGCGTCGGCGGCGGGCTCGGAC
>JBKPCQ010000016.1:0-7776 GCA_046727455.1 Actinomycetota bacterium | reverse complement strand
CAGCTCGGCACGCGCGCCGTCGAGCCGGGCGCGCAGCTCCTCCAGCCGGGCGGTCGCGTCGGAGCGGCGCTGCCGGGCCTCGTCGACCGCGGCCTGTACCTCGATGTAGCTCTGGGCCTTGGTGGAGCCGCCGGCCGCCGTCCAGGTGCCGACCACGTCGCCGTCGGGCGTGACCGCGCGCAACTCGGGGTGGGCGGCGACGAGGTTCCGGGCCCGGTCGAGATCGCTGACCAGCACCACGTCGCCGAGCGCGCGCTCCAGCGCCGGGCGCAGGCCGGCCGAGCAGCGCACGACGTCGAGCGCCCAGCGGGCACCGTCGGGCAGTTCCGGGCGTACCGCCGGCGCACCGGGCGAGGCGACGAACAGCGTGGCGCGGCCGGCGTCCTGGGCCTTCAACAGGCGTACCGCCGCCGTCACGTCGTCCACGGTGGACACCGCCACCGCGTCCGCCAGCGCGCCCAGCGCGGCGGCCAGCGCCGCCTCGTGCCCGGGATCGACCGCGAGCAGCGCCGCGACGCTCCCCAACAGCCCCGGTACCCGGTCCCCGGCGGCCAGCAGCGTGCCCGCACCGTCCTTGCGGCGCAGCCCGAGCGCGAGCGCCTCCTCCCGGGCGCCCCACTCGGACGCCGCCATCTCGGCCTGCCGCTCGGCGTCGGCCAGCTCCTTCTCCCGCGCCTGGGCGACCTCGGCCGCCCGCAGCGTCGCGGTATGCCGCTCGACCAGCTCGGCGTCCTCCTCGTCGAGCCCGTCGGACTCGGCGCGGGCCTCCTCGTAGGCCGACTCGGCCAGCTCGGCACGCTCGCGGGCCTCGGTGGCCGCGGTCTCGTGCCGCTCGATCTCCTCGTCGGCGGCGGCGGCCCGGCTGCGCGCGGCGTCGACCTGGCCGGTCAACTTGGCGAGGCCCTCGCGGCGCTCGGCGATCGACTTGACCGCCTCGACGAGCGCCTTCTCCGCCTCGGCGAGCTGGCGCTCCAGCTGCTGCCGGCGCGCTACCGCCTCGGCCAGGTGCGCCTGGTCGGCCTGCAACGCCGCCCGCAGCTCGGTCTCCTGCGCGCGGATCTTCTCCGCCTCGGCGGCGAGCTGGTCCGGATCGCGGCCGGTGCGCTCGTCGTCGGCGGCCGCGGACAGGTGGCGCAAACGCTCGCTGGCGAGCTGCTCGGTCGAGCGGAACCGCTCCTGCAGCGCGGAGAGCTGGTACCAGGTCTCCTGGGCCTTGGCGAGGATCGGCGCGTCCAGCGCGTGCGCGGTCTCGAGCTGGGCGAGCCGGGCCTGGACGCTGCCGAGTTCCCGCTCGACCTCCTCCCGGCGGGTCCGCAGCGCGGACTCGTCGGCGATCTCCTTGTCCAGCGTCTCGCGGAGGGTACCGAGGTCGTCGGCGAGCAGCCGGAGCCGGGCGTCGCGCAGGTCGGCCTGGATCCCCGCGGCTCGCCGGGCCACCTCGGCCTGCCGGCCCAGCGGCTTGAGCTGGCGGCGCAGCTCAGCGGTGAGGTCGGTGAGCCGGTTCAGGTTGGCCTGCATCGCGTCGAGCTTGCGCAGCGCCTTCTCCTTGCGCTTGCGGTGCTTGAGGACGCCGGCCGCCTCCTCGATGAACGCCCGCCGGTCCTCGGGCTTGGCGTGCAGGATCGCGTCGAGCTGGCCCTGCCCGACGATCACGTGCATCTCCCGGCCGATGCCGGAGTCGGAGAGCAGCTCCTGGATGTCCAGCAGCCGGCACGAGTCGCCGTTGATCTCGTACTCGCTCTCGCCCGACCGGTACATCCGGCGGGTGATCGAGACCTCGGTGTACTCGATGGGCAGCGCGCCGTCGTGGTTGTCGATCGTGAGGGTGACCTCGGCCCGGCCGAGCGGGGGGCGCCCGGCGGTACCGGCGAAGATGACGTCCTCCATCTTGCCGCCCCGCAGCGCCTTGGCACCCTGCTCGCCGAGCACCCAGGCGATCGCGTCGACAACGTTGGACTTGCCGGAGCCGTTCGGGCCGACCACGCAGGTGATCCCCGGCTCCAGCTTCAGCGTCGTGGCGGAGGCGAAGGACTTGAAGCCCTTGACCGTCAGGCTCTTGAGGTGCACGTTTCTCCGCGTGTCGTGGGGGTCCGTCAATCGGCAGGGTACCCCGGGACAAAGAGATGCGCGCCGAACCCGGGAAAGGGGTATCGGCGCGCTTCGGTTTGAGGGAGCGTGTCAGGGTATGAACGGCACCGGAGAACCAGTGCCGGGGCGGGTCAGGTCAGCACCGGCTCAGGCAGCCGGAGCAGTTCCTCGGCATGAGTCACGGCGGCCAACCGATCGTTTTCGGAACGCAGCCGCGTGACCTCGAACTCCAGGGAGCGCACCTTGGCACGCAACTGGGTGACCTCGTCAAGCAGACGCCGATCGGGCGCGCTACCTACGTGGCCGAAGAGGGCCTTCGCCATATCTTCTCCTTGATATGCGCCGCCGGAACGGCCGGCCATCGCGAGCCTAGCAGGCCACTGTCCGATACAGATGCGGTACAGGGTCGGGCGCGATTGGCGACCCCTCTATAGTGTGCCGTCCGGCGCTCGTCGTCAAGCGTCCCATTGAGTCCCATCGACTCAAGTTGGGTCCGACGACCAGCCGGTGGAAGGCTGACGACCCCTTGCTGGTGGCCGCTCCGACAAGCTGCGCGGCCGGCCGAGCGCTTGCTGGTGGCCGCTCCGACAAGCTGCGCGGCCGGCGTTGCCCGGATGGTACCGGCTCGCGTACGGTCGGCCGGATCGACCGACGGAGGACCGTGCTGATCAATCTTCTGGACCGGCTGCGCTGGCGACCGGCCGGACCGGTGGGCTGGGCCGCGCTGGCCGCCGGCATCCTCGCCGCGCTGGGCATCTCGTTCCTGGTGGTCGGCCCGTTGGCCGCCGAGCCGACGCGCACCGACAGCCTGCCGGTGACCCGGGCGAGCCCGGGCCCGCGGGCGAGCGGCCAGCCCGCGCCGGCGGACCCGTCCTCAGCCGTGCCGGCGCCGTCCGCCAGCGTGAAGGCGTCGGTACTGGAGGACCAGCTCGTCCAGCTCATCAACGCCGCCCGCAGCGGCTCGGGCTGCGACAAGCTGCACAACGACGGGCACCTGCACAACGCCGCGCGCGGGCACAGCGAGGACATGGCGAAGAGGGGCTTCGTCGGGCACGACGGCAGCGACGGCAGCAGCCCTGGCGACCGGATGCGCAAGGCCGGGTACAAGCGTCCGAAGGGCGAGGACGTCGGATCCGGGTACCCGACCGCGCAGGCCGCCTTCGACGCCTGGTCGGCCGACCCGGGGCAGCGGGGGCCGCTGGGGGACTGCGATCTGAAGGCGGTCGGCGTCGGGGTCGCAGCGGGCAGCGGCGGCACGCTGTACTGGACGGCCGATTTCGGCGGGTGACCCGACTTTTTGGGCGAGTCACGGTCGATGGGCAATAATCCGTTCTTTCCGCCTCGGCCGCAATGGTTATCCACAGCGCCTTTCGGGCGCCGGGTCGGGGTACTTAGAATGCTGACCCGTGCCCTCCGCCGCACTGATCGACTGAAAGTCCGACCGCACGGTCCGCGTCGACCGCCTGCTCGCCGCGCACAGGACGGTGCGCGGGGCCAACTCCGGGCGCCGCTGGATCACCGACGAGCTGAACCACGCGCTGATCCTGCGCCTGGCCTCGGAGTTCCAGGGCTTCGCCCGCCACCTGCAGTGAGCCAGGTCTGGGTCACGGTCGTGTTCAAGGTGATGCCAGACGCCGGTGAGCCGTTCATGATGACCTACAAGCCCGAGGAGCTCCGGCCGGTGGAAACGGCCGCCTGAGGGCGGCGCCTGCGGGGGCGGGGCTGGCAGTGGGGGCAGGAGTACGAGGACCGGTTCATGAAGGACTCCCGGCGGATCGGGGCACCGCACCGGGGGCACGGTTCGCCTTCCCGCCCGTAGACGTTGAGCGACCGGTCGAAGTACCCGCTCTCCCCGTTGACGTTGACGTAGAGCGCGTCGAAGCTGGTACCCCCGTTGTTGATCGCCTCGGCCAGCACCTCCCGCACATGCCCCAGGAGCCGCAGCGCGGCCGGCTTCGTCAGCCGGTCGGTCGGCCGGGCCCCATGCAGCCGAGCCCGCCACAGCGCCTCGTCGGCGTAGATGTTGCCGACGCCGGAGATCAGCGTCTGATCCAGTAGGGCCCGCTTGACCTCGGTATGCCGCGCGCGCAAGGCGGCGACGAACGCGGCGTCGGAGAAGTCGGGGTCCATCGGGTCGCGGGCGATGTGCGCGATCTCCGCCGGCAGGTCGGCACCGGCCTCGGAGACCGCGAGCCCGCCGAACGTGCGCTGGTCGACGAAGCGCAGCTCCGGGTCGCCGTCGGTGAACCGCAGCCGGACCCGCAGGTGCAGCTCGTCCGGCGCGGCGGCCGGCTGGAAGAGGAGCTGCCCGGACATGCCCAGATGGGCGATGATCGCGTCGCCGGAGTCCAACGGCAGCCACAGGTACTTGCCCCGGCGGCGCACGTCGACGATCTTCCGGCCGGTCAGCGTCGCCGCGAAGTGCGCCGAGCCGGGCAGGTGGCGACGGATCGCGCGGGGGTGCCGCACCTCGACGGTCGCGATCGTCCGTCCGGCCACCCAGCGGGCCAGGCCGGCGCGGACGGTCTCCACTTCAGGCAACTCGGGCATCAGATGGTGTACGTCCAGACCGTGATCATGTAGGCGCCGTACCAGAGGCCGAAGGCGGCGTACGCGATCAGCCCCAGGGTCGCCGCGCGAGGGCGCGAGCGGGCGGCGAGGTACCCGGCCGGGATGATCGTCAACAGCACCGGAAGCAGCAGGCGGGGCTTGGAGTGGTAGTACCCGGCCTGCCCGACCACGAGGACCAGCGCGAGCAGGCCGTAGACCACGATCGGCGGCCAGGTGCGCCGCACCGCCAGTACCGACGCCACGATCGCGGCCACGAGGATGTACGCGACGCTCACCTGGACCCAGCCGTTGCCCTGGTGGAAGGCGGTGTAGAGGAAGTTCCAGGTGGAGCGGCCCCAGTCGAAGGTGGTACCCCAGCCGGCGGTCTGGATGGTGAACCAGGCGTCGAGGTCGCCCACCCGATGGGCGACCCACAGCAGGTAGGCGGGTACCCCGGCGAGCGCGAGCAGGGCACCGGCGACCGCCCGCCACGGGGGGACGGCACGGGCGCGGATGGCGAGTACGGCGGCCACCGCGAGACCGGCGGCCGCGGCGAGGCCGGTCGGGCGGGTCAGCCCCGCACCCAGCCCCAGCAGGCCGGCGACGAGGAACGCGCGCCGGTACGCCGCGTAGAACATGCCGATCACGAGCAGGCTGAACAGGCTCTCGCTGTATGCCATGGACAGCACCACCGACATCGGCTGCGCCGCGAACAGGACGACCAGGGCGAGCCCGACCCGGCGGTCGGCGAGGGCGGTACCGAGCAGAAACAGCAGCGCCGCCGCGAGCAGGCCGGCGACCCACGAGACGATCAGCGCAGCCGTGTCGGCGGGGATCCCGAGCCGCCACAGTCCCCGGATCAGCAGCGGGTACGCGGGGAAGAACGCGAGCCCGTTGCCGACCATGCGGTCGGCGGCGTCGTAGCTGTAGCCGTGCGGGTACCCCTGGGTGGCGACCCGCACGAACCAGTCGCCGTCCCAGGCCAGTAGCCGCGACCAGACCGACGGGCCGCCCGCGGGTGCCAGCCAGGCGATGAACAGCAACTGGAAGACCCGGGTACCGGCGAACAGCACCAGCGGTACCGACAGATCGCCGAGCGTCGGGCGCGCGGCGGCCGGCACTTCCGTGACGGGGTCGGCCACGGCCGTCATGGAAGGTCCGAGAGCTGGCGCCAGGCCGCCTCGGCGGCGCGCTGCTCCGCTTCCTTCTTGCTGCGGCCCTCCGAGCCGCCGTACCGCTCGCCGGCCACCACCGCCCACGCGGTGAACACCTTCGCGTGGTCCGGCCCGGCCTCCTCGACCTTGTACTCCGGCACCCCGAGCCCCAGGCTCGCGGTCAGCTCCTGCAAGCTGGTCTTCCAGTCCAGCGCGGCGCCGCGCCCGGCGGCCTCGGCCATCAGCGGGTCGAACAGCTTGCGGATCACCCGCGCGGCGACGTCGAGCCCATGCTGGAGGTAGATCGCGCCGAGCAGGGCTTCCAGGGTGTCGGCGAGGATGCTCGCCTTGTCGCGGCCGCCGGTGGTCTCCTCGCCCTTGCCGAGCAGCAGGTACGGGCCCAGGCCGTACGGGCCGAGCCCGCGCGCCACGTCGGCCAGCGCGCGCATGTTGACCACGCTCGCCCGTAGCTTGGCGAGTTGCCCCTCGGGCAGGTCGGGATGGGCGTGGAACAGCGCGGTGGTGACCACGACGCCGAGCACCGAGTCGCCGAGGAACTCCAGCCGCTCGTTGGTGGGCAGGCCGCCGTGCTCGTACGCGTACGAGCGGTGGGTCAGCGCCCGCTCCAGCAGCTCCGGCTCGAACGCGACGCCGAACGCCGCCTCCAGATGCGTGACCGGCGGTCGACCTTTCACGTACTCACCTCCACAAGGTCGTTGCGGTGCAGCCGGGTGGCGAGGGCGATGCCGGAGGCGACATCGGTACCGCTGGCGGCGCCGTGGCAGACGACCACCGTTCCGCCGACGCCGAGCAGGGCGGCGGCCCGGGGTACCTGCCGCGGCGGGGCCACCCCACCCGCCAGCGCGAAGGCGCCCTCGATGCCCTTGAGCAGGACGTTGCCGGTGAAGCCGTCGGTGACGACGACATCGGCCGGGCCGCCCAACGGTACGTCTCGGCCCTCGACGGTGCCGACGTACCCGGGCTGCCCGACCCGCAGCGCCTCGTCGGCGGCGCGCCGGGCGCGGTCGCCCTTGCCCGGCTCGGTGCCGATCGAGAGCAGCCCGATCCGCGGTACCGGCAGCCCGAGGACGCGGGTGGCGTAGCCGGCGCCCAGCCGCGCGTGCTGGACCAGCACGACGGCGGACACCTCCGGCGAGGCGCCGACATCGAGGAGTACCACCGGATTGGCCTGCGACGGGAGCAGCGCGGCGAGCGCCGGCTTGCGTACCCCCGGAAGCCGCCCCAGCCCCAGCGCCGCCGCGGTGACCACCGCGCCGCTCATCCCGGCCGACACCAGTGCGTGCGCCCGCCCCTCGGCGACCGCCGCGACCCCGGCCCGGACGGTCGTATGATGCCGTACCGCCCGGCTCGGCGCGTCGGCCATCCCGACCGCGGACCGTACCGGCTCCACCGTGCACCGCCGGCGGTCGCCGGCGGCGCACGCCGCGAGAACCTCGTCCGCCACTTCCCGTGGCCCGACGAGGTGGAGCTCGATGTCGGGGTCGGCGTCTAGGGCCAGCAGAGCGCCGTCAACCACGACGGCGGGGGCGTCATCCCCGCCGAGGAGGTCGACGGCGATCCGTGTGGTTTCCGGCCCGGCCGGACGCCCGTCGGAGTCCGTCACCCCTGGTCCGCTGGTCAGACCTCGATGACCTGGCGGCCGTTGTACATGCCGCACACGCTGCACGCGGCGTGCGGCAGCTTGGGCGACTTGCACTGTGGGCAGGCGACGGTCGCGACGGCGCGGGTCTTCCAGTGCGCCCGGCGGGACCGGGTGTTGCTGCGCGACATCCGGCGCTTGGGAACGGCCACGGCTGGTTACCTTTCTTGCTCGGTATCCTCGATGAGCTTGGCGAGCTGCGCCCAGCGCGGGTCGGGCCGGGCGTGGCTGTGGTCAGCCGGCAGCTCGTCCCGGGGTACCCCGCACTCGGGGCACAGCCCTGGGCAGTCCTCCCGGCACAGCGGGTGGTTCGGCAGCGCCAGC
>JBKPCQ010000015.1:0-3951 GCA_046727455.1 Actinomycetota bacterium | reverse complement strand
TGTACTAGAGGGTGAGGGTAATGTCAACTACCGCCCTCTTCGGCAAGGTATGCGGCGCCTCGCCGTGATCCAAGGACCCGCTACGGCGTGTCGCCGACGTTAGCGAATGGTCACGAACTGCGGGGCGCTCACGTCGATCACGGTCCCCGGATAGTCGAGCAGGCGCGTCGCGGCCAGCGCTTTGGCCGCGTTCTCGGTGGCGTCGCCCCAGATGACCTCCCGGTGGTCGCGCAACTCCAGCCGGATGCGGGCGGGCGAGTCGGCGACCAGGGTCACCAGCCGGTCGCGCAGCGGGGTGGTCAACGCCGTCAGAACCACGAGCGCGGCCCGGGTGGTCGGGTCACCCGGGTGTGGCGCCGCCAGCTTGAGGGCGGGCAGGCCGGGATCCGCCGGTACCGTGTGGAAAACCACCCCCGACCCGTCGACGAGGTCGTACCGCCCGTCCGCGCGGCCCAGTTGCCCCACCGGGGTCCGCTCGGTGACCACGATCAGCACGCTCGACGGCCAGTCCCGCTCGACCGTCGCCGCGCGTACCGGCGGCAGCGCCGCCACCCGTCGCCGCACCGCACCCAGGTCGAGCGAGGCAAGCGGGGTACCGTCCGGGATCCCCGCGGCGGCGCGCACCTCGTCGGCGGTCAGCAGCGTCGCCCCCTCGACGGCGACGTTCCGTACGCCCAGCAGCGGCGTGCCGTACACCAGCCACCCGGCCGCCCCGGCGAGCGCCAGCGCGACACCACCGACCAGCCAGGGCCGGGCCGCCTGCCACCGGCGCTCCCGGGCCCGTTCGCTGAACCGGCGTACCGAGGCCGGGATCGCGTCCGGCCGGGCCCGGACCAGCCGCCACCTACGCGGTCCGGTCATCGCCCGCCGGTACCGCGTGCCGGGGCGCGTACCCGGGCGGCGGACCGGCCCGTTCCGAAAGCGTGGCCAGCAGCTCGTCGCCCATCAGCGAGATCGGCGGCGCGCCCATGGTGACCACCACGTCACCCTCGCGGGCGCGGCGGGCGACCTCGGCCGGTACCGCGTCCCACCCGGGCATGAAGATCTTCGCCTCGGGCGGCAGGTCGACGGCGGCGGTCAGCGCGGCGCCGCCCTCGCCGGGCTCGCGCACCTCGCCGGGCCCGAAGACCTCCAGGATCACCGCCTCGTCGGCGATCGCCAGCGCGGCGGCGATCTCCGTCTGGAGATCGCGGGTCCGGTACACCCGGTAGGGCTGGAAGACCACGATCAGCCGGCCGTCCCCGGCGACCTCGCGCAGGGTCCGCAGCGCGGCGGTCATCGAGGTCGGGTGATAGGCGTACTCGTCGTAGACGCGTACCCCGCCGACGGTGCCCTTCAGCTCGAACCGGCGCCGTACCCCGGGGAAGGCGGCCAGCCCCGCGACGACCGTCTCGATCGGCACCTCCAGCTTGAGCGCGATCAGCACCGCACCCGCCGAATTGAGCGCCAGGTGCCGCCCGGGTACCGGCAGCGCGATCTCGCCCAGCGGCGTGCCGTCCAGGCTCGCCAGGTACCGCACCCCGCGCACCGACGAGGTGAGTTCACTGACCCGCAGGTCGGCGTCGTCCGCCTCGCCGTAGGTGTACACGGTCAGCCCGGCGTCGCCGGCGCGCCGGGCCAGATCGCGGGATGCCGGCTGGTCGGCGCAGGTGACCACGAATCCGTCCGGCTGGGTGTTACGGCAGAACGCCAGGAAGGCGTCGGCCAGCCCGGCCAGGTCACCGAACGTGTTGAGGTGATCGGCGTCGATGTTGGTGACCAGCGCGACGAAGGGCCGGTAGTTCAGGAACGAGCGGTCGTGCTCGTCGGCCTCGATGACGAAGTACTCGCCGCTGCCGTGGTGCGCGTTGGAGCCGACCTCGGAGATCTCCCCGCCGATCACGAACGACGGGTCCAGGCCGGCGTGCTGGAGGATCACCGTGGTCATCGAGGTGGTGGTCGTCTTGCCGTGGGTGCCGGCGATGGCGATCGTGCGCCGCCCGGCCGTGCACACGGCCAGGGCCTCGGCCCGGTGCAGGATCCGCAGCCCCCGGGTACCGGCCTCGACCAGCTCCAGGTGGTCCTTCGGGATCGCGCTGGAGTAGACGACGGTGTCGACGCCGTCCAGGTTCTCCGGTGCGTGGGTCATGTGGATGGTGGCGCCCAGCGCCCGCAGCCCGGCCAGGTGCGGCCAGTTGCGCAGCTCGCTCCCGGTGACCCGGATACCGCGGGTGAGCAGCAGCCGGGCCAGGCCGCTCATGCCGACCCCGCCGACCCCGATGAGGTGGACCGTGCCAAGGTCCTCCGCGGTCAGTTCCTCGATCACGCGGCCACCGCCTCGTACATGAACGCGCGCAGGGCCTCGTCACCGTCCCGGCGCCCGTACCCGGCGGCCGCCGCCGACATCGCCGCGAGCCGGGCCGGGTCGCGCAGGAGCGGTACCGCCGCTTGTTCGATCCAGGCCGGGGTCAGCTCGCTGTCGTCGACGAGGATCCCGCCACCCGCCTCGACGACGGGCAGCGCGTTGCGGCGCTGCTCCCCGTTGCCGTACGGCAGCGGCACGTAGATCGCCGGAAGCCCCACGGCCGCGGTCTCCGCGCAGGTCATCGCGCCGCCCCGGCACAGCGCGAGGTCGGCGGCCGCGTACCCCAGCTCCATCTCGGACAGGAACTTCGTGGTGACGTACGGGACCGGCAGGTCGGGTGGGATGTCCACCGGCTCGTTGCGGGCGCCCATGATGTGCAGCACCTGGATGCCGGCCGTGGTGAGCGCCTTGGCGGCCCCGGCCATCGCGAGGTTGATCGACCGGGCACCCTGGGAGGCGCCGAACACGAACAGCGTGGGCCGGCCGGGGTCGAGGCCGAAGTGCGCGCGGGCTTCAGCGCGGCGGGCGGCCCGGTCCAGCGCGGCGATCGCGCGGCGCAGCGGTACCCCGGTCACCCGGGCGTCGTGCAGGGCCGGTACCTGCTCGGTCTGGTACGGGAAGCCGACCGCCACGTGCTTCGTGAAGCGCATGCCGAGCCGGTTGGCCACCCCGGGCGGGACGTTCACCTCGTGCACCACGATCGGGGTGTGCCGCCGCCACGCGGCGAGGTATGCCGGCACCGCGACGTACCCGCCGAAGCCGACCACGACCTCGGCCGCCACGTCGTCGAGCACCGCGCGGGTGGCCCGCGCCGCGCGCCACATCCGGTCCGGCGTGCGGACCAGGTTCATGTTGACCGAGCGGGGTAGCTGGTGGGCCGGCACGAGCCGCAGGTCGTACCCCCGCGGCGGGATGATCTCGTTCTCCAGCCCCCGGGCCGTGCCGAGGCAGGTGATGCGCAGGTCGGGATCGTGCCGGCGCAGGCAGTCCGCGAACGCGAGAAGGGGGTACACGTGCCCCCCGGTGCCTCCCCCGGCCAGTACCACCGACCGCAGCTCGCCCGCCATCACCCACTCCTCTCGGTACCGCCCCGCCGGTTGCCCCGGGGCACCGGCGGTAGCGGCGCCCAGAGTAGTCGCACCCACCGATCGGGTGGACGGGCGTGCAGGGCCCGGGCCGCGTCCGGCTCGGCACGGGCGAAGGAGGCGAGCAGGCCGACCGCGGCCAGCGTCACGATCAGCGCCGAGCCGCCGTCGGAGATGAACGGCAGCGGCAGTCCGGTGATCGGCAGCAGCCCCACCACGCCGCCGATGTTGATGGTGGCCTGGCCGACGAGCCAGGTGGTGATCGCGGCGGCGACCAGCCGGCGGAACGGGTCATCGACCCGGCGCGCGATCCGCAGGCCGGTGTACGCGAGGACGGCGAGCAGCGCGAGCACCACGAAACAGCCCACCACACCGAGTTCCTCGGCGATGACCGCGAAGATGAAGTCGTTGTGGCCGTTGGGTAACCAGCCCCACTTCAGCCGGCTCTCGCCCAGCCCGACGCCGAACCAGCCGCCGTCGGCGATCGCGTAGAGGCCGTGCAGGCTCTGGTAGCACGCCTGC
>JBKPCQ010000014.1:0-4729 GCA_046727455.1 Actinomycetota bacterium | reverse complement strand
GGCACCGCCCGACCGGTACCCGTCGACCCGTCAGGAGACAGCATGCGCACAACCCCGATCGTGACCGGGGCTCTGCGGCCGGTGGCGATGGCCGACAAGCCTCTGGTACCGGCCCACGCGCTGCCCCACCGCACGCCGGCCGAGCTGCTCGCCCTGGCTCGTCGTGGCCTGGCCGAGGCCGAGGAGCAGCGGGTCGACGGCCTGCGGTACGCCACCGCGCACCTGGCGCCGCTACGGGCCGCCGCGGCGGTACTGGCCGCCCGGGCTCGCCCGGCACCCGGCCGGCGTGGCCGGCTGACCAGCGTCTGGGTCCTGCTGACCCTGGTCGCCCCCGAGTTGAACGAGTGGGCGGAGTACTTCGCCGCCAGCGCGGCCAAGCGGGCCGCGGCGGAGGCGGGCATACCCCGGGTGGTCACCTCTCGACAGGCGGACGACCTGCTGCGCGCGGCGGAGTCGTTCGTGTCGGTGGTCGAGCTGGCGCTGGGTCTCGCCCACCCGTCCCTGCTCGACGAACTCGTCGCCTGAGGCCGGCGGGCCACGAGGGGGCGTGCGCCATGGCCGACATCCTCACGCTGCGCCACCGCTCCGGGTCGGGCCACTCCGGATCGGGTCGTGCCGGGTCGGTCGGTGCTGCCGGGTCGGTCGGCGGGTCGGGTCGTGCGGGGTCGGGGCGCGTCGGTGCGGCCGGTCTTGCCGAGCTGGTCCGGTCGCACGGGCTGACCGGGCTGGTCCGGCCGGCCAGCGCCCACGCCCCGCACCCCGACGGGGTCGGCGAGCGGATCCTGCCGGTCCTGCCCGAACTGCGCCCGCTGTTCCCGGCCGGGGGACTGCGGCGGGGCTCGACCGTCGCGGTCACGCCCGGCCCCTCCGGCGCCACCTCGATCCTGCTGGCGCTGCTCACCGCGGCGTCGGCGGCCGGTTCGTGGTGCGCCGTGCTGGGGGTTCCCGGCCTGGGGCTGGTCGCCGCCGCCGAGGCCGGGATCGCGCTGGACCGGCTGGCGCTGGTACCCGACCCGGGGCCGGAGTGGCCGGCCGTGGTCGCCGCGCTGCTCGACGGTATCGACGTGGTGGTCACCGCGCCACCCGGCCCGGTCTCCGCCCTGGTGTCCAGCCGGCTGGCTGCCCGCGCCCGGCAGCGGGGCAGCGTGCTCATCCCGTACGGGCAGTGGAACGGCGCCGATGTGGTACTGGAGACGCCCGGTGGCGGCTGGTCCGGGCTCGGCCGGGGCTGGGGGTGCCTCTCCCGCCGGGAGCTGATCGTCTCCCGCCGGGGTCGGGGCGCGGCGACCCGCCCTCGCGAGGCCGTGCTGCGCACGCCCGCGGCGCCGCCGCAGATCCCGGAATCTTGGACGTTTGCGCACCTTGAAGGGGGTGCGGGTGCGGGTACGGGTGTCCAAGATCTCCGCACCGGACCCCGGGACGAGGCGGTCGCATGAGCGGACGGGGTGAGCGAACCATGGGCTCAGCGCCTGGCGAAGCGATCGCATCGCGGAGCGAGGCGATGGTATGAGCCGCACGATGGTGGTCTGGTGCCCGGACTGGCCGGTCGCGGCGGCCGGGCTGATCGAAGGGGTGTCCGTCCACGAGCCGGTCGCCGTCCTGGCGGCCAACCGGGTGCTGGTCTGTTCGCAGGCGGCCCGGGCCGAGGGGGTACGCCGCGGGCTGCGTAAGCGCGAGGCCCAGAGCCGGTGCCCTCAGCTCGTCGTCCTCGACCACGACCCCACCCGCGACGCCCGGGCGTTCGAGCCGGTGGTCGCCACGGTCGAGGAACTCGCCCCCGGTGTCGAGGTGGTCCGCCCCGGCGCCTGCGCGCTGGCCGCCCGGGGGCCCAGCCGGTACTTCGGCTCGGAGGCGGCGGCCGCCGAGCGCATCGTGGAGCACGTCGCGCAGGCGTGTGACGTGGAGGCCCAGGTCGGGGTCGCCGACGGGGTGTTCGCGGCCGGGTTGGCCGCCCGGACGGGCCACCTGGTACCGGCCGGGGAGACGCCCGCCTTCCTGGCCGGGATCGACATCGCTGCGCTGGACCGGCCGGAGCTGGTGGACCTGCTGCGCCGGCTGGGCGTGGGTACCCTCGGTGCGTTCGCGGCCCTGCCCGCCACGGACGTCCTCGGGCGGTTCGGCCTGGACGCCGCGCTGGCCCACCGGCTGGCAGCCGGCCAGGACGAACGCCCGCTGGCGGCCCGCCGACCCCCGCCCGACCTGGACGTGGGGCAGGTGTTCGACGAGCCGCTGGACCGGGTCGACGTGGCCGCGTTCGCCGCCCGGCACCTGGCCGAGCGGCTGCACGAGCGGCTGGCCGGGCACGGGCTGGCCTGCACCCGTCTCGGGATCGCAGCGGTCACCGAGCACGGTGCCGAGCTGTACCGCACCTGGCGGCACGACGGGCTGTTGTCCGCCGCCGCGATCGCCGACCGGGTGCGCTGGCAGCTCGACGGCTGGCTGGTGCGCAGCCGCGCAGCCAGCGAGCGCCGACCGGGCGGGATCGTCCGGCTGCGGCTGTACCCCGACGGTGTGCTGGAGTACGCCGGCCTGCAGCTCGGCCTGTGGGGCGACGCGGGGGAGGAGCGCGACCGGGCGCACCGGGCGCTGACCCGCGTGCAGGGCATGCTCGGCCCGGACGCGGTGGTCACCGGGGTCCTTGTAGGAGGCCGGGACCCCGGTGACCGCATCCGCCTCGTGCCCTGGGGCGACGAGCGGCCGCCGCCTCCGCACGAGCCCTGGCCGGGGCGGCTGCCCGAGCCGGCGCCGGCCAGCGTGCCGCGCGAACCGCTACCGGTCGACGTGTTCGACGGGACCGGCGCGCCGGTCCAGGTGACCGCCCGGCTCACGGTCACGGGAGCACCGGCCCGGCTGGTGTTCGCCGGGCCGCCCACCCGCGACCCCGCCGGACCGCCCGCTCTACAGCCGGAATCGGCACCGCGGCAGACGCCGGTGCGAGGGCCGGCCGAGGCGGTCGACATCACCGGGTGGGCCGGACCGTGGCCGGTCGACGAGCGCTGGTGGGCGCCGGGAGAGGCGAGCCGGCGGGTGCGGTTCCAGGTATGCCTGGCCGACGGTCGGGCCCTGCTGCTCACCCTGCGGTCCGGTAACTGGTGGGTGACGGGGGTGTACGACTGATGAGCGAACGAAGTGAGCGAATCATGGGCTCAGCGTTTCGCGAATGCATCGCCGAGCGGAGCGAGGCGATTGTATGAGCGAACGAAGTGAGCGAATCATGGGCTCAGCGTTTCGCGAATGCATCGCCGAGCGGAGCGAGGCGATTGCATGAGTTGGAGTAACTCGGACCTGCCGTGGTCGGAGTTCGAGCGCCGGCTCTCCGGCAAGGCGCCGCTCGTGGTGGACCCGGTCACCATCGAGTACGGCGACGGTAGCGACGCGCCGCCGTGGACCCGCAGCCGGCCCCGGTACCAGCCGCCGCAGGCGCCCGCCCCGCAACCGTCCACAGTGGACTACGCGGAACTGCACTGCCACACCAACTTCAGCTTCCTCGACGGGGCCAGCCCGCCCGAGGAGCTGGCCGAGGAGGCGCACCAGCTCGGGCTGACCGGGCTGGCGGTCACCGACCACGACGGGTTCTACGGCGTGGTCCGGTTCTCCGGCGCCGCCCGGGAGATCGGCCTGCCGACCATATTCGGCGCCGAGTTGTCCCTGGACCTGCCCGGGCCGCAGAACGGCGAACCCGACCCGGCCGGCCGGCACCTGCTGGTCCTCGCCCGGGGGCCGCGCGGGTACGCCCGGCTGTCCCGGGTCATCTCCCTGGCGCAGATCGCGGGCAAGGAGAAGGGCCGGCCCGTCTACGACTTCGACAAGGTCGCCGAGGACCTGCACGACCAGGTGCTCGTCCTCACCGGATGCCGCAAGGGCCACGTGCCGGCCGCGCTACGCGACGGGGGCGCAGCGGCGGCCGCGCGGGAGCTGGACCGGCTCGTCGCGCTGTTCGGGGGGGACAGCGTGGCGGTCGAGCTGACCCAGCACGGGTACCCCGACGACGACGAGCGCAACGACGCGCTGGCCGAACTGGCGCACCGGTACCGGCTGCCGACGGTGGCGACCGGCAACGTGCACTACGCCAGGCCCGGTGGGCACCGGTTGGCCACCGCGCTGGCCGCCGTCCGGGCGCGGCGCAGCCTGGACGAGCTGGACGGCTGGCTGCCCGCCGCCGGTACCGCCCATCTGCGCAGCGGCGATGAGATGGCGGCCCGGTTCGCCAGGTACCCCGGCGTCGTCGCGCAGGCCGCCGGCTTCGGCGCCGAGCTGGCCTTCGACCTGAACCTGGTCGCGCCCGAGCTGCCGGCGTGCGAGGTCGGCGCGGGGCACACCGAGATGAGCTGGCTGCGCCACCTGACGTTCCAGGGCGCGCTGCGCCGCTACGGCACCCGGGCGGACAACGGGAAGGCCTACCGCCAGCTCGACCACGAGCTGGACATGATCGAGAAGCTCGGCTTCCCCGGGTACTTCCTGATCGTCCACGACATCGTGGAGTTCTGCCGGGAGAAGAACATCTACTGCCAGGGCCGGGGCTCGGCGGCCAACTCGGCGGTCTGCTACGCGCTGGGCATCACCAACGTCGACGCGGTCGAGTGGGGCCTGCTGTTCGAGCGGTTCCTCGCACCCGAGCGCGACGGGCTGCCCGACATCGACCTGGACATCGAGTCCGACCGGCGGGAGGAGGCCATCCAGCACGTCTACGAGAAGTACGACCGGCAGCACACCGCCCAGGTCGCCAACG
>JBKPCQ010000013.1:0-6471 GCA_046727455.1 Actinomycetota bacterium | reverse complement strand
GTACTGGTCGGGAGAGGCGTCCGCGCCCATCCGCAACGTGTTGCCCCGGGCGGTGACGGTGGCGCCGAGGGACTTGGTGGTCACCAGGGTGCCGTTGACGGAGAACTGCACCTGGCTGCCGGTGAACACGACGGTCAGGTAGCTCCACTGGTTGAGTGCCAGCGCCGTGTCCATGCCCGCGCCCAGGACGCCGCCGGTGGTACCGACGTAGAAGTTCGGCTTACCGCCGGACAGCTCCAGGCCGTACTGGTAGTACGGGCTGGTCATGCCGGTGTTCCAGAACTTGCCCAGTACCACCGAGTCGCCGGTGACGGTACCGGGGTTGATCCACATCGAGAGCGTCAGCGCGTTGCCCGAGATGTCGACCGACGACGAGTTGGCGACGTTGAGGTAGTCGTTCACGCCGTCGAGGCTGAGCCCGCCGCCGTGTTTACCGGTCGCCCAGGCCGGACCGTTGACCAGGGTGGCGGTGTTGCCGTGGCCGGTGGCGTCCGCGGTGGTGGTACCGGTGCCCTCGTTGAAGCCCCAGGCCGCCGCCGGCCCGTTGCTGGTCGTCGTGACGGTGTAGGTGGCCGTGTAGCTCGCGTCGGTCGCCGGTACGACGATGGTGTGCTGCTGCGCGCCACCGTCGGACCAGGAGGCGAAGGTGTACGTGCTGCTCCCGACCGTCTGGTTGCGGGCCTCGATGGTGTGCTGGAAGCCGATGAGGGTGTCGTACACGAACGGCGTGGTCTTGGCGATGCCGTCGAGGTACAGGGTGAGCCCGCCGGGTGCCGTGTTGAACGTCAGGTTGACCTTCTGCGGCCAGATGGTCACGCTCTTCGTGTCGGTCAGCCCGTTGGAGTCGGTGACGGTCAGGGTGATGCGATACCGGGTGTTGCCGCTGAAGTCGTGTCCGGTGGTCGGGATGGTGAAGGTGCCGCTCTTGACTCCGGTCGCGGTCGCGCCCGGGTGGACGTGGCCCTCGTGCAGGAAGTCGATCGTCCAGCTGAAGGCGCTCGCCGGCAGGGTGCCGTCGTCGGGATCGGTGGCGTCGCCGCTGTAGGCGATGACGTCGCCGGCCCGGAACGTGGAGCCGTCGATGGGCGCGGTGATGGTGGCCGTCGGCGGGCTGCCCACCCGGATGGTGATCGGTGGCGAGAAGGTGTTGTTGACCCCGTCGGAAACGGTGAGCCGGACGGTGTAGACGCCGGCCGTGGGGTAGGTGTGTGCGGGGTTCGCGGCGGTGGACAGCGCGGTACCGTCGCCGAAGTCCCACGAGTAGGTGAGCGGCTGGCCCTCGGGGTCGCTGGAGCCGGCGCTGCTGAAGTTGACCGTCAACGGTGCCGGGCCGGTGGTGACGTTGGCGGACGCCACCGCGATCGGCGCCTGGTTGGACTGCTGGTACCGGATCCGCCGGATCTTGCTGACCCCGAAGGTGCCGGTGGTGTCCGAGTAACCGAGGTCGATGTAGTACAGCGCCCCCTCCGGACCCTCGGTCAGGTAGACCACGTCGCCGGTCGGGCCGTCGACGATGTCGGTGTTCGGCTCGAACGGGAACACGCCGGTGACGTTGCCGTTGGCGTCGAACGTCATCCGCTTGATCCAGTTCTGCGCGTAGTCGGCGAAGAAGTAGTTGCCCTGCATGGCGGCGGGGAACTGGCTGCCGTGGTAGACGAAGCCGCCGGTGATCGCGGCGTCCCGGCCGTTGTGCGGGTACGCGTAGATGGCCGCCGTGTAGTTGGGGTTGCCGCAGGTGCCGAACTCGCAGTTGGGCCAGCCGTAGTTGGCGCCCCGGGCGCCGAGGTCCACCTCCTCGTACGCGGTGGTGTAGTCGTTGCCGCCCACGTCACCGACGAGCAGGCGGCCGGTCGGCGCGTCGTAGTAGGCGCGGTACGGGTTGCGCAGCCCGTACGCCCAGATGGCGTCCCAGTGCGGTCCGGTGCCGTCGTAGAACGGGTTGTCGGTCGGCACCGTGCCGTCCTTGTTGATGCGCAGGATCTTCCCGCGCGGGTTGGTGAGGTCCTGCGCGTTGGCGCCGTTGAAGTGCTCGCCGGTGGTGAACATGATCTTGCCGTCGTTGGCGAACGTGATGGCGCCGCCGTGGTGCTCGTCGTTGGCGCCCTGCGGATCCTGGTACAGGACCAGCTCGCTGCCGGCCGAGGTACCGGCCGCGTTCATCGTGAACCGGGACAGCCGGTCGAAGTTCCCCTGGCTGGTCGCCGCCGTGTAGAAGATGTAGAAGTAGTGGTCCGTCGGGTAGTCCGGGTCGAGCGCGAGGTCGAAGATACCCATCTGCACGCCGGCCGAGCCCGTGGCGACCTGGAGCACCGGGGTCGGGTCGGGTGTGGTGTACGGCGCCGGGATGACCCTGACTCTGCCCGCCAGCTCGGTCACCAGCATCCGACCGTCGGGCAGGAACTTCATCGCCGTCGGCAGGTTGAGACCGGTGGCCAGGATCTCGTTCTGGAAGTAGTCGCTGTTGGCCACGTTGACCGTGATGGGCGAGGCGACGGTCACGTGGCCGGCCGAGTCGCGCGCGCGGGCGGTCAGCGTGTGGCCGCCGTTGTTCAGCACCCGGGTGTCCCAGTTGGCACCGTAGGGAGTGGTGGTGTCCTCGGGGCCGATCGCGGTGCCGTCGACGAAGAACTGCACGCCGACCGCGTTCGTGGCGTCGGCGGTGACCGTCACGATACCGCTGACCTGTGCGTTGTTGGCCGGGAAGGTGATGGCCACGGTCGGGCCGCCGGAGCTGCCGGACGGGTTGAGCGGCGTGTTCATGTCCGTCTGGACCTCGGCCTGGCTCAGCGCGCGGTTGTAGATCCGGACGTCGTCCAGGGTGCCGTTGAACAACTGCGAGGTGTCCATGTCGGCGCCGATACGGATGGTGGTGCCGAGCCGTGACGCGATGCTCCCCGCCATCGTGGGTGCGGTGACCAGGGTGCCGTTCAGGTAGTACGAGACCTTGGTCCCGTCGAACACGACGGCCAGGTGGCTCCACTGGCCGGCCGGCAGGTTGCTGCCCATGCCGGCTCCCAGCTGCGTGCCGCTGGTGGTACCGATGAAGAAGTTCGGCGAGGTGCCGTGGCCCAGCTCCAGGCCGTACTGGTAGGTCGGCGAGCCGGTGGCGCCGTTCCAGAACTTGCCGAACACCACCTGGTCGGTGCTGGTGCCGGCACCGGGGGTCAGCCACATCGACAGGGTCAGCCCGGTGCCGGAGATGTTCATCGTCGACGAGTCGAGGACCGTCGCGTAGTCGTTGGTCCCGTCGAACTTGAGGCCGCTGCCGTACCTGCCGGTCGTCCACAGTGGACCGTTCACCAGGGTCATGGCGTTGCCGTTGCCGGTGACGTCCGCCGTCGTGGTACCGGTGGCCTCGTTGAGGTTCCAGCCGCCCTGCAGGCCGACCGGCAGCGGCGGCCCGGTGGAGTTGGCGACGGTGACCACGAAGGCTCCGCTGGTGTTGCTGAAGTTGCCCGCGTTGTCGTGCGCCCGGACGGTCAGGCTGTGCTGGCCGTTGCTGGTCGTCGTGGTGTCCCAGGCGTACGAGTACGGCGCCGTGGTGTCGTCGTTGATCGTCACCCCGTCGAGGATGAACTCGACGTCGTGCACCCCGCCGGCGTCGCTGGCGTTGGCGGAGAAGGTCACGGTGCCGGACACGGTCGAGCCGTTCGCCGGTGCGGTGATCGAGACGGACGGGGGCGTGGTGTCCGGGGCCGGCGTGGTGACGCTCACCGGAGCCGTGCGGGCCGACTCGTTGCCGGCGGCGTCGATCGCGCTGATCGCGTAGCTGTAGGTCGTACCCGCCGTCAGCCCGGCGTCCTGCACGGGCGCGACCGTCGCGGTGTTGACCAGGGCGCCGTTCCGGTAGATGCGGTACCCGGTGACGGCCACGTCGTCGGTGCTGGCCGTCCAGGACAGGGTGACCTGCGTCGACGAGACGGCCTGCGCCACGAGGCCGGTCGGCACGCCGGGCGGCGTGGTGTCGGCGGGGGTGCTCACGCTGACGGCGGCCGACTGCGCCGAGTTGTTGCCGGCGGCGTCGAACGCGCTGACCGCGTAGCTGTAGCTCGTGTTGGGCGTCAGGCCGCTGTCCTGGAACGAGGTCGTGGCGCTCGTGCCGACCTGGTTGCCGTTCCGGAATATCTTGTACCCGGTGACGCCGACGTTGTCGGTGCTGGCGGTCCAGGACAGGTTGATCTGCGTGGGCGAGGCGCCCGTGCCGCTCAGGCCGGTCGGGACACTCGGCGGGGATGTGTCCGGCACGCCCTGGGTGGTGGCCTCCGCGATGGCCGAGTAGGCGCTGAGGTTGCCGGCCGCGTCGGTGGCCCGGACCCGGTACCGGTACAGCGTCGAGGGGGAGCGGCCGGTGTCGCTGTACGCCGTCCCGGTGACCGTGGTCACGAGGGTGAAGTTCGTGCAGCCGCTGCCCTGGCAGCGCTCGATCTGGTACCCGGTCACGGCGACGTCGTCCGTCGAGGCGGTCCAGCTCAGGTTGACCTGCGTGCTCGACGCGGCCGTCGCGGTGAGGTTGGTGGGCGCCGACGGCGGTGTCGTATCCACGCCCTGGTCAGCCTTGAACGCGGCCATCTGGAGCACCCAGGCGCCGCTGCCGTTGGTGGCGGTCGCGTTCCAGGTGCCCGCGGTGGGCGCGATCTTGTCCATGGTGCGGTTGCCGGAGGTGTTCACGCGCTGGGTCCAGCCGGGACCGATCCCGGTCATCGCGCCGTACGAGCCGCCGCCGGCGAACAGCAGGTCGTTCGCGCCGGTGGTGGTCACGGTGCCGCTGTTCATGGCGGTACCCGAGCCGGCCGTGCCGGTACCGCCGTCCAATGGATTGATCTTGTCAACACCGGTATATTCATGCGCCTGCACGATGCCGAAGGAATTGATGGCGGTGGCGAACGTGGCCTTGACGGTGTTGGTGCCGCCGGCGATGTTCTTGGCGTAGAACATCTGGGCGCTCCAGCTCGACCCCCAGGTGTTGCGCGTCGTGGCCGCCGCGTACTGGTTGTTCCGGCTGTCGGTGACGGTCACCACGCCGGTGTTATTCCACAGCACATAGACGACGATTAGATCGCCCGCGGTATTAGCGGCCGAAAAGGCCACGCTATTCGTCGTGCCGGAGCTGATTTCATTCGCCTTGACCTGCTTGAACGCGGGCGTGGCGGCCGCCGCCGGAAGGGCCAGGCCGCCGATGGCCGCCAGCACCAGGGCGAGGCAGACAATCACACGGGACGGCAGCCGAACCTTATGCCAGATTTTGTGTAATTCGCCCATGGAAACATCGAACGGCTAATGACGTTGACCTGTCAATCAACGAATCGTGAATTCGACACGGAATCCTTTCCGGCAGGCTCGTTTGGCACGCATTTTCGGCATATCCCGGACGCGATTTCGAGAATTTCCATCCATCTATCGGCGGCGCCGTGGCCGGCGGCGTCACCGCGTGACGTGCCGAGATCGGTGCCCATCGTTCCCCCGCACCCTGGACACGCGAGGCTGGTTGAGGTCGACTCAGGGTGGGCACTCATGGACCGGAGGTGATCGGAATGGCTGTGCGGGACGCGGGGAGACCAGGAGTCTTCGCGGTGCGCGACGTCGGCGGGCTGATGACCGAGACGCACGAGGCGGGGCACGAGCTGAAGCGGGCGGTCAGCGCCACCCAGCTCACCGCGATGGGGGTCGGCGCGATCATCGGTACCGGTATCTTCGTGGTCATCGGCAAGGGCGCGGGCATCGCCGGCCCGGCGGTGATCCTGTCGTTCGTCCTCGCCGCGGTCGCGTGCGTGTTCTCCGCGCTGTCCTACGCGGAGCTGGCGTCCTCGATCCCGGTGTCCGGCAGCGCCTACACGTACGCGTACGCGACGCTGGGTGAGCTGGTGGCGTGGATCATCGGCTGGGACCTGATCCTGGAGTACGGGGTGTCGGTCGCCGCGGTCGCGGTCGGGTGGGGCGGCAACCTCAACGCGTTCTTCGACGCGGCGTTCGGTTACCAGCTGCCGCAGGCGATCGCCATGTCGCCGTCCGACGGCGGGGTGTTCAATCTGCCCGCGGTGTTCATCGTGGCGGCGATCACGTTCGTGCTGGTGCTCGGCGTGCGGGAGAGCGCCCGGACGAACCTCGTCATGGTCGTGGTGAAGCTGGTCGTGCTGACCTTCTTCATCGTCGTGGCGGCCTTCAACTTCAGCACGAAGAACTTCCAACCGTTCGTGCCGCACGGCGCCGAGAGCATCACGACGGCCGCGGCGATCATCTTCTTCGCGTACATCGGGTTCGACGCGGTCTCCACCGGCAGTGAGGAGGCGCGCCAGCCCGAGCGGGACCTGCCCGCGGCCATCATCGGCTCGCTGGCCATCTGCACGGTGTTCTACATCCTCACCTCGATCGGGGCTCTCGGTATCGCGCCGGCGGACCAGCTCGCCCAGGGGGACGCGCCGCTGGCGGACGCGCTCAAGAACGGCGCCGGCATCTCGTGGGCCGCCTGGATCG
>JBKPCQ010000012.1:0-7888 GCA_046727455.1 Actinomycetota bacterium | reverse complement strand
GCGCCGGGCCGCGCGAACCGGGCTGCCCGGCTGGTACCGCCGCCTGACGGCGACCACCCGCGGCCGGCAGGCGATGGCCGCGGCGATCGTCGTGCTCGGCCTGGTGATCGCGCTCGGCGGCTGGTGGTTCGGGGTGGGTCGGTACACGGAGACGCCGCCGCTGACCGGGCTGAGCAAGGTGCAGGCGCAGGCGGCCGCGAAGGCGAAGGGCTTCCGGCTGGCGTTCGACGGGGGGCGGTACGACGAGAAGATCGCCAAGGACACCGTGGTCGGCCAGCGGCCGGGCGCGAACCAGCGGATCGCCAAGGGCGGCACGATCACGCTGACCGTGTCGCTCGGCCCCGAGCGGTACACGATCCCGGACGAGAACGGCCAGCCCTTCGACCAGGCGGTGGCCGACCTGACCGCGCGCAAGCTGGTGCCGAAACGGGTCGACGTCTACGACGACACCATGCCCCAGGGCAACGTGCTGGGCACCGACCCGGCGAAGGACACCGTGGTACCGCCCGGCACCGAGGTCGTCGTCAAGGTGAGCAAGGGCAAGGCGCCGATCTCGGTGCCCAACGTGGTCGGTTCGGATCTCGCCGCGGCCCAGCAGAAGCTGCAGGACCTCGGCTTGTCCGTGGCGGTCCAGCAGCAACAGAGCGACAAGCCGGCCAACCAGGTGCTCGGGCAGGACCCGCCGCAGGGGTCCGGCGTGCAGAAGGGTGACCGGGTCATCCTGACCGTCAGCTCCGGACCGCCGCTGGTCGCCGTTCCGGACGTGACGAACAAGGGGTACAACTTCGACCAGGCCAACCAGATCCTGCAGCAGGCCGGGCTGGTCGGGGTGAAGGCGTTCGACTTCCCGGGCGGCCAGGTCCGCCAGCAGAACCCCGCCGCCGGCACCCAGGTACCGAAGGGTACGCAGGTCCAGCTGTGGCTGTACCCCTGATCGGCGCGCACTCGCCCACCGCGGGCGGGCTGGCGACGGCGCTGTCCTACGTCGACCGGATCGGCGCCGGCGTGCTCCAGGTGTACGTGTCCAACCCGCGTGGCTGGGCGCTGTCGGCCGGCGACCCGGAGCAGGACCAGGCGTTCCTCGCGGGGACCGGGAAGCGGGAGATCCCCGCGTACGTCCACGCCTCGCTGCTGGTCAACCTCGGCTCGCCGACCCCGGCCACCGTCGAGCGCTCGGTGGACACGCTGCGCCACGCGCTGGCGCGCGGCCGGGCCATCGGGGCGGCGGGCGTGGTGTTCCACGCCGGCCAGGCGGTTGACGCGGGGCACTCCGACAAGGCCCTCAAGCAGGTCCGCGAGGCGCTGCTGCCGCTGCTCGACGAGACCTTCTCCGGCGCCGGGCCACGGCTGCTCGTGGAGCCCAGCGCCGGTGGCGGCCGGTGCCTCGCGGCGCGGATCGAGGACCTCGGCCCGTACCTCGACGCGGTCGACCGGCACCCCGCGCTCGGCGTCTGCTTCGACACCTGCCACGTCTGGGCCGCCGGGCACGACCTGGCCGCACCCGGCGGGATGACGGCGGCGCTGGACTCGCTCGTGGCGGTGGCCGGGCCGGGGCGGCTGGCCCTGGTACACGCGAACGACTCCAAGGACGGCTGCGGCTCGCGGCGCGACCGGCACGAGAACGTCGGCGCCGGTACCCTCGGCGAGGCGCCGTTCGCCGAGCTGCTCGCCCATCCGGCGGTGCAGGGGGTACCGGTCCTCGTCGAGACGCCCAGCGAGGGGAGTGCCGGCACCGGCCACGCCCGCGACATCGCCACCCTGACCGCGCTAGCCTCGCCGTCGTGACCGACGACGAGCCTCCTGGCCCCCGCCGGCCGGGCTGGGGGTGCCTGGTGGCCGCGATCGTCGCCGCCGTCGGGCTCGTCGTCCTCGTCGTCCTGGCGACGCGGATCCTCGGCACCGCGCTGGAGGGGGTACGGATCCGATGAACATCGCGCCGGTGACCGAGCAGCGTCTGCCCGACCGGTCGGGCTGCTGGCGTACGACGCCGGTACCCCGGTACCCCGGTCGGCTGGGCGGCCGGGGCGCGCGCGACCGGTACCCCCGGTTGACCCGGCTCGTGGGCGCACCCGCCGTGGAACCTGGCGTGTGGTCGGTGAGTTGCTTCTATATTCACCGCCGTCACCGCCGCGTGGGCGTGGCGGCGGCGCTGCTCGCCGCCGCCGTCGACTACGCCCGGGCGCACGGGGCGGGCGCCGTCGAGGGCTACCCCGTCGACACCGCCGGCGCCCGCCGCCCGTCCGGCGACCTCTTCACCGGTACCGCCGGTTTGTTCGCGGCCGCCGGATTCCGCGTGCACTCCCGGCCGCCCACCGGGAAGCGGATCGTCGTGCGGCTCAGCCTTTGAGGATCCCGGTGAGTACGTCGACCGCCCGGTCGATGCCGGCGTCGTCGACGTCGAGGTGGGTGACCAGCCTGCCGAACCAGGGACCCAGTACCGACACGAGAACGCCGCGCTCCCGGGCGAGCGCGCCAAGGGTCGGACCGTCCATAGTGGACTTGCTGAAGTCGAGCGGCACGATGTTGGTCTGTACCCGCGCCGGATCGACGAGCCCGAACGGCGCTATCGCATCGGCGAGCCGGCGCGCCCGCGCGTGGTCCTCGGCGAGCCGCGTGAGGTGGTGGGTCAGCGCGTAGTCACCGGCCGCCGCGAGGACGCCGACCTGGCGCATCCCGCCGCCCAGGCGCTTGCGCACGACCCGGGCCTGCTCGATGCGCTCGGCACTGGAGATGACGAGCGAGCCGATCGGCGCGCCCAGCCCCTTGGACAGGCACACCGACAGCGTGTCGAACAGCCGGCCGTAGGCGTCGAGCGGGACGCCCTCGACGAGGTGCGCATGCCAGATCCGGGCACCGTCGCAGTGCAGCGACAGCCCGGCCGCGTCCGCGACCCGGCGCAGCGCCTCCATTGTGGACAGTGGGACGATCGCGCCGCCGCCGAGATTGTGCGTCTGCTCGACCGCGATGGCCCGGGTGGCCACCGCGTGGTACCCGGCCGGCCGTACCATCGCCGCGACCGCGGCCACGTCGATGTCGGCCGCCACCGCCGGCCAGGTGCGCGTCGAGATCCCGCCCAGCGCGGCCGTGGCACCGATCTCATAGGTGACGATGTGAGCGTCGGCGCCGCACAGTAACTCCTCGCCCGGGGGCACCAGGAGCTGCGCGGCGGTCTGGTTGGCCATCGAGCCGGTCGGCGTGAACAGCGCCGCCTCGTGCCCGAACAGCGCGGCCACCCGCTCCTGCAACGCGTTGACCGTCGGGTCCTCGCCGTACACGTCGTCGCCGACGTCGGCCGACGCCATCGCCGCCCGCATTCCCGGCGTCGGCCGGGTGACCGTGTCGGAGCGCAGGTCGACCAGGTCAGCCACGGAGCATCTCCGCGACGAGGAAGGCCAGCTCCAGCGACTGCTGGGTGTTCAGGCGCGGGTCGCACGCGGTCTCGTACCGGTTGGGCAGGTGCGCGTCCTCGATCGCCTGCGCGCCGCCCAGGCACTCGGTGACGTCCTCCCCGGTCAGCTCGACGTGCAGGCCGCCCGGGTGGGTGTCCAGCTCCCGGTGCACCTCGAAGTAGCCGAGCACCTCGTCGACGATCCGGTCGAAGTGCCGGGTCTTGTACCCGTTGGACGACTCGTGCGTGTTGCCGTGCATCGGGTCGCACTGCCAGACCACCCTGTGCCCGGCGGCGGCGACCTTCTCCACGATCGGCGGGAGTACCTCGCGGACCTTCTGGTTGCCCATCCGGCTCACCAGGGTCAGCCGGCCCGGGGTGTTCTCCGGGTTGAGCTTCTCGCACAGCTCCAGCGCGATCTCGGGGGTCGCGGAGGAGCTGAGCTTGACCCCGATGGGGTTCACGATGCGGGACGCGAAGTCGACGTGGGCGCCGTCGAGCTGGCGGGTGCGCTCGCCGATCCAGAGGAAGTGGCCGGACAGGCCGTAGGCGCGCTCGCCGCCCACCACCCGGGTCAGCGCGCGGTCGTACTCCAGCGCCAGCGCCTCGTGGGAGCAGTACAGGGTGACCGTCCGCAGCGCCTCGTTGTCGGTCATCCCGCAGGCCCGGATGAACGCCAGGGTCCGGTCGATCTCGCGGGCGATCGCCTCGTACCGCTCGCCGGCCGGTGAGGACCGGACGAAGTCCTTGTTCCAGTCGTGCACGGCGTGCAGGTCGGCGAGGCCGCCGCCGAGGTACGCGCGGAGCATGTTCATCGCGGCGGCGGAGTTCGCGTACGCCCGGATCATCCGCTGCGGGTCGGCCACCCGGGCCTCCGGCGTGGGCTCCAGCGAGTTGATCATGTCGCCCCGGTAGCACGGCAGGCCGAGCGCGTCGAGCGGGCTGGACCGCGGTTTGGTGTACTGGCCGGCCACCCGGGAGACCTTGACCACGGGCAGCGAGGCGCCGTAGGTGAGCACGACGGCCATCTGGAGCAGCGTCCGCGCGTTGGCGATCAGGTGCCCTTCGGTGTTGTCCGCGAACGTCTCCGCGCAGTCGCCGCCCTGCAGCAGGAACGCCCGGCCCTCGCTGACCAGGGCCAGCCGGGACCGAAGCTCGTCGACCTCGTACGGGGCGACGATCGGCGGGACGGTGTTCAGGACACCGCAGACCTGGACGACCTCGTCGAGGTCCTCCCACGGGGGGACCTGCGCGCGCGGCAGCCCGCGCCAGAGGTCGAGCCCGAGCTGGTCCGCCTCGGGCGGGTCAGCACTCGGGCTGCCGATTTCCAGCCCAGGGTTACGGATCTGATGCCACTCGTGGCGCATGGCGCATAGCCTACGGCGGCCGCGCTCGTGCCCGACCCGCCCCCGCCCCGAGATCTTGGACATCCGCACGCCTTCCAGGGGGCGTGGACGTCCAAGATCCAGATCAGATCTGCTGCTCCGCGATCTCCCGCGCGCGGTCCCGGGCCGCCTCCAGCGCGGCGAGCAGGGCCGCCCGTACCCCGTGGTTCTCCAGCTCGCGGATCGCGTTGATCGTGGTACCAGCGGGTGAGGTCACCGCCTCGCGCAGCTTGACCGGGTGCTCCCCCGAGTCGCGCAGCATGATCGCCGAACCGATCGCGGTCTGCACGATCAGGTCGTGCGCGACCTGCCGGGGTAGGCCGAGCAGGATGCCCGCGTCGGTCATCGCCTCTACCAGGAAGTAGAAGTACGCCGGCCCGGATCCCGACAGCGCGGTCACCGCGTCCTGCTGGGACTCCGGTACCCGGATCGTCCGGCCGAGTGGCGCGAACATCTCCTCCGCGAGGGCCAGGTGCTCGGCGGTGGCGAACGGACCCGCCGAGATCGCGGTCATCGCCTCGTCGACGAGCGCCGGGGTGTTGGTCATGACGCGCACGACCGGGGTGCCCTCGGGTAGCCACTTGGCGAAGAACGGGGTCGGCAGGCCGGCACACAGCGAGACCACGAGCTTCCCGGCGGGTACCTTCGGGCCCAGGTCGGCCAGCAGTGCCGCCGCGTCCTGGGGCTTCACCGCGATGGCCAGGACGTCGGCGGTGGACACCGCGGCATCGTTGTCCACCATCCGGATCCCGTACCGGGCGGCCAGCTCCTCGGCCCGCTCCGGGCGCCGGGCGGTGGCGAGCAGCCGGTCGACGGCCCAGCCCGAGCGCAGCAGCCCGGACAGCAGCACCTCGCCGATCTTGCCAGCGCCGATCACGGCGACGGTATGCACGACAACTCCTCAGCTGCCGAAGAAGACCTCGGCCTCGGTGTACCGCTCCAGCGGTACGGTCTTCAGCTCGCGGGTACCCTCCGCCAGCGGTACCCGCACGATCTCGGTACCGCGCAGGGCCACCATCCTGCCGAAGTCGCCCTCGTTCACCGCGTCGATCGCCTCGAGCCCGAGGCGGGTCGCGAGAACCCGGTCGAACGCGGTCGGGGTACCGCCGCGCTGGATGTGCCCGAGCACGACCGCGCGGGCCTCCTTCCCGGTCCGTTGCTCCAGCTCCTCGGCCAGCCACTGGCCGATCCCGCCGAGCCGGACGTGGCCGAACGCGTCCACTTCGTGGTTCTGCAGATGCATCTGGCCTTCGAGCGGCTGGGCACCCTCGGCGACCACGACAATCGGCGAATAGTGCGTCTGGAACCGCTTCTCCACGTACCCGGCCACCTGGTGCACGTCGAACTGCCGCTCGGGCAGCAGGATGACGTTGGCGCCGCCGGCGATGCCCGCGTGCAGCGCGATCCATCCGGCGTGCCGGCCCATCACCTCGACAACCATGGTGCGGTGGTGACTCTCCGCGGTCGTGTGCAGCCGGTCGATCGCCTCCATCGCGATGTTCACGGCGGTGTCGAACCCGAAGGTGTAGTCGGTCGCGCTGAGGTCGTTGTCGATCGTCTTCGGTACCCCGACGATGTTGACATCCATCTCGTCCAGCTTGGTCGCCACACCGAGGGTGTCCTCGCCACCGATCGCGACGAGCGCGTCGACCCCGAGCTCGGTCAGGTTGCCCTTGATCCGCTCGACGCCGCCGTCGATCTTGAAGGGGTTGGTCCGGGAGGAGCCGAGAATCGTCCCGCCGCGGGGCAGGATCCCGCGCACCTCGGCGACGCCGAGCGGCCGGGCCACTCCTTCCAGCGGGCCGCGCCAACCGTCCCGAAAGCCGACGAACTCGTGACCGTACGTGGTAACGCCCTTGCGTACCACCGCCCGGATCACCGCGTTCAGGCCGGGGCAGTCACCGCCACCGGTCAGTACACCGATACGCATTTTTGCTCGTCCTCCCCAGTTGGGTCGCGAGGTCGCGGCCGGTCGGGTGCCCCGGGGCCACCTCGGCGGCACTGCCGGCCCAGGGCAGGCCGCAACTGCGCACTGTAGTCCCCCGGTCGGCCGCCGACCAGCACACCCCGGCAAACAGGAGATGTCGCACAGGGCTCAGTCGCGCGGCGCGCGGCGGTCCATCGCCCGCCACCGGGCCAGGTTGTGCCGGGCGTCGACCAGGGCGTCGTGCCGGCCGGTGGCGTCGGGCAGCGGCGGGCGGCCCCGGTCGTCCCAGAGCTGGCGCAGGTCCTTGGTGAACCGCGGGATCTCCCGGGGAAGCGCGGTCATCGGCCCCCAGAGCTGGGCGAGCGCCACGTGGTCGTAGGCGGCGTACCAGGCCCACAGCTCCAGCTCCTCGCCCGGCCGGCCGCGCACCGGCTCGACCAGGAAGTCGTACAGGTCCGTGCGCAGCTTCTCCCGGGACCGCCACGCCGGGTTGCCCGGGGACGGCAACTTGTCCAGCACGTTCCGGCGTACCCAGGGCACCGCGCGGGAGTCGTCGAACTCGGTGGAGATCCCGTAGAACTCCCGGTCGTGCTCGTCGACCACGCCGATCGAGACGAGGTCGACCGTGCGACCGTCCTCGATGAACTCGCAGTCGTAGAAATACCGATAGGCCATCGCCGGACATGATGCCACTACTGTCTGCGGATATGACGTTCTCGATCGTGGCCCGGTCCGCTGACGGCCGGGCCCTCGGAGTCGCGGTCGCCAGCAAGTTCCTCGCGGTCGGCGCCGCGGTACCGGCCGCCGCCGCCGACATCGGCGCGCTGGCCACCCAGTCGTACGCAAACCTCGCGTACCGGCCGCAGGGACTGGCCCTCCTGGGCACCGGGGTGGCGGCCGGCGACGTGGTCGCCGGGCTAACCGCCGCCGACCCGGGCCGGGCGCAGCGCCAGCTCGGCGTCGTCGCGGCCACCGGGGACGGCGCCACCTACACCGGCGACGGCTGCCACGACTGGGCCGGCGGGGTGGCCGGGGACGGGTACGCGATCCAGGGCAACATCCTGACCGGGCCGGGGGTGATCGAGGAGATGGAGCGGACCTGGCAGGCCGGCGACCCGGCCGAGCCGCTGGGCCGGCGGCTGCTCGCCGCGCTGGCCGCGGGCGACCGGGCCGGCGGCGACCGGCGCG
>JBKPCQ010000011.1:0-12600 GCA_046727455.1 Actinomycetota bacterium | reverse complement strand
GCGGCCGCGATGTTGTTCAGCGCCTCCCAGCACATCCCGCCGGTCAGCGCGCCGTCGCCGACCACGGCCACCACGTGCCGCGCCTCCCCGCGCAGCGCGAACGCCTTGGCCATGCCGTCGGCGTAGGACAGGGCGGTGGAGGCGTGCGAGTTCTCGATCACGTCGTGCTCGGACTCGGCCTGGTTCGGGTACCCGGACAGCCCGCCCCGGCGGCGCAGCAGGTCGAAGCCGGCCTGGCGACCGGTGACCATTTTGTGGACGTATGCCTGGTGTCCGGTGTCGAACAGCAGGCGGTCCGTGGGCGAGTCGAAGACCCGGTGCAGCGCCAGCGTCACCTCGACGATGCCGAGGTTGGGGCCCAGGTGGCCGCCGGTGCGTGACACCTTGGCGACCAGGAAGTCACGGATCTCCATGGCGAGCAGCCCCAGCTCGTCCGGGGTGAGCCGCCTGAGGTCCGCCGGACCGCTGATGCCACTCAGCAGCCCGCCACCCGCTCGCTGACGCTCGCTCATGAGCACCCACTCTAACGGGGGGACCAAAGAACGGCCCGGTGCCTGTGGAGGTCCTGCAAAGACGGTCACCGCGGCGGTACGAGCAGGCCGACGCACTCCACGTGGTGCGTCATCGGAAACGCGTCGAAGGCGCGCAGCGCGGCCAGCCGCCAGCCGGCCGCGCGGAACGTCGCCACGTCGCGGGCGAAGGCCGCCGGGTCGCACGCCACGTACGCGACGGCCCGGGGGGCGGTGCCGACCAGAGTACCGACGACCGCCGCGCCAGCCCCCGACCGGGGCGGGTCGAGCACCGCCACGTCCGGCTGGTCGGCCGGGCGGAAACGCTCCACTGTGGACCGTACAATGTGGACGTTCGCCAGGTCGGCGAGGTTGTCCCGGGCGGCCGCCACGGCGGCGCGGTCGGACTCGACGAGCGTCACCGCGCCGTCCGGCCCCACCGCCTCCGCGAGTACGGCCGAGAAGAGCCCCACCCCGCCGTAGAGATCCCAGCCCCGCTCGCCCGGCCGTGGCGCCAGCAGATCCCGTACGGCATCGGCCAGCACGTCCGGCGCGTCGGGGTGGACCTGCCAGAAGACGTCGGCCGGCAGCCGCCAGCGCCGGCCGACCGCGAACTCGGTCACCGTGCCCGGATCGGAGCGGTCGGTGTAGACGGCCACGTCACCGCCGGAGGACGCCACCACCGACACGTGGTCGTCGTCCGGCCAGGCGGTACCGGTCACCGGCAGCGCCTGGATGTCCGGATGCGCGATCCGGCAGCGATCCACCGGTACCACCTCATGGGATCTGTGGCCGAGCAGCCCCGCGCGCCCGGCGGCGTCGACGGTGTACCGCACCCGGGACCGCCAGCCGAGCGGCCCGCCCGGCAGCTCCTCGACCACGACCTGGGTCCCGATGCCGGCGAGCCGGGCCAGTTGCTCGGCCACGACGGCGGCCTTCAGCGCCCGCTGTGCGGCCGGTGTCGCGTGCTGGAAGTCGCACCCTCCACAAACGCCCACGTACGGGCACGGCGGCGCCACCCGCTCGGCCGCCGGCGTGAGCACCGAAACGGCGTCGGCCCGCAGGTACCCCCGGTGCTCCTCGGTCACCACCGCGACCACCCGCTCGCCGGGCAGGGCGTGCCGGACGAAGACCACCCGCCCGTCCGGTGCCCGGGCGACGCAGTGCCCGCCGTGCGCCACGGCGCCGACGTCCAGGGTGAGCGGATCGTCGATCACCGGTTGGCGGCGACGTCTTCGGGCTGTGTCTCGCGCGGACCGCGCGCCGGCCACTCGGTGCGGCCGTCCATCCGGCTCAGGTTCTTGCGCTGGCTGGAGGCGAGCTGCCAGGGCACGCTGACCACCATGACCCCCGGCTCGAACAGCAGCCGGGTCTTCAGCCGCAGGGCGCTCTGGTTGTGCAGCAGGTTCTCCCACCACTTGCCGACCACGTACTCCGGGATGAACACGGTCACCACGTCCCTGGGCGACTCGCGGCGCGCGGACTTCACGTAGTCGATGATCGGCCGGGTGATCTCCCGGTACGGCGAGTCGACGACCGTGAGCGGTACCGGGATGTGCCGCTCCTCCCACTCCTGCTGGATATGCCGGGTGTCCGCGTCGTCCACGTTCACGGTGACCGCCGTGAGCGTGTCCGGCCGGGTGCCCTGGGCGTACGCCAGGGCCCGCAGGGTCGGCAGGTGGACCTTGCTGACCAGCACGATCGCGTGGTTGCGGGCGGGCAGCATCTCCCGGTCCTCGCGCGGCGTCAACTCCTGCGCCACGTGGTCGTAGTGCCGGCGGATGCCGACCATGGTCAGGTAGATCCCGACCATCATGGCGATCGAGATCCAGGCGCCGGCGAGGAACTTGGTGACCACGACGAGCATCAGCACGAAGCCGGTCATGCACAGGCCGATGGCGTTGATCGTGCGGGACCGGTGCATCCGGCGGCGTACCGCCGGGTCGCGCTCGGTGCGCAGCAGGCGGTTCCAGTGCCGCAGCATGCCGGTCTGGGACAGGGTGAACGAGACGAACACCCCGACGATGTAGAGCTGGATCAGCCGGGTGGCGGTCGCCTGGAAGGCCACGATCAGGGCGACCGCGAAGAACGCCAGGAACAGGATCCCGTTGCTGAAGGCCAGCCGGTCGCCGCGGGTGTGCAGCTGGCGGGGCAGGTACCGGTCCTGGGCGAGGATCGAGCCGAGCACCGGGAAGCCGTTGAACGCGGTGTTGGCGGCCAGCACCAGGATCAGCGTGGTGGTCGCGATGACCAGGAAGAACGCCGGCCGGACGCTGCCGAACACGGCGTCCGCGAGCTGCGCCGGTACGGTCTTCTGGGTGTACCCCTCGGGCAGCGGGATCCCCGGCCCGACCAGCTTGAGGTGGGTCAGCCGGGCCAGCGCGACGATGCCCAGCAGCATCGTGATCGCGAGGAGGCCGAGCATGAGCAGCGTGGTCGCCGCGTTGCGGCTCTTCGGCGGCCGGAACGCCGGTACCCCGTTGGAGATCGCCTCGACGCCGGTCAGCGCGGTACAGCCGGAGGAGAACGCGCGCACCATGAGGAACACGAACGCGAACCCGACGATCTCGTGCGTGGGGTTGACGGTCAGCCCGGCGCTCTCCGCCCGGATCTGGTCGCCGAGCACGAACACCCGGAAGAGCCCCCAGCCGATCATCAGCAGGATCGAGAACATGAACGCGTACGTCGGGATGGCGAACGCGGTGCCCGCCTCGCGGATGCCGCGCAGGTTCATCGCGGTGAGTACCACCACCACGACGACCGCCACCTCGACCTTGTGCTGCCCCGCGTAGCTCCAGGCCGAGCCGAGGTTCTCCACGCCCGAGGAGACCGACACGGCGACGGTCAGGACGTAGTCGACCATCAGTGCGCTCGCCACCACCAGACCGAACCTCGGCCCCAGGTTCACCGTGGCCACCTCGTAGTCGCCGCCGCCGGACGGGTACGCGTGCACGTTCTGCCGGTAGCTCGCGACGACCACGAGCATGACCACGGCCACCGCCAGCGCGATCCACGGCGAGTACACGAAGAACGCCGCGCCGCCCACCGACAGGGTGAGCAAGATCTCATCCGGCGCGTAGGCGACCGAGGACAGCGCGTCGGAGGCGAAAACAGGCAGCGCGATCCGCTTGGGCAGCAGCGTGTGGTGCATCCGATCGGACCGGAACGGTCGGCCGATGAGCAGACGCTTCGCCAGGGAGGTCGGACTTGCCACGACCGTCAAGCCTAAGGCCGATCGGCAAGATCCGGGCGCGCGGGTGACCGATCCGGGCCCAAGGCTGGCGCGCATTCCCGGCGTGACCCGTGGCACGCTTTTGGTGGTGGTTGGTTCGGCGGCCGGGAGGCGCACAGGTGCACATCGTGATCATGGGTTGCGGACGGGTCGGCTCGACCCTGGCGCACAGTCTGGAAGGGCGGGGCCACTCGGTCGCCGTGATCGACCAGGACGCCGACGCGTTCCGCCGGCTCGGCTCCGAATTCACCGGGACCACCGTGACCGGGATCGGCTTCGACCGGGACGTACTGGTCGAAGCCGGGATCGAGCGGGCGGACGCGTTCGCCGCGGTGTCCAGCGGGGACAACTCGAACATCATCTCCGCCCGGCTGGCCCGGGAGACATTCGCCGTGGCCCGCGTGGTCGCCCGGATCTACGACCCGAAGCGGGCCGAGGTCTACGAGCGGCTCGGCATCCCGACCGTCGCCACCGTGCGGTGGACCGCCGACCGGATGCTGCGCCACCTGGTCCCCGACGGGAACCACGAAGTCTGGCGCGACCCGACCAGCGCGGTCGCGATCGTCGAGGTACCGACCCATCCGGGGTGGATCAGCCGGCCGGTGCGCGTGCTGGAGGAGTCGACCGGGGCGCGGGTGGCATACCTGATGCGGTTCGGCCTCGGTACCCTGCCGACCCTGTCGACCCTGATCCAGGACGGCGACCAGATCTTCATGCTGGTGACCGACGAGATGACCGCCGGCGTAACCAAGGTGGCCGCCGCACCACCCGAGGGAGTGCATTGACATGCGGGTCGCGATCGCCGGGGCGGGCAACGTGGGCCGCTCCGTAGCCAAGGAACTCATTGAGAACGGTCACCACGTCATGCTCATCGAGCGCTCCGCGGCCGCGCTGCGCCCGGAGCGGGTACCCGAGGCGGAGTGGGTCCTGGCCGACGCCTGCGAGCTGTCCAGCCTCCAGGAGGCCGAGCTGAACCTGTGCGACGTCGTGGTCGCGGCGACCGGGGACGACAAGGTGAACCTGGTGGTGTCGCTGCTGTCCAAGACCGAGTTCGGGGTACCCCGGGTGGTCGCCCGGGTCAACCGCGCCGAGGACGAGTGGCTGTTCACCGACCAGTGGGGCGTCGACGTCGCGGTGAGCAAGCCCCGGATGATGGCGGCGCTGGTCGAGGAGGCGGTCACCGTCGGCGACCTGGTCCGGCTGATGACCTTCCGGCAGAGCGAGACGAACCTCGTGGAGATCACCCTGCCGGACCGCGCGCCCTACGTGGGCCGGCCGGTACGGGAGGTGCCGCTGCCCCGGGACGCCGCCCTGGTCGCCATCCTGCGCGGCAAGCGGGTCCTGGTACCCAGCGCCGACGACCCGCTGGAGGCCGGCGACGAGCTGGTGTTCGTGTGCACGACGGCGGTCGAGGACGAGGTACGGGCCGTGGTGCTCGGGGCGGACAGCGTGGCCCGCACACGTGCGGGCGAGTAGGCGTCAGTCGGCGGTGCGGACGGCCGCCTCGCTCGGGATGGCACGCCGCACCGCCCAGACGGTGACCGCGATCAGCAGCAGGTAGGGCGGGTACCCGAGGGCGAGCCGCAGGATCCCGAGCAGCGTGCCCGGGTCCGTGGCCGACGTGTGCTGGAAGACGACCGCCTGGATGCCCACCTTGATCAGGTAGGTCACCGCCCAGAGCACGGTCAGCCAGCTGAAGAGCCGGACCAGCCGGGGATTGTCCCGCCAGTCCGTGCTGCCCTTGGCCGCCAGGACCGACCATGCCCAGCCCACCAGCGGCCGGCGCACGAAGACGGAGACCAGCAGGGCCACCCCGTACCCCAGGCTGATCAGGATGCCGGGCAGGTAGAACGCCTTGGCGCTGCCGGTCTTCCAGGCCAGGAACGCGCCGAACAGGATGCCGACGAGGCCGTTGACGGCGTGCCGGACGGTCTGCCGCCGGGCCAGCCGCCAGACGGCGATGGCGAGCGCGGAGCCGACCGCCACGATCAGCGCCGGCGTGAGCGGCCAGATCAGCTTGGCGATGACAAAGATCACCACCGGTACGCCGGACTCGATCACCCCGCGTACCCCGCCGAGCTGCCCGGCCAACTGCTCGGAGAAGGTGGGTAGCGGCTCCTCCGCCTCCTCGACCGTCATTTGGGCTGCTCAAGCTCGTAGTACGGGTTGTAGATCACCTTGCGGTTGTCGCGGATCGCGATCCTTCCCCGCGCGGTGAGCTGCCGCCCGGGCTCGATCCCGGGGATGTGCCGGCGGCCCAGCCAGACCAGGATCACCACGTCGCTGCCGTCGTACAGCTCGGCCTCCAGGGTGGGCAGGTTGGTCCGGGGAGTGTACACCACGGTGCGCAGGCGCCCGTTGACACTGACCAGCTGTCCCCTCTTGACGTCACACGCTGGGGTACACCCGGACTCGGCCGTGCTGCGCTGCAGCTCCTCCGCGTCGAGCTGCGCCTCCGAGGCGGTGAGGCGACGGAAGAACCTCCGGAACGGCGAGGGCCGTTCGACGGTCGCCATGGTCGGGCCTTCACTCTCCTTACCGGACGACCGGCGTCGCCCGACTGTCCGGTAAGCGTACGTCGGGGATCCGCCAATCGGTCAACTACCGGGACCGTCGGCGCGATGACGGCCGGCGGCGGGGGGTACCGGGAGCCGAGGCGTTGGCCGGCGGGGTCGTCGCCTGACCTTGCGGCGCGGCCTCGGCGGCCTGCGCGGCAGCGGCAGCGGCCTGCTGCTCGGCGAACTCCTTGGGCAGCCGCAGCGGCAGCGCCTCCAGCGCCGGCATCGCCTCCTTGCCCCGGTCGACCACGAGATTGCGCAGGCACTCGGCCAGCGGGCCGGCGGCGGTGGCCGGGTCGACCGCGGCCGGTCCCTGGTAGATCGCCCGGACCATCCAGCGCGGCCCGTCGATACCGACGAACCGCAGGTCCTTCGGCCCTTCCGGAGTGCGCACCCGGGCCCGCAACTCGGGGCCGTACTCGCCGGACTCCTCCTCGACCGTCGCCTTGTCGGCGAGGAGCGAGGACGCGATGTCGGCCCGCGCCTCGTCCCAGATGTCCTCGCTGCGCGGTGCCGCGAAGACCGCCAGCTGGAGGACGCTCTCCCCGTGTACCAGCAATATCTGCTGTACCGCCCCGTCCGGCGCGGCCTGGACGCGGACCTCGACGCCCTCGACCACCGGGATCTTCAGGCTGCCCAGGTCGATCAGCTCCAGGTCGTCCGGGGCTTCGCTCAGGTCGTACGGCCCGCTGGTGACGACCTCGGCGGGCTCTTCGGCCTCCGGTGGGGAGACGTCGTCCCGGGGGCTGGCCGCGTGCCGGCCCGAGCGGCGGTCCGGGGCCTTGTGGTGCCGTCCGCCACTCCCGCGACCTCGGGAGAAGATCACCGTTCCACCCTTCCTTCAGACCAGCCCGGCGTGGCCGCCGGTGGAGCCGTGCCCCCCGGCGCCGCGTACCGAATCGGGCAGCTCGTCGACGCGCTGGAAGTTTGCCCGTTCAACCCGTTGTACGACAAGTTGCGCGATCCGGTCGCCTCGGGAGATCTTCGCGGGGTGCTCCGGGTCGTGGTTGACCAGGTTCACCATGATCTCGCCGCGGTAACCGGCGTCGACGGTACCCGGAGCGTTCAGGACGGTGACGCCCAGCCGGGCCGCGAGGCCCGAACGTGGGTGCACCAGCCCGACGTACCCCTCCGGCAGCGCGATCGCTATCCCGGTGCGGACCAGCGCCCGGGCGCCCGGAGCCAACTCCACGTCCTCCGCCGCGACCAGGTCGGCACCCGCGTCACCCGGATGCGCGTACCCGGGGGTCGGTAGCTGCGGATCGAGGTGGCGGACCGCCACCGGTACCGTCTCGGACACGTGCTCCCCTTCGTCGTCCCGTCTATGGTGCGGCATACCCTCGACAGCGTGGCACAGCACCCACACCCGACGGACGGGTACGCGGAACGTCTCTTGGTGCCATGGTGGCTGTGGCTCCTCGGGCTCGCCGGTGCGGCGCTCGCCGCCGCCGAGATCTACCTGGGCGCCCCCGGCCGCGCCACCTGGGTGCCGTACCTCGTCCTGCTCCCGCTGACCACGATCGGGCTGTGGTGGGCCGGCCGGATCCGGGGGGCGGTCCGCGACGGCGAGCTGTGGGTGGACGACGCCCACCTGCCGGTCCGGTACGTGGCCGAAGTGGGAGTTCTCGACGCCGCCGGCAAGCGGGCCGCGCTCGGCCCGCGCGGCGATCCGCTGGCTTTCGTGGTGCAGCGGCCATGGATCTCCGGCGCGGTCCTGGTGGTCCTCGACGATCCGGCCGACCCGACGCCGTACTGGGTGGTCAGCGCACGCCACCCGGAGCGGCTCGCGCGAGCGTTACGCGCGGCGCAGGCCAGCTGAGGAAGCGAGCGGACGGGGCAGGCCGCCTAGCGAGCGGACCGGGCAGCTCACTCCGGCCGGGTCGGCCACTGACTGATCGCCGGGCGCGACCCGCCGCCGGAGAGGTCCTTGCGGACCTTCTGGCCGAGCATCTGGGTGGCCCGCCGGTTGAGGAAACTCGCTACGGCGGCTCCGGTGAGCATCGGCCCATACGTGGTGAGGTTCCGCCCGAACCTGCGCAGCAGCCGGTCGCGCAGCTCCTTGCGGGCGGCGGTACCGAGTACCGCGGCCACGCCCATGCCCTCCAGCATCGGGTTGACCCCGCGCCGCTGGGCCCAGGACTGCAGCAACCCGGCCGCCCGCTGGGCCGGCGTACCGCCCACCGGCGCACCGTACAGCTCGTGCAGCTCGCCGATCAGCTTGACCTCGATCGCGACGACCGCCACCGTCTCCGCCGCCAGCAGGACCGGGGCGGACAGCAGGGTCGGCGTCGCGACCCACTCGATCGCGGCCACGCCTCCGCTGGCCGCGCCGACCGCCGCCGTGGTCCGCGCGGCGTTGCGGATCAACCGGTCGGCGATCGCGTCGTCCGACATGCCGGGAAAATGCTCCCGGAGCGTCTCCCGGTCGCGGACCGGCAGCCGCGGGGTGATGTCGTGGACCATGTCGGCGACCCAGCGCATCGCGGCGCGCGGCCGGAACAGGTCGCCGATCCCGCGGGCCCGGATCTGCGCGGCCAGCCGGCCCAGCAGCCGCCGGCGCTCGGCCTGCTCCAGGTCGTCGGCGGTGAGCGCGGCGATCGTGCCGGAAAGCTCCTCGCCGGCCGGCGCGTCAGCCGACGGCGCGCCGTCGGCTGCCTGCGGTTCGGCCGACGCCGCTGGCGCCTGCGCCGGCTCCTCGGGGCTCGTCATCGCTGGTCAGGCGCATTCCCGGCAGATCAGCTCGCCGTTGCGCTCGAACGCGAGCTGGCTGCGGTGGTGCACCAGGAAGCAGCGCGAACAGCGGAACTCGTCGGCCTGCATGGGCAGCACCTTGACGGTCAGCTCCTCGTCCGCGAGATCGGCGCCGGGCAGCTCGAAACTCTCCGCGACCTCCGCCTCGTCCACGTCGACCACGCTCGACTGCGCGTCGACGCGCCGTGCCTTGAGCTCCTCCAAGCTGTCCTCGCCGAGGTCTACCTCGTCGCGACGCGGGGCGTCGTAGTCGGTGGCCATCGGATGTCACACTCCTGTTGTGTCGAAATCGCGCCCGGTGTAACGCCAGACGACGGTGTTTCTTCCCGCCGGTTGGTGCCAATCCCGCCGCCGGAAACTGCCCCGTCGGGCGCGGTACCTTACCGTCCCGGTGGCAGAGTTGTACGCCCGCCCGTATCAACTTTGTTCCCAATGTGACTGAGCCGACACGACCCGAGCGCCATAAAAGGTAGGGGTCGCCGTGCGTGGATGGGGTTCGGCGCGCCGTTGCGGGGTGGGATTCGCGCGCGCCCGTGACGCCCGGGTTAACCTCGGCGACGATACCGCTAGTCTCGGCGTAGACCACAGTCGACGGGGAGCCGGAGAGAGATGAGCCTTGCCCGGGCGCGTGCGCTCGCCGTTGTCGGCGTCCTGGTGGTCGCCGCGCTGGTGCTGGTCGTCGCGGCCCTCGTCAAGGACAAGCAGTCGACGGCGAGCTACGCGCAGGGCAGCTGCGGCCCCGGTAAAGTCAAGATCAGCACTAAGCTGCCCCCGCCGTCGCAGATCAAGCTCAACGTCTTCAACGGCACCGGCCCGGCCAACCGGATGACCGGCCTCGCCGGGCAGGTGGCCGACGACTTCCGCAACCGCGGCTTCAGCGTCGGCAAGGTCGAGGACCACCCGCAGAACTACGCCAACGTCGCCAAGCTGAGCTACGGCCCCAAGTCGGTCGCGGCGGCCTCGGTGGTCCGGGGCTACTTCCTCGGCCTGACGGACCCCGGCGGCTTCGACATCAAGCGCACCGACGAGGTCGTCGACGTGACCCTGGGCAGCAAGTTCAAGGAGCTGGGCAGCAAGACCGAGGTCAATCAGAAGATCGCCCAGCTCGGCAACCCGTCGCCACCGCCCGGTACCTGCGACAGCGGCGCCTGATCTTGACCCCGGCGCGTTGGAGCGCTCACGGGCCACCAGCGGCGTCGAACGCGACCAGCGCGTCGTGCAGCGCGGCGTGGATCCCCGGCGGGGCGGCCAGGAGCAGATCGGGGCCGGGCGGCGCGCCCGCCAGCCCGGTAACCAGCAGTCCCGCTTCGGCGGCGACCAGGCCGCCGGCGGCGTGGTCCCAGACGTTGAGGCCCTTCTCGTAGAAGGCGTCCACCCGGCCCTCCGCCGCGAAGCACAGGTCAAGTGCGGCCGAACCGAGCCGCCGGATGTCCCGCACCAGGGGCAGCAGGCGGGCCACCACGCCGGCCTGGTGCGCCCGGCGGTCGGCGGCGTACCCGAAGCCGGTGGCGACGAGCGTCTGGCCCAGCTCCGTGACTGCCGAGCCGCCCAGCCGCCGCCCGGCCCGGTACGCGCCGCCGCCTCGCGTCGCCGTCCACTCCTCGCCGCTGGCCGGGTTGCGTACCACCCCGGCGACCACCTCGCCGTCGACCTCGGCGGCCAGCGAGACGGCGTACTGCGGGATCCCGTACAGGTAGTTCACCGTGCCGTCGATGGGGTCGAGGATCCACCGGACCCGACCGGTACCGGCCGACTCTCCGGCCTCCTCGCCCAGCACGGTGTCGCCCGGCCGCCGCTCGCGCAGCGCGTCCCGCACGTACCGCTCGGTCGCCTTGTCCGCGGCGGTCACCACGTCGGTCGCGGTGCTCTTGGTGGCGACCCCGGAGACACCATGTTCCCGCAGGTGCTGGGCGAGATCGGCGGCCGCGTGGACCAGCTCGACCGCCACCGCGAGCAGCTCATCCGCCGCGCCGGCCTGGCCGGCACCTCGCTCCCGCACGGTCCCTCCTCCTCGCTGCGTTGGTCAGTCCAGACGCCGCCCGCCTCGGTGCGCTCGCCCGATCCGTACCATTCTCGCAAGCCGGCTCCGCTGCCGTGCCGGATGCCGGAACGAGCCGTCCGCCCGGCCACGTCGGGTGCGGGGGCGCGCACCGGGGTGCTGGGGCGCGGGATGACCGGGACCAACGGCGCTACAATTCACGCTGCCCGCGCGCCACGGCACGAGGGTCGAACACCAGAGGTTCCCGGCCGGCGGCCGGGGAATCAGACAAGGATGTCCGCTACCGGGCGGTGGTCCGGACATCCACCGGTCGGCGCTGGGGCGGAATTCGCGCTACGTTGGCCGGACGGACGTGCTCGCTTTCGCCCCGGAAGGTCGTTCGTGACTGAAGCCCGCCAATCCGGCACCCCCGACGTACGCGCCCTGACCGACGCCCTGCTCGCGCGCGCCGCCGGATCCGGTGGCCAGCTCAGGTCGACCGAGGTCGCCCAGGCCGTCGAGGCCGCCGAGGTGACCCCGAGCCAGGCCAAGAAGCTGGTGCGCACACTCGCGGAAGCGGGGGTGACCGTGGTCGTTGACGACTCCGCGAACAGCCGGCGGCGGGTGGCCGCCGCGCGGTCCGCGACGCCGGCATCCCGCGCCACGACCGCGAAGGCGACCCGCAAGCCGGTCGAGACGGTGGAACCTGCGCAGACGGAGCCGGTGATCAAGGTGGTCAAGACGGAACCCGCCAAGAAACCCGCGGAGAGCGGTACCCGCCGGCCGGCGCCGAAGCAGGCGGCCCGCCCGGAGGCTGCCGAGGCCGCACCGGTCAAGCCGGCCAAGACACCGCGGGCGGCCAAGGCGACCGGCAAGCCACCCGGTCCGGAGGCTGCCGCGCCGGTCACGGCAGCGAAATCCGTGGAGCCCACGGCGGAGGTACCCGCCGGTGGCGACGAGCCCGAGGAGGCCGACCTCGACCCCGAGGCACTGGCCGCCGATCTCGAAGACGTCGTGGCCGAGGAGCCGGCCGAGGTGGTGGCCGAGGCCGAGGCGGACGCCGAGGCCGACGCCGACGACTTCGAGTGGGACGACGAGGAGTCCGAGGCGCTCAAACAGGCCCGCCGCGACGCCGAGTTGACCGCGTCCGCCGACTCGGTACGCGCCTACCTGAAGCAGATCGGCAAGGTACCGCTCCTGAACGCCGAGCAGGAGGTCGAGCTGGCCAAGCGGATCGAGGCCGGGCTGTACGCCGGCGAGCGGCTGCGCGCCGCCGAGGAGGGCGAGGAGAAGCTGCCCACCACGATGAACCGCGACCTCATGTGGATCTCGCGGGACGGCGAGCGGGCCAAGAACCACCTCCTGGAGGCCAACCTGCGGCTCGTGGTGAGCCTGGCCAAGCGGTACACCGGGCGGGGCATGGCCTTCCTCGACCTCATCCAGGAAGGCAACCTCGGCCTCATCCGCGCCGTGGAGAAGTTCGACTACACCAAGGGCTACAAGTTCTCCACCTACGCCACCTGGTGGATCCGCCAGGCCATCACCCGCGCCATGGCCGACCAGGCCCGCACC
>JBKPCQ010000010.1:0-10479 GCA_046727455.1 Actinomycetota bacterium | reverse complement strand
GAACAAGGTCAAGCACTCAGGTCGACTCCGGGTGCCGCGCCTCGTGAGGATCCCCAAGCCGCTCGGACCACTGACCATGCGCCGGATCCACAACGTCCTGTCCGGCGCGCTCAAGAGCGCCGTCCGGGCCGGCCTCATCGCGAGGAATCCAGCGCCCGACGCCGAGCTGCCCAAGGTCGTCGTCCCCAGGGCGAGGGTTTGGACCGCCGACCAGCTCGGCGCGTTCCTCGATGCGATTGAGGGCCAGCGCCTCTACCCGCTGTACCACCTCGCCGCGTTCGCCGGCATGCGCCGCGGCGAGCTGTGCGGCATCTCCTGGGACGACGTCGACCTCGACGCGGGCCGCATCACCGTCCGCTGGCAGATCACCGAGCAGAACTACCGCAAGGCAAGGGCCGCCGAGAAGCAGGGCCGGCACGGCGAGTACCGCAGCAAGCCCAAGACCCGAGCCGGCGAAGACCGGGTCGTCGACCTGGACGCCATCTCCACCAAGGTGCTCCAGACCTGGCAGAAGAAGCAGGCCGCGGAGCGGCAGCAGTGGGGGAGCGAGTACGCCGACCCGGTCGACGCCGACGGCACCCCGTACCACCTCGTCTTCACCCGGGAGAACGGCGGGCCGCTCGACCCCGGCAAGACCTACGCCGCCTTCGTCCGGCTCGTCCGCAGCGCCAGCCTGGCTCACGTCAAGCTGCACGGCCTGCGCCACCTCAATATCTCGCTGCAGCTCGAAGCCGGCGTCTCCGAGACCGTCATCGCGATGCGCGTCGGCCACACCTCGCCGGCCCTGATCCGGTCAACCTACGGCCATCTCATCGGCACGGTTGGCCAGCGGGCCGCCGAGGCCACCGCCGCCCTCGTGCCGCGCCAGCCCAAGGATGAACGCCAGGCCAAGGACGAACGGAAGCCGACGGACGAGCCGCGCACGCGGCAGAGCCGAACCCAGGCCGCCAGGCGTGGGAGAATCGCACACAGGCGCCGAGCAGCCAGAACGCTCCGCCGGGTCAGCTAGAGATCCACAAGTAAGATCCCCAACAATTCCCCAACAAATTGCCCCGAACAACTACATCGATCGATCAGGTTGATCCTCGATCAAGCCTCTGACCTGCTTGAATTCCAGAGCGGCCGACGGGAATCGAACCCGCACCGTCAGTTTGGAAGACTGAAGCTCTGCCATTGAGCTACGGCCGCGTCGCCCCGACGCACTCCCGGAGCGCCCCTAGCGTACTGGCCGCCGACCCGGCACCGCGATCCAGTACGCCGAGTGTCGCGGTGACCGCATACACTTCACCACGCCACGGGGTGTGGCGCAGCTTGGTAGCGCACTCGCTTTGGGAGCGAGGGGCCGTGGGTTCAAATCCCGCCACCCCGACTCGCGCGAGGGCGTCGCCGCGCCCTCGCCTAGACTCGTGCGGGGCACCGGAATCCGAAGATCACCAAGGAGTACGCCTGTGAAAAGCACCGTCGAGACTCTGAGCCCGACCCGGGTGCGGCTCGCCATCGAGGTGCCGTTCGCCGAGCTCGAGCCGAGCCTCAAGAAGGCGTACCGGGAGATCGCCGCTCAGGTGACCATCCCCGGCTTCCGGAAGGGCAAGGTCCCCAGCGCCGTGATCGACCAGCGCTTCGGCCGGGGCACGGTGCTCAACGAGGCGGTACAGGACGCCATCCCGACAAGCATCGTCGCGGCGGTCCGGGAGCACGAGGTCCGGTCGCTCGGTCGGCCGTCGGTGGAGATCACCGAGTTCACCGACGGGCAGCCGCTGAAGTTCACCGCAGAGCTGGATGTCCGGCCGGAGCTGACGCTGCCCGACCTGGGCACGATCGCGGTCACCGTCGACGACATCGAGGTGGACGATGCCGGGGTCGACGAGCAGCTCAGCTCCCTGCGCGATCGGTTCGCCACCCTGAAGACGGTCGAGCGGGCCGCCCAGGTCGGTGATTTCGTACAGATCGACCTGGCCGCGACGGCGGACGGCGCCGAGGTACCCGGTGGCACGGCCAGCAACGTCTCCCACGAGGTCGGCAGCAAGCAGCTCCTGCCCGGGCTCGACGAGGCCCTCGTCGGTCTCGGCGCGGGCGACGCCACGACGTTCACGACCGAGCTGGTCGGGGGCGAGTTCGCCGGGCGGCCGGCCGACGTGTCGGCCACCGTCCGGGGGGTGAAGGAGAAGCAGCTTCCGGCGCTCGACGACGAGTTCGCCCAGCTGGCGAGCGAGTTCGACACGCTGGATGAGCTGCGTGAGGACCTGCGCACCCGGCTGACCCGGGTGAAGCGGGTGGAGCAGCTCTACGCGGCCCGGGACAAGGCCCTTGCCGCCCTGGTGGAGGCGGCCGACGTGCCCGCCCCCGAGGGCGTGGTCGCTGAGGAGGTCGAGCACCGCAAGCAGGCCATGGTCGACGAGCTTGAGCGGGTCGGCGCCTCGATGGAGGACTACCTGTCCGCCGAGGGCAGGACCGAGCAGGAGATCGACGCGGAGCTGACCCAGGCGGCCACCGAGGGCGTGAAGATCCAGCTGGTCCTGGACACCATCGCCGAGCAGGAGAAGGTGGAGGTCTCCGACGACGACTTCGGGCACGAGATCGTGCACCGCGCGCAGCGCGCCGGCATCGCACCCCAGGCGTACTACGACCAGCTTGTCCGGTCCGGGATGGCGGCGGCGATCTACGGCGATGTCCGGCGGGGCAAGGCCCTCGGCCTGGTCCTGGAGCGTGTCAAGATCACCGACGCGTCCGGCCAGCCGGTCAGTGTGGAGGACCTCCGCGGCGGTCCGGAGGCCGACGCGCACGAGCACGACGAGTGACGCTGGTGCGCCTGCGCTTTGAGCGAACAGGCGCGGTACGAGGCGTTTGTGCCGCCGTCGACCGGCTAGGGTCGGCGGTACCGACGGACTGCGGCAGTAGATCGCTGACTGTCGCCGTTCCGACAAGCTACACGGCGAAGGGCTGCCATGACCGACCTGATTCTCCCGACGGCGCGCAACGCCGACCAACCCGGCGGCAACCTCGACGACTCGGTCTACAACCGCCTGCTGAAGGAGCGGATCATCTTCCTCGGCAGTGAGGTGACCGACCAGGTGGCCAACCGGATCTGCGCCCAGCTCCTGCTGCTCGCGGCCGAGGACCCCGACCGGGATATCTGGCTCTACATCAACTCGCCCGGCGGATCCGTCTACAGCGGCATGGCGATCTACGACACCGTGCAGCTCGTCACCAACGACGTCGCCACGGTCGCGATGGGGATGGCGGCGTCAATGGGCCAGCTCCTGCTGTGCGCCGGCACAAAGGGCAAGCGGTACGCGCTGCCACACGCCCGGATCATGATGCACCAGCCCTCGGGTGGGATCGGCGGCACCGCGGCCGACATCGCGATCCAGGCCGAGCAGATGCTGTACACGAAGCGGATGTTCCAGGAGCGGGTCGCGTTCCACACCGGGCAGTCGCCGGAGCAGATCGAGGCCGACTCCGACCGGGACCGCTGGTTCACCGCCGAGGAGGCGAAGGACTACGGCTTCATCGATCGCGTGATCACCCGGGCCAGCCAGGCGCCGGCCGGCGCCGGTACCCGTCAGTAGAGGAGGACCTTCACCATGGATGTGTACAACCGCTACGTCCTCCCCTCGTTCGTCGAGCGCACGTCGTACGGGATCAAGGAGTCCAACCCGTACAACAAGATGTTCGAGGAGCGGATCATCTTCCTCGGCGTGCAGATCGACGACGCATCGGCCAACGATGTGATGGCGCAGCTGCTCACGCTGGAGTCGGCAGACCCCGACCGGGACATCATGATGTACATCAACTCCCCGGGCGGCTCGTTCACGGCGATGACGGCGATCTACGACACCATGCAGTTCGTGCGGCCGGACATCCAAACCTGCTGCCTCGGCCAGGCGGCGAGCGCCGCCGCGGTACTCCTCGCGGCCGGGTCGCCCGGCAAGCGGATGGCGCTGCCGAACTCCCGGATCATCATCCACCAGCCGGCCACCGAGGGCGGCTACGCGCAGGGCACGGACATCGAGATCCAGGCCAAGGAGATCCTGCGGATGCGCTCCCAGCTCGAAGAGATGCTGGCCAGGCACACCGGGCAGCCGCTCGAAAAGGTACGCAAGGATATCGACCGGGACAAGTTCCTCACGGCGCCCGAGGCGAAGGACTATGGTCTAGTCGACCGGGTGCTGTCGAGTCGCAAGAAGACCTTGGCCGTCGCCGGGTCGAGTTGACCATCGGTTTTTCGTTCTCGGCACGACACCCGGTCCGGGGGTCGACAATTCCGGGTCCGGACCGGGTAACGTCGACTCAGCAAGTCGGTCCTCCGGCCCGGACCTACCCGGGAAGGTGCGTCCAGGCGGGCCCATCACACGCAGGGAGTACGTAGGTGGCACGGATCGGCGACGGTGGCGACCTACTCAAGTGTTCCTTCTGTGGAAAGTCGCAGAAGCAGGTCAAGAAGCTCATCGCAGGCCCTGGCGTGTATATCTGCGACGAGTGCATCGACCTCTGCAACGAGATCATCGAAGAGGAGCTGGCCGAGTCCAACGAGGTCAAATGGGACGAGCTGCCCAAGCCGATCGAGATCTGTGAGTTCCTCGACCAGTATGTCGTCGGCCAGGACCAGGCCAAGAAGGCCCTGGCGGTCGCCGTGTACAACCACTACAAGCGGATCCAGGCCGAGGGGGCAGGGCCTGGGGACTCCGGCGTCGAGCTGGCCAAGTCCAACATCCTGCTGATCGGTCCGACCGGGTGTGGCAAGACCCACCTGGCCCAGACGCTCGCGCGGATGCTCAACGTACCGTTCGCTATCGCCGACGCCACCGCGCTGACCGAGGCCGGATATGTCGGCGAAGACGTCGAGAACATCCTGCTCAAGCTGATCCAGGCGGCCGACTACGACATCAAGCGCGCCGAGACCGGCATCATCTACATCGACGAGGTCGACAAGATCGCGCGCAAGTCGGAGAACCCGTCGATCACCCGCGACGTCTCCGGAGAGGGTGTCCAGCAGGCGCTGCTCAAGATCCTTGAGGGCACCGTCGCCAACGTCCCGCCGCAGGGCGGCCGGAAGCACCCGCACCAGGAGTTCATCCAGATCGACACGACGAACGTGCTGTTCATCTGCGGTGGCGCTTTCGCCGGTCTGGACCGGATCATCGAGGCCCGGGTCGGCAAGGGCGGCCTGGGCTTCGGCGCCAACCTCCGCTCGATCAACGACCGCTCGGTCGACGACATCTTCGCCCAGGTCATGCCCGAGGACATGCTCAAGTTCGGGCTGATCCCGGAGTTCATCGGGCGGTTGCCGGTGATCACCAACGTGCGGAGCCTCGACCGGGACGCGCTGGTCCGGATCCTCACCGAGCCGCGCAACGCGCTGGTCAAGCAGTACCAGCGCCTGTTCGAGCTGGACGGCGTCGAGCTGGAGTTCGAGCCCGACGCGCTGGAGGCCATCGCCGACCAGGCCAACCTGCGCGGCACCGGCGCGCGGGGGCTCCGCGCGATCATGGAGGAGGTACTCCTCTCCGTGATGTACGAGGTGCCGAGCAACCCCAACGCCGCCCGGGTACTGATCACCCGCGAGGTCGTCCTGGAGAACGTCAACCCGACGATCGTGCCGCGCGAGTTCGTCGGTCGCCGGGCCCGGCGCGAGCGCGAGGAGAAGTCGGCGTAGCCCTGGTCATGTCCGAGGCCCGGTACGACTCCGTAGCGGATTTCTACGAGGCCGGCTGGTCGGACCGGTACGACGATCCGGTCACCACGGCACTGTTCGACCTGCTCGGTCCGGTCGAGGACCGGCGGGTCCTGGATGCCGCCTGCGGCCACGGCCGGATCACCCGCGAACTGGCCCGGCGCGGTGCCCAGGTCGTCGGCGTGGATATCTCCGCGGCGCTGATCGAGAAGGCGGAGGCCGCCGAGCGGGCGGAGCCGCTCGGGATCCGGTACCTGCACGCCGACATCTCCAGCACCCGCGCGCTCGACGGCGCCGGTTTCGCGGCGGCGACCTGTAGTTTCGGCCTCTCCGACATCGACGACCTGGACGGCGCGGTCCGCACCGTGGAGCGCGTCCTGGAGCCGGGCGGGTCCTTCGTCTTCTCGATCCTCCATCCGTGCTTCCCGGGCGGAGGCGAGGTGTCCGGCTCGTGGCCTTCGGCGGGGCGCTACCTCGACGAGGGTTGGTGGGTGGCCGACGGTACCCGGTCGACGCTGCGCCGCCAGGTGGGCGCGAACCACCGCACGCTGTCCACGTACGTCGACGTCCTGCGCCGCCACGGCCTGTGGCTGGATCAGGTCGCCGAGCCCGGCCCGCCGGTGGACTGGGGTGACGAGGACGCCGCCCGCTACCCGGTCTTTCTGGTGGTGCGCTGCGTCACGAGGGACGGCGCCGGTCGAAGTCCCCGGGCGGCATTGCGATGACCATGAGCAACCGGACCGGCCGGTCGCCGTCGTTGCGGTACGCGTGCGCCCGGTCGGCCCGGAAGTCGATCGTCTCACCGGCCTGAACCAGGTGGTCGGTGCCGTCGACGGTCACCGTCAACTCACCCGCCAGCACATGCAGCAGCTCACGGGTGCCGGGTGCGTGGTCGGGGGAGTCGTGCCGGTCGTGCGGGGACAGCCGCCACTCCCACAGCTCGACGAAGTCCGGCTCGTTGAGGCCGCCGAGCAGCCGGCCGAAGCCGCCGTACCCGCCGCGCCACAGCAGCCGGGCGTCGGCGGCCGAGGTGACCCGGACGGTCCGGTCGGCCGCCGGTTCGAGCAGCCGGGCGACGGTCACGCCGAACGCGTCGGCGATCCTGGTGAGGGTACCGACGCTGGGGTTGGTCCGCGCCGCCTCGATCTGGACGACCATGCCCTTGCTTACGCCGGAGCGGCCGGACAGCTCGTCCAGCGACCAGCCACGGGCTTGCCGGAGTGCCCGGACATGCTCGGCCACCGCGGCGTTCACCGCTTCGACGGCCCCGCGCCGGTCAGGAGCCGGTGTGTCGGTCAACACGTTGTCCTCTGCGGTCATCCTGATGATACAAATACAGTGTGGTGCCCATTCTGCTCGCCGCCCTCTCGGCTGCCGTCTGGGGCGTCGGCGACTTCTCGGGCGGCAAGGCAACCCAGACCTCACGTGCTCTTGTCGTGACGGTACTGTCCCAGCTCGCGAGCCTGCCGGTTCTGGCGTTGTGTGTCGCACTGATCGGCGGGCGCGGTCCGAGCCTGGGCGCAGTGGGTTGGGGCGCTTTAGGGGGTAGCGTCGGCTTTATCGGTATCCTGCTCCTCTACCACGGCCTGTCGCAGGGCGCCATGGCCGTGTTCGCGCCGATCAGCGCGGTGACGACGGCGGTGGTACCGCTCGGGGTAGGGCTGGCCCTCGACCGCACCCCTCCGCCGCTCGCCCTCGCCGGCGCCGGCTGCGCGGTCGTCGCGATCGCGCTGGTCAGCCGTACTCGCGGCGACGGCCGGGCGACGCCACAGATCGTCGCACCGGCCTTGGCCGCGGGACTTTCTTTCGGGTTGTTCTTCGTGATCATCGGCCGGGTCGGCCCGGACGCCGGCATGTGGCCGCTCGTCGGGGTCCGGGCCGGCTCGCTCGGGTGCGGCCTGCTGGCGGTCGCCCGCACCCGGGTACCGCTGCGGCTCGATCCCACCGCCCGCCGGTGGACCCTCGTCGCCGGCCCGATGGACGTCCTGGCCAACGCAATGTACCTGCTGGCGGCGGCCCGCGGGCCGCTGGCCATCGTGGCGCCGATCGGTGCCCTCTACCCGGTGAGTACGGTCCTCCTCGCGCTCGCCGTCGACCGGGAGCGGGTCGCGCCCGCGCAGATCGCCGGCCTGGGCTTCGCGGCGACCGCGCTCGTCCTGGCCGCGACGTAGTTGGCCCGGCACCCGATCCCGACTGCGCCGCCGGGGGCGGTCGCGCCGTCCTGGCAGCGATGTGGCCGATCCGGCGCCGTGGTCCGACCGCGATGTGGCCGATCCGGCGCCGTGGTCCGACCGCGATGTGGCCGATCCGGCGCCGTCGTCCGACCGCGCAGTCGGTGCCCGCGGTGGCGCTGGTCCGGGCCGCAGCCTGACCCACCCGCCGGCAGGAGCCGCCTCGCTAGGCTGGCGGCATGCGCGTCGCCGTCTGCCAGCTCAACGCCCGCGCCGACCGGCCTGCCAACCTCGCCACAGCGCGCGACCTGCTACAACGCGCCGCTGACGCGGGCGCGGACCTTGCCGTTCTGCCCGAGTACACCGACTACCTCGGGCCTGCGGCGGGCCTGCCCGAGCCCGAGCCGCTTGACGGCGAGTACGGGCGGTTCTTCGCGAAAGCGGCGCGCGAGCTGTCGATGTGGGTGCACGCGGGCACCTTCCACGAGACCGGGCCGGATCCCGCCCGCACGTACAACACATCGGTCGTCTTCGACCGGTCCGGCGCACTCGCCGCCGTCTACCGCAAGATCCATCTGTACGACGTCGAGATCCCCGGCCGCGTGTCATACCACGAGTCGGCGACCGTCGCACCCGGCGACGCGCCGGCCACGGTGCCCATCGAGGGCGTCACCTTCGGCCTGTCCATCTGCTACGACCTGCGCTTCCCCGAGCTGTACCGGCACCTCGCCGTGCACGGCGGCGCGCAGGTGCTCGTCGTACCGGCCGCGTTCATGCTCCACACCGGGCGCGACCACTGGGAGGTGCTGCTCCGGGCGCGAGCCATCGAGAACCAGTGCTACGTGCTCGCCGCCGCCCAGATCGGCGACCATGACCCGGGCCGCACCTGCTATGGGCGCAGCATGGTCGTCGACCCGTGGGGCACCGTCCTCGCCCAGGCGCCGGACACCGTCGGCGTCATCGTCCTCGATCTCGATCTCGATCGCCTCGCCGGGGTCCGGGCGGAGCTGCCCAGCCTCGCCAACCGGCGACTGCCGGTCAGCTGAACTGCCATTCCTGCGCGGTGCCGACCGGCCGGCACCCGATCCGCTGGTAGATCTTGTTGCTGGTCCGGTTCGCCGCGTCCGCGTACAGCACGCAGGCGTGTGCGCCGGCGTCCAGCCCGCGCTGGCTGACCGCCGCGACATTCGCGCTCGCATACCCCTGCCCGCGCTGCTCCGGCGGCGTGTACACCGCACCCACCCGGACCACCGACGCGCGTGGCCAGTGCGTGGGAGCGGCCAGCGGGGTCCGCCAGGCGAAGCTGACCGGGGAACCGTCCACCTCCCAGAACCACATCAGGTCGCCGTACCCGAACCGCCGGTCGACCGCCGTCTCCTGCTCGGTGCGCTCCTCGCGGATCTCGTCCGGCAGCGCCTCCGCGAAGAACGCGTCCAGCCACGCAAGGATCCGGCCACGATCCGCCCGGGTCGCCGGCCGGCTGCGACCGGGCACGCCGGCGGGCGGGGTCACCTGATCCAACCGGAACAGCCGGGTGGCTGCCCCGGGTCCGGGCCGCGCCCCGACGAGGCGGGCGTAGTGGTGGGCGAAGGCCGTGGCGGCCGCCGGCGGTCCGCTGACCATGGTCAACATCGCGTCGGTACCGGCGAAATGCGCGGCCAGCGCCTGCGCGGCCGGCTCCGGAAGGTCGGAGAGCAACGGTCCCCGGGGCGGGGTGCGCATCGCCACGCCGACCAGCTCCTTCCCGTCGAGTACCCGGATCCACCGCCAGTCCGGCCGGTGCTCGGCGCACGCCGCTTCGACCGAGGTGCAGAGGATGCTGTTTCCTACCGGGTCGCGGTTGAGGAAGGGCCAGGCGTGGATCGCGAACACCGGCGCGCTCGGGTCGTCGACGCAGCGCAGCACCCGGCCGGCGTCCGGCGTTGTGGTCATCGGGCGAGCAGGTACCCGAGCGTGGCGAGGCCGATGGCCGCGCTGCCCGTCACGATCAGGGCCCGGGTCATCCGGGACGGGCCACGACGCAGCAGGCGGCGGGTACACAGGACGACCGTTACGAGGACGCATGCGCCGATGGCGAGGTCCCAGAGCGGGAAGAGCTGACCGAGCAGGGCATCCTGCGACATGCCTGCCATTGAACCCCTCCCGCGCGGTCCTGGGGAGTCCGATTTGACGCTCGGAAGATCTTCGGCCTATCGTGGGCGAGCCTCAGGTGACGGTAAGGACCGCCGCGGGGTACCGCGTTTGAAACCGCGGAGCGAACCATGTAGAGTTGCTGGGCCGGCAAGGAGCCGGGCGGGTTGAGCTGTGTTGACAGCGGGCCGGCCGGTCTTGGCGGATCCCTCCGTAGTTGTCGATCACCGCTTGCGGTGTGCGCCAGCGCGGGCGGAACGGTCAGCGAGGTACAAGTCGCCCAAAGCGCTTGACAAGGCCGATACTGATCCATAAACTTGAGAGGTTGCCCCGGATCGCGGGCCCCTTGAGGGTCCAGATACGGTGTGTGTTTGTTCTTTGAGAACTCAACAGGGTGCTGTAATTGCCAGTGCCAAGTTTGTTTTGTTTACCCCCGTCGGGGTTATTTTGGCATTTTTGATGCCGGGGTTGTTTCCAGGTTTTTGTTGGAGAGTTTGATCCTGG
>JBKPCQ010000009.1:0-5645 GCA_046727455.1 Actinomycetota bacterium | reverse complement strand
CTCGGGGGCCGACCGTGAACCGGCTGCGGACCCGGCGGCGGCTGCGCGCCCTGCGGGACGACGGGCGCCGACCGCCGATCGCGATCGTGCTGCGGCGCCCCGGACTGGTGTCGGTCGCGCTCGCCGCCGGAGCCGGCGCTGCGGCCGGCCTCCTCGCCGGACCGGTGGCCGGGGCGGTCGCGGCGGTGTACGTCCTGCTCGGCGTGGCATACGGGCTGCGCCGTCATCGGGAGCAGGCCCGGGTCGAGGCGCATGCCCGGGCTTTGGACGCCCTCGCGACGCTCGCCGCCGACCTGCGTGCCGGGCTGCCGCCGCCGGCCGCCCGGGTGGCGGTCGCGCCACACGTCGACGCGGTACCGGCCGTCAGAGACCGGGTCACCGCCGCCTGGCAGGTGGCCGACCGGACCGGCGCTCCGCTGGCGGACCTGCTCGACCGGCTCGAGGCCGACCTGCGGGGGCGGGACCGGATACGGCTGACGGCGGCCGCGCACGCCGCCGGTACCCGCGCCACGGCGGGACTGCTCGCCGTCCTGCCGCTCGCCGGCATCGGAGTCGGGTACGGGATGGGCGCCGATCCGCTCCGGGTGCTCCTGCACACTCCGGTGGGCGCCGGCTGCGTCACCGTTGCCGTGCTGCTCCAGCTCGCCGGCCTCGGCTGGGCCGGACGGCTGGCACGGGCCGGTGCGGGTACCGCGTCATGAGACTGCGTCGCACCCTGGCCGGCCTGTGCGGGCTGGCGGTCGGCGGGCTCGTCGGCGGCTGGGCGGGGCTCGTCGTGGGTGTCGTGACCGCCGCGCTGCTGGGCCGGTACCTGAGCCGGGTGGAGCCGGCCGAGCGGCGCCGGGAGCGGGACCGGGCCGCGCTGGACCTGCCCTACGCCGCCGACCTGCTCGCCGCCGCGCTACGCGCCGGGCTGCCTACAGACCGTGCGGTCGGCGAGGTGGCCGAGGCGCTGGGCGGGCCGGTCGGAGCCCGACTCGGGCGGGTGGCGGGCGGGCTGAGCCTGGGCCTCACACCGGCGCTCGCCTGGCAGCCGGTACACGACCTTCCAGCGGGTACCCGCCTGGCGGCGGCGGTCGCCCGCAGCGCCGAGTCGGGCGCCGCCCTCGCCAGCGCGTTCGCCCGACTCGCCGACGACCTGCGCACCGCCCGCCTCGCCGAGACCGAGACCGCCGCGCAGCGGGCCGGTGTCCTCCTGGTACTGCCGCTCGGGCTGTGCTTCCTGCCCGCCTTCCTCGTCGCCGGCATCGTGCCGGTGATCGTCGCCGTGCTCGGCGACGTCCTCCGCTGACCTCATGGAGCTGTTGTGAAACGCCTACTGTGCCGCCTGCGCGGCGATGCCGGTATGAACACCGCTGAATACGCGGTCGGTACTTTGGCGGCTGTCGCGTTCGCCGCGGTGCTGCTCAAGGTCCTGACCTCGGCCCGGATACAAGACGCGCTCGGTCACCTGATCGAGCGGGCGCTGAGATGAGCCGCCGGCCCGACCGTGGCTCGACCACGGCTGAGCTCGCCGTGGGCCTGCCCGCCCTCGTGCTCCTGCTGCTGTTCGCCCTCGGCGCGGTCAACGCGGTGCTGGCCAGGATGCAGTGCGTGGACGCCGCCCGGGACGCCGCGCTGGCCGGTGCCCGCGGCGGCGACGCAACCGCCGCCGGGCAGCGCCGCGCACCGCGCGGGGCGACCGTCGTCGTGACGCTTGACAGTGAGCGGGCGGCGGCGACGGTACGGGTGACGGTGCATCCGCTCGGGCCGCACCTGCCCGGTGTGACGGTCACGGGCAACGCGGTCGCCGACGTGGAACCGCGATGAACCGCGACCGGGGCTCGGCGTCGGTCCTGCTGCTCGCCATCGGGTCGGCCGTGGTCGCGGTGGGGATCGGTGCCACGCTCGTCGGCGCCGCGATCACGGACCGGCACCGGGCACAGGTTGCCGCCGACCTCGGCGCGCTGGCCGGCGCCCGGAACGCGGTCGACGGCGCGGGCATCGCGTGTGAGCGGGCCGGCGAGATCGTCGCGGCCAACGGGGCCGGGCTGGTGGGGTGCCGGGTCGACGGGCTGGACCTCGTCGTCACCGCTCAGGTGGGCCGGGCGCGGGCATCGGCGCGCGCCGGCCCGGCGTCGTCCGCCTCCGGGTCGACCAGGCGGGGGCGGGACGTGGCCGGGCTGGACATGTGATGCACTCGGCGGGAGCCGGCCGGTTCGTGCAATCCGGGGACGATGTACCCCCGCCTTCCGGTCCGTGCGATGGTTAGATGCCTGAGGAGGAGGTCCGCATGGAACTGTCGCTGTCGACCCGAACCGTGGCTGGCCACAAGGTGTTGGAGGTCGGCGGGGAGATCGACGTCTATACCGCGCCCCAGTTACGCGAGTACCTGATTGCGCTCGTGGAGGCCGGGGACCGGCAGGTCGTCGTGGATCTCGGTCGGGTGGAGTTCCTCGACTCCACCGGCCTGGGGGTACTGGTCGGCGCGCTCAAGCGGCTGCGCGGCGTGGACGGTGAGCTGAGCTTGGTGTGTGCGCAGGAGCGCCTTCTGAAGATCTTCCGGATCACCGGTCTGGACCGGGTGTTCACGCTGTACGAGTCGGTCGACGCTGCCACGGCGAACAGTGACGGCGCGTCCGCGGGTACGGCCGGCTGAGGCTCCGGATGCCGACGGTACGGCTGTCCTTCTCTCCCGCCGCGGCACACGTACGGACCGCCCGGCTGGTCGGCGTGGCCGTTGCCCGGCGGGCGGGGGTGGCCACCGAACTGTTCGACGAGATCCGGCTGGCGATCGGCGAGGCGTGCTCCCGGGCGGTGGCGTTGCATCGCGAGCACAACATCCCCGACCTGGTCGAGGTGGCGCTCGTCGACGGCGACGGCGACCGGTTCACGGTGCGGGTGACCGACCGGGCGCCGATCGACGCCGGGCTGGGCCCGGTGCTGCCCGACCCGCCCGACCCGGTCGCGCTGCTCGACGATCCGACGGTGGAGCTGCCGGTCGGCGACCCGTCCGGGGAGGAGGCGGTAGCGGTGGGGATGCGGCTGGCGCTGCTCATCGGCATCGTCGACGACCTGTCGGTACGCCCGGCCGAGGCGGGGCCGGGTACCGAGGTGCTGATGTCCTGGCCGACCAAGCAGGGGCGCAACGGGAGCGGCAACGCGCGAACCGGCGGGCAGCGTTAGGCCACTCAGCGGGTACGCGGTGTGAGAGGCTGATCCGCGGGCCGCTAGAGTACCCGGATTAACTCCCGGGTAGGGGAGCTGGATCAGTACAGGAGGACATAGATGTCCGCGGAGTCACTCGCCGCGAGCGAGCTGTCCCTTACTGGCAGTCACCTGACCTATGTCATCGTGGCGGCGGCGATCGCGCTGGTGGCGCTGGGCTTCGCGGGCGGCATGGTCAGGGCGGTACTCGCGGCCGGTAAGGGCACCCAGAAAATGCAGGACATCGCCGGGGCCGTGCAGGAGGGTGCGACCGCGTACCTGACCCGCCAGTTCAAGACCCTCGGCGTGTTCGTCGTCATCGTGGTCGTACTGCTGTTCCTGCTGCCGGTGAACGAGGGCGGCGCGGCAGTCAAGATCGGCCGTTCGATCTTCTTCGTGGTCGGTGCGCTGTTCAGCGCGTTCATCGGCGGGGCCGGGATGTCCCTGGCCACCCGGGCGAACGTGCGCGTCGCAGCGGCCGCGAACACCGGCGAGGGCGGCCGGGAGCGGGCGATGGGGATCGCCTTCCGGACCGGCGGCGTGGTCGGCTTCCTGACCGTTGGGCTGGGCCTGCTCGGCGCGGCCGTGGTCGTGCTGATCTACAAGGGCGACGCGCCGACGGTACTGGAGGGCTTCGGCTTCGGTGCCGCGTTGCTGGCGATGTTCATGCGGGTGGGCGGCGGCATCTTCACCAAGGCCGCCGACGTCGGCGCCGACCTGGTCGGCAAGGTCGAGAAGGGGATTCCGGAGGACGACCCGCGCAACGCCGCGGTGATCGCCGACAACGTGGGCGACAATGTCGGCGACTGCGCCGGTATGGCGGCCGACCTGTTCGAGTCGTACGCCGTGACGCTGGTCGCCGCGCTGATCCTGGGCAAGGCCGCGTTCGGCGAGCAGGGCCTGGTGTTCCCGCTCATCGTGCCGACGATCGGCGCGGTGACCGCGATCATCGGCGTGTTCATCACCCGGCTCCGCAAGTCCGACCGGACCGGGCTCACCGCGATCAACCGGGCGTTCTACATCTCCGCCGCCATCTCGGCGGTCCTCGTGGCCGGCGCCGCGTTCATGTACCTGCCCGCCACCTTCGGCGAGCTGACCGCCTCGCCGCTGGCCGACCAGACCCGCAACCCGCGGGTGGTGGCCATCGTGGCGGTCGTCATCGGCATCGTGCTGGCCGCGGTCATCCAGGCGCTCACCGGATACTTCACCGAGCCGGGCAAGCGGCCGGTGCAGGACATCGCCAAGACCTCGCTGACCGGCCCGGCCACCGTGATCCTGGCCGGCGTGTCGGTCGGGTACGAGTCGGCCGTGTACTCCGCGATCGTCATCGCCGCCGGCGTGTACGGCGCCTTCCTGCTCGGCGGCGGTTCCATCGTGCTGTCCCTGTTCGCGGTGGCGCTGGCCGGCACCGGCCTGCTCACCACGGTCGGCGTGATCGTCGCGATGGACACCTTCGGGCCGATCTCCGACAACGCGCAGGGCATCGCCGAGATGTCCGGCGACATCGACGAGAACGGCGCGCGGGTGCTGACCGACCTCGACGCGGTCGGCAACACCACCAAGGCGATCACCAAGGGCATCGCGATCGCGACCGCCGTCCTCGCGGCGACCGCGCTGTTCGGCTCGTACACCGATACGGTCGGCGCGGCGTTCGTCAAGGCCGGTACCGCCACCGGCCAGCTCGGCACGGTACTGGGTGACCTGCTCAACATCTCCAGCCCGCGCAGCCTGGTCGGCCTGGTCCTCGGGGCATGCGTGGTGTTCCTCTTCTCCGGGCTGGCCATCAGCGCGGTGTCCCGCTCGGCTGGTGCCGTGGTGTTCGAGGTGCGCCGGCAGTTCCGGGACTTCCCCGGGATCATGGACGGCACCCAGCGGCCGGAGTACGGCAAGGTGGTCGACATCTGCACGCGGGACGCGCAGCGCGAGCTGATCACTCCGGGTCTGCTGGCGGTGATGGCCCCGATCGCGGTCGGCTTCGGCCTCGGGGTCGGCGCGCTGGCCGCATACCTGGCCGGCGCGGTCACCACCGGTGTCCTGATGGCGCTCTACCTGGCCAACTCGGGCGGCGCCTGGGACAACGCGAAGAAGCTGGTCGAGGAGGGCAAGTACGGCGGCAAGGGCTCGCCGGCCCACGCCGCCACCGTGATCGGCGACACCGTCGGCGACCCGTTCAAGGACACCGCAGGCCCGGCGATCAACCCGCTGATGAAGGTGATGAACCTGGTCTCGCTGCTGATCGCCCCCGCCGTGGTCCTGTGGAGCACCGGCTCGTCGAAGAACACCCCGCTGCGGATCACGATCGCGGTCGTGGCCGCGCTGATCGTGGTCGCCGCGGTCGCGATCAGCAAGCGCAAGCCGATCGCGATGGCGGCGGACGAGGTGGCCGAGGCCGAGACCCCGGCGCTGACCGCCTCGGCCGGCACGACCGACGAGACGCTGAGCGCGACGGACGCCGCCCC
>JBKPCQ010000008.1:0-3677 GCA_046727455.1 Actinomycetota bacterium | reverse complement strand
CAGATGTGTATAAGAGACAGACCCAAGCCGGGCCGGCGGCGGCACCGATGCAAACCGGGCCGCCCAAGGCGCCGACTCAAGCCGAGCCGCCGAAGGCGCCGACCCAAGCCGAGCCGCCGACGGCGCCGATGCATGCGGAGCCGCCGAGGGTGCCGGGCGCGCTGGACGCCGCCGCGGTACGCAGGGTGTGGGAGGAGATCCTCGGGCACGTCGGCCGCAAGCGCCGCGCGGCCGCGGCGGTGGCGCGGGAGGCGACGGTACGGGAGGTCGACGGAGACACGCTCGTCCTGCTGTTCAAGCACCTCGTCCACGCCAACATGCTCAGTAACGCGCCGGCGCTGCTGCTCGAAGCGGTACACGAGGTGCTCGGCCCGCCGGCGCCGAACCGGAGCTGGCAGGTGCGCTGCGAGGTCAGCGGGCATGGCCCGGGGGGCGGGACGGGGCGGCCGGCGCCGCCGACGGGACCGCCGCCGACGGGATCGCCGCCGACGGGATCGCCTCTGTCAGGACCTCCGGCGCCACGGACCGCGGCCCCGCGCGATGACGGCGGCTGGCCGGCGACGGCGACCCCCGGCAGCCCGGCCCTCACCCCACCACCAGCGGTGGAGACGGAGGAGGAACCCGACCCGGACGACGACGTGGTCGACGGGCAGACCGCGCGGCAGACCAGCGAACAGCAGGCGCTGCATCTTCTCGCCCAGGCGCTCGGTGCGGAGAAGATCGGCGAACTGGACAACCGGTAGGCTGACGGACAGATACGCCGAGGTAGAGGAGCAGACCGTGCGCCCGGGTGGACAGCCGAACCTTCAGCAGCTCATGAAGCAGGCGCAGAAGATGCAGCAGCAGGTGGCCGACGCTCAGGCCGAACTGGCCGAGGCGGAGGTGACCGGCACGGCCGGCGGCGGGCTCGTCACGGTCACGATGAAGGGCACGGGCGAGGCGACCGCGGTCTCGATCGATCCGAAGGCGGTCGATCCGGACGACGTGGAGACGCTGGAAGACCTGGTGCTGGCCGCGTTCCACAACGCCACCGAGGCGGTACGCGAGCTGACCGAGGAGAAGATGGGCCCGCTCACCGCCGGACTCGGTGGTCTGGGCGGCGGCCTGGGCATCCCCGGCTTCTAGATGTACGAAGGCGCCATCCAGGACCTGATCGACGAGCTGGGACGGCTGCCCGGGGTCGGTCCGAAAAGCGCGCAGCGGATCGCGTTCCACATCCTGTCCGCCGATCCCGCCGACGTGAAGCGGCTGGCCGGGGCCCTGCAGCGGGTCAAGGAGCTGGTGCGGTTCTGCACGACCTGCTTCAACGTGGCCGAGTCGGAGCAGTGCCGGATATGCCGCGATTCCCGTCGTGCCGATGACGTGCTGTGCGTCGTGGAGGAGCCCAAGGACGTCGTGGCGATCGAACGGACCGGGGAGTTCCGCGGGCGGTACCACGTCCTGGGCGGCGCGATCAATCCGCTGGAGGGCATCGGGCCGGACAACCTGCGCATCCGGGAGCTGATGGCGCGGCTGGCCGCCGGTACCGTCAAAGAATTGATCTTGGCGACCGATCCCAACACAGAGGGTGAGGCCACCGCGACCTACCTGGCCCTGATGGTCAAGCCGATGGGTATCGCCGTCACCCGGCTGGCCAGCGGCCTGCCGGTCGGCGGCGACCTGGAGTACGCCGACGAGATCACCCTGGGCCGTGCGTTCGAGGGCCGGCGCGCGGTGTGACGGGGTCACGCGCAGCAGGTCACGCCAGTGTCACGAGGTGGCCTGAAGTTGATTACGGGGCCGTCCTAACCTTGACGCCCCCAGCCCTGACAACGAAGGCTTCAGGGCACCGAGCGGTGGAGAGCTCACCGTTGGTGGCGCGCATCTGCCGGCGGTCGAACCCGCTGGTAGGTGCGGGAGTCCGCGTGGAAGACAACCGATCGGTTGCCGACTGCCACGGGTCCGGGCCAGACCGGCAGCGGCCGTGCCGCACCGGTCTGCCGCGGCGTGCCGTGCGGCGGCCGGAGAAGGGCGGGGGCCGTTCATGGTCATAGGACCTGAGCCGGTTGCCGGCGACACGACCACGCTTGTCGCCGAGGAGGCCGCCCCGGCCGAAGCCCGCGCCATCGAAGGTCGCTCGCTCGGCCAGATCGCGTGGGCCCGCCTCAAGCGGGACAAGGTCGCCATGGGCGGCGGCATCGTCGTGATCATCCTGATCCTCGTCGCCCTCTTCGCGCCGTGGATCGTCGCGCTGCTCGGCCACCCGCCGAACGAGTTCCACCAGAAGCTCATCGACCCCGATCTCGGCATACCGACCGGCAAGTACGGCGGGATCAGCAAGGACTTTCTGTTCGGGCTGGAGCCCGGCAACGGGCGGGACCTGTTCAGCCGGATCGTCTACGGGTCCCGGATCTCGCTGCTCATCGCGTTCCTCGCGACCGCGCTGTCCATGGTCATCGGTACCGTCATGGGCATCATCTCCGGCTACTTCGGCGGCTGGATCGACGCGCTGATCAGCCGGACGATGGACGTCTTCCTGGCCTTCCCCCTGCTGCTGTTCTCCATCGCGCTGGTCGGCGTCATCCCGGACCGCGCGTTCGGGCTCCATGGCGACGACCTCCGGATCGCCCTGCTGATCTTCATCATCGGGTTCTTCAGCTGGCCGTACATCGGCCGGATCATCCGCGGACAGGCCCTGTCGCTGCGCGAGCGCGAGTTCGTCGACGCGGCCCGCAGCCTGGGCGCCCGCGGCCGGTACATCGTCCTGCGGGAGCTGCTGCCGAACCTGGTCGCGCCGATCCTCATCTACACGACGCTCCTCATTCCGACCAACATCCTGTTCGAGGCGGCGCTGTCCTTCCTCGGCGTGGGCGTCCAGCCCCCCACCGCGAGCTGGGGCGCGATGCTGACCGACGCGTCGCGCATCTACCAGATCGACCCCTACTTCATGCTCTTCCCCGGGTTGGCCATCTTCGTCACCGTACTGGCGTTCAACCTTTTCGGTGACGGCCTCCGCGATGCGCTGGATCCACGGGCTCGCTAACAAGCCCGGCCACCTGGTGGCCGGGCCCTACTACACGAAGGGGTGTGTGTCAGCAGATGAGGAGAAGAACTGCTGTCGCAGCGATCGCCGCGGGCATGGTGGTCGCCCTGGGCATGACCGCCTGTGGCAGCAACAAGCCGACAACCAACAACAGCAGCGGTACCGCTGCGGTAGCCGCTTACAACGCAGGGGTGGGCAAGGTCTACAACCCGTCCACCCAGAAGGGTGGAACGCTGCGGTTCGCGTCGACGGGCGACTGGGACTCCCTGGATCCGGCCGACACCTACTACGGCTTCTCGTGGGACTTCATCCGGCTGTACGGGCGAGCGTTGACGATGTTCGCGCCGAAGCCGGGAGCGGACGGGCTGAAGCTGGTACCGGACCTGGCCGAGTCGCTCGGGCAGGCGAGTGACGGCGGCAAGACCTGGACATACAAGCTCAAAAAGGGCCTGAAGTACGAGGACGGCAGCGCGATCACCTCGAAGGACGTCAAGTACGACGTCGAGCGGACCCTGGACAAGGACACGTTCCCCAACGGTCCGACCTACTTCAACGACTACCTGGACCTGCAGGGGTACACCAGCCCGTACAAGGACACCAGCTCGGACAAGCTGGGCCTCAAGGCGATCGAGACCCCGGATGACCAGACCATCGT
>JBKPCQ010000007.1:0-8238 GCA_046727455.1 Actinomycetota bacterium | reverse complement strand
GCAGGAGCTGCGCCAGCGGGCCGCCGAGCTGGCCGATCTGGAACGCGAGATCCATGCCTCGGTGGCCGACCTGACCTCGCTCGCGACCGAGATCGAGCAGCAGGTCAGCGGCTCGATGCGGGACATCAAGCGGGAACTGCGCGAGGCCGCCCGGGAAAGCCGCACGGCCACCCCGCGCGGCCGGTGGGGCGCGCCGCCACCCTGGGCCGACGGCGGGGCACCGACCGCCGAGCTGGAGCGCGCCGCCGGCCGGCTCGCCGAGGAGGTACGGCGGCTGGCGCGGCGGCCGGGAGTCGCCGAGGCCGACATACGCGCCGCGGTCGCGGTGGTCACCGGGGCGATCGCCCAGGTACGGCGGCTGCTGGGCGGCTGACTCCCAGCCAATTCCCAGGCAGTATTAATTCGTGACACAGGTACGGGACCGACGATGAAGCGCATGGGGGTACGAGACGGCGGGGCACAATCCGGGGGTGCCACGCTGTCCGGTGCGGCGCAGGCCGAGGCGAGGCTGCTCGTGGTCGAGGACGATCCGAACATCCTCGAGCTGCTCTCCGCCTCCCTGCGCTTCGCCGGGTTCTTCGTCACCACCGCGACCAACGGCGCGCAGGCGGTACAGGTGGCCCGCGAGGAGCGGCCGGATCTCATCGTGCTCGACGTGATGCTGCCCGACCTCGACGGCTTCGAGGTGATCCGGAAGCTGCGCGACGGCGGCACGCGGACCCCCGTGGTGTTCCTGACCGCGCGCGACGCGACCGATGACAAGATCCGCGGGCTGACCCTCGGCGGCGACGACTACGTCACCAAGCCGTTCAGCCTGGAGGAGCTGACCGCGCGGATCCGCGCGGTACTGCGGCGCACCAGCGGCCAGCCCGGACCGGCCCGGCTCACCTTCGCCGATCTGGAGCTGGACGAGGAGGCACACGAGGTGTGGCGGGACGGCCAGCGGATCTCGCTGTCGCCCACCGAGTTCAAGCTCCTGCGGTACCTCATGGCCAACGCGGGCCGGGTGCTGTCCAAGGGGCAGATCCTCGACCACGTGTGGAGCTACGACTTCCGGGGCGACGACAGCATCGTCGAGTCGTACATCTCGTACCTGCGCCGCAAGGTCGACTCGGTCGAGCCCCGCCTGATCCACACCCTGCGCGGCGTCGGGTACGTGCTGCGCCTGCCCACCTAACCCCGTGCTGGGCCGGCTCGACCGCGTCCCGCTGCGGGTCAAGCTGGTCGCGGCGATCCTCGTGCTGGTCCTCGCCGGGCTCATGGTGATCGGCGCGGTCAGCGTCCTCGCCCTGCGCGCCAACCTGATCGACGGCGTAGACCAGCAGCTCTGGACCGCGGCGCACAATGCCGAACTCCAGGTGCAGGGCGACGTCTCCGGCCAGGTGGTGCTCGCCGTGGACTACCTGCGGGAGACCACGCCCAACGGAGTGGGCCGGCCGCCGTCGCACGACGCCCGGCTGTCCGAGGGCGACCTGCCGCCCCTGGTGACCGGGCTGGACGACGTCTACGCCAAGGCCGGACACCCGTACACGGTGCCCTCGATCAACCGCAAGCTGCACTGGCGCATGCTGGTCGTGGTACTGGACAACGGCTCGATCCTGCACCTCGGCGTGAACCTGTCCACCGTGGAGAGTACGGTCAGCCGGCTCATCTTCCTGGAGCTGCTGTTCGGCAGCCTGGCGCTGGTGCTGCTGGCGATGATCGGCGTGGCGATGGTACGGGCGAGCCTGCGGCCGCTGCGGGAGATCGAGCGCACCGCGGCCGCGATCGCCGAGGGCGACCTGACCCGCCGGGTACCGGAGTCCGAGGGCGGCGACGGCGAACCGGCCACCGAGGTGGGCCGGCTGGGCCGGACGCTGAACATCATGCTCGGCCAGATCGAGAGCGCGTTCACCGCGCGCGCCGAGTCCGAGGCCCGGTCCCGCCGTTCCGAGGAGCGGATGCGCGAGTTCGTGGCGGACGCCTCACACGAGCTGCGCACCCCGCTGACCACCATCCGCGGCTTCGCCGAGCTGTACCGCCAGGTGGCCGCGAAGGAGCCGGAACAGGCCGACAAGCTGGTCCGCCGGATCGAGGAGGAGGCCGCCCGGATGGGCCTGCTCGTCGAGGACCTGCTGCTGCTGGCCCGGCTGGACGAGGAAAGGCCGCTGGCGCCGGTACCGCTGGATCTGCGGGTCATCACCGGAGACGTGGTGACCGCGGCGCGGGCGGTCGCCCCCGACCGCGAGATCACCCTGGAGAACCCCGGCGGTCCGGTGACGGTGCTGGCCGACGAGTCGCGCATGCGGCAGGTCGTCGGGAACCTCATGACCAACGCGCTCACGCACACCCCGGCCGGTACGCCCGTCTGGTTGCGGTTGCGCGCGGACGGCGACCGGGCGGTCATCGAGGTGGCCGACCAGGGTCAGGGCCTCGCCCCCGACCAGGCAGAGCGGGTGTTCGAGCGGTTCTACCGCGCGGACGCCGCCCGGACCCGCCGCGGCAACGGCAGCGGCGCCGGACTGGGCCTCGCCATCGTGGCCGCGCTCGTCGGCGCGCACCGCGGCAGCGTCGAGGTGGACAGCCAACCGGGGCAGGGCGCGACCTTCCGGGTGCGGCTCCCGATTCACAGCTAACTTCCAGGGCGGGTCCAGTATCGGGTCAGTCAACCGAGGCACTGTTGGCGCATGACCGAGAACGAGCAGCAGCACGCGCCGGGGCCGGAAGGCCAACCCCAGCCCGCAGAGCCGGTTACCGGACCGCCGGCCGGTGAGCCGGTGACCGCGCCCCAGCCGGTGTGGCCCGGACCCGAACAGCGAACCTGGTACGGCGCGCCGACCTATGGCGAGCAGACGCAGCCCTCCGGGTATCCGCCCGCACCGGCGCCCGCCCGCCCGAGCCGGGGTGGCCGGCTGGTCGTCACCGGGCTGCTGGCGCTCCTGCTGGCTGGCGGCGGTGGGCTCGTCGGTGGGCTCGTCGTGCACTCGGTCGACTCGCAGGGCACCGGTACCGCCGCGGCCGCGTCGAGCACCGGGCCGACCTCGGTCAAGGTGATGGACCGCTCCTCGCTCGCGGACATCGCCGCCGCGGTGAAGCCGAGCGTGGTGGACATCCGCACCGGCTCCGGTGAGGGCTCCGGCGTGGTGTACAGCGCCGACGGGTACATCGTGACGAACAACCACGTGGTGGCGTCGGCGCGGGGGCAGACGGTACAGGTCGAGTTCTCCGACGGGAAGACGGCCACCGCGAAGATCGTCGGTACCGACCCGAAGACCGACCTCGCGGTCATCAAGGTGAGCGGCGTGAGCGGGTTGACCGCGGCCACCTTCGGCGACAGCGGCGCGGTACGGGTCGGCGACACCGTCCTCGCGATCGGCAGCCCGCTGGGCCTGGAGGGCTCGGTCACCTCCGGGATCGTGAGCGCCCTTAACCGCACCATCCAGGAAGGCGGCGACGAGCAGAACCCGACCGCCCCGCAGACCACCGACATCGCGGGCGCGATCCAGACCGACGCCGCGATCAACCCGGGCAACTCGGGTGGCGCGCTCGTCGACCTCAACGCCCACGTGATCGGCATCAACACCGCGATCGCCACGGCCGGGCAGAGTCAGGGCAACGTCGGCGTCGGCTTCGCGATCCCGAGCGACCTGGTGAAGCGGGTGGCACAGGCGCTGATCAGCGGTACCAAGGTCAGCCACCCGTTCCTCGGCGTGCAGGTAACCACCGCCGACAACAATGCCGGCGCGAAGGTCGCCGCGGTGTCCGGCGGCAGCCCGGCCGAGAAGGCCGGCCTCCAGGCGGGCGACGTCATCACCAGGGCCGGCGGCAAGGACATCCACACCAGTGAGGATCTGGTATCGGCGGTGCAGTCCAGCAAGACCGGCGACAAGCTGGAGCTGACCGTCGTGCGCGGCGGCTCGGCCCGCACCGTCACGGTAACCATCGGCGACTCTTCCTGACCGAGCGGTACCCCTGGTCCGGCGCCCGTCGAGTGCCTCCCTCGGCGGGCGCCTAGTGCGGCGCCCGTCGAGTGCCCCCCTCGGCGGGCGCCCCTAGCCGCGCAGCTTGTCGGAGCGCCTACCAGCCAGCGCTCATCTAGCCGCGCAACTTGTCGGAGCGGCTACCAGCCAGCGCTCGTCTAGCCGCGCAGCTTGTCGGAGCGGCTACCAGCCAGCGCTCATCTAGCCGCGCAGCTTGTCGGAGCGGCTACCAGCCAGCGCTCATCCAGCCGCGTAGCTAGTCCGTCCAGCCCAGCGAGCGGTCCACGGCCTTGCGCCAGAACCCGTACGCCCGCTCGCGTTCCGCGGCCGGCATAGCCGGCTCCCAGCGTGCGTCGGCCTCCCACTTGGCCCGCAAGGTCTCCAGGTCCGGCCAGGTCCCGACGGCCAGCCCGGCGGCGTACGCGGCGCCCAGGGCGGTGGTCTCGGCGACCGTGGGGCGTACGACCGTTACGTCGAGGACATCCGCCTGGAACTGCATCAGCAGGTCGCTCGCGGTCATCCCGCCGTCGACGTTGAGCTTGCTCAGGTCCACGCTCGACTCGGCGGCCATCGCGTCCACCACGTCCTTCACCTGCCAGGCGGTCGCCTCCAGCGCGGCGCGGGCCAGGTGCGCCTTTGTCACGTACCCGGTCAGGCCGGCGATGACCCCGCGCGCGTCGGGCCGCCAGTACGGCGCGAAGAGGCCGGAGAACGCCGGGACGAAGTAGCAGCCGCCGTTGTCCTGCACCTGGGCGGCCAGCTCGTTCACCTCCGGCGCGCTGGCGATGATGCCGAGGTTGTCGCGCAGCCACTGGACCAGCGCCCCGGTGACGGCGATCGAGCCTTCGAGGGCGTACACCGGCTTGTCCTGGCCGATCCGGTACCCGAGGGTGGTCAGCAGGCCGCGCTCGCTCGGGATGGGCGTGCCGCCGGTGTTGAGCAACAGGAACGAGCCGGTGCCGTAGGTGCACTTCGCCTGCCCGGGGTCGAAGCAGGTCTGGCCGAACAGCGCGGCGGACTGGTCGCCGAGCGCGCTGGCGACCGGTACCCCGCCCAGGTCGCCGCGCGCCTCACCGTAGACGTACGACGAGGGCAGGATCTCCGGCAGCATCGCCCGGGGTACCCCGAACGCGTCGACGAGCGCGGGATCCCAGTCCAATGTGGACAGTGACATCAGCATCGTCCGGCTGGCGTTGGTCACGTCGGTCGCGTGCCGGCCGGTGAGCTGCCAGATGAGCCAGGTGTCGACGGTACCGAAGAGGATTTCGCCCTGCTCGGCGCGCTGCCGCAGGCCGGGTAGCTCGTCCAGCAGCCAGCGGATCTTCGGCCCGGAGAAGTAGGTGGCGAGCGGCAGCCCGCAGGTCGCGCGGAACCGGTCCGGACCACGGTCGCCGGCCAGTTCCCGGATGATCCGGTCGGTTCGGGTGTCCTGCCATACGACCGCCGCGTGTACCGGCTCCCCGCTCGCGGCATCCCACAGCAGCGTGGTCTCCCGCTGGTTGGTGATACCGATCGCGGCCAGGTCGGCGCGGGAGAGGGCGGCCTTGTCCAGCGCGCCCCGGGTGACCGCCTGGACGTTGTGCCAGATCTCGGTCGCGTCGTGCTCGACCCAGCCGGGGCGGGGGTAGTACTGCCGGTGCTCGCGCTGGTCGAGCGCGACGATCCGGCCGTCGGCGTCGAAGACGATGCACCGCGTCGAGGTGGTGCCCTGGTCGATGGCGGCGAGGTATGCGGACGTCACCCCGACAGTCTGCCAGCCGACTCAGCCGGGTACGCAGCCGAGCAGTTCGATGGAGCAGTCCGGGTCGATGGTCAGGAACGGCTGCTGGTCGCCGCCGTCGAGGGCGAGCGTCACCAGGCGGGTCGGCGCACCCTGCGCCCAGGGGAGCTTCTGCACCAGGCGCCCGTCGAGCAGGGCGAGCGGCGGCGGGTTGACCGGGCCGAGCGACCGCGTGGTGTTCCCTTCGACGTCGAGCAGGGAGAGATCGCCCTGAGCCGGGTCCTGGCAGACCAGGGTGCGCTCGGTGGCCCAGGCGCCGTTGGAGCCGGAGAGGACGCCGAGGAACTGGTGGTGGGCGAGCACGGTGCCGTCGGTACGCACGACGATCGTCGCGACGTCCTCGTCGGCGTCGGCGGTCTCCGCTGCCAGGTAGGTGACCGCGATGAGCTGGCCGTCGGGCGACCAGCACACGCAGCTTTCCGCCGAGTATCCGGCGTCGGGCACGGACGCCAGCCGGCGGCGGCGTCCGGTGGCGATGCCGATAACGTCGACGGCCGCCCAATCGTGGCCGGTGGTGAGCGTGGCGAGCGTCCGTCCGTCGGGAGAGATCCCGGCCAGCCAGGCTTGACCCTCGGCGCGGGCGGAGAGCCAGCGCTGCTCCCCGCTCGCCAGGGTGTGCAGGCACAGGCCGCCGTATCGGTTGCCGTCGTGCTCGGCCAACAGCAGAACACGGTCACCCGCCGGTGCCACGGCGAGTGGCCGCATGTCCGGGTCGGCCGGCAGCCCGGGAACCGCGGCGAACTCACCGGTGTCCGCGTCGCGGACCACGACAGTGAGGTCGGGAGCCCCCACCCGCAGGGCGAGCAGCAGGTCCGCCCGCTGTACGGGCCGTGACGGCAGCGCATCGACGGTGACCGTGGATGCCGGACTCATCCGTCCCCCTCCTCAGCGCACAGACTCTACCGGCCGATGCGGGCCGGTGGGGCCCCCGTCAGCGCCTTATCTGGAAATGTTCCGGATAAGGTCGACCCGATCGGCGGATGTCGCCAACCTGACACGGGATGGTCACCGGAGAAGATCGCCCGTACCCTGCGAGGCCCGGGTGGCGGAGGGGTGGGGCGGGTTGACGGTCGTCGAGACCAGGGTGAGTGTGTGGGAGGCGCTGGCCGGGCGCGCTCCGGGTACCCCCGTGGCACCGGCCGACCCCGGGCTGTGGGCGGCCGTCGCGGAGCGGTTGAACCCGGCCCGCGCCAAGCCCCGGCTGCGCCCGGGCATCGAGGAGGCACACCTGGTCAGCGTGCGCGGCGTCGGGTACGTGATGCTGCGCTCGCCCGACGGTACCGGCGCTTGTTATCTCCGGCTCACCCCCGACGAGCTTGCGCTGGCCCACCTGATGGACGGCACGCGGACCGTGGCCCGGCTGGTCGCGGAGTTCGCCCGCATCACCGGAAAGCTCGCGCCCGACCAGGTCACCCGCGTCGTCGCGGACCTCGCGGCGAACCGCATGCTCGAAGAGCTTCCGGTGAACGCGTTCCACCGGTTGCGGAAGGTCAGGCCGTTGCCGGCGCGGCTGGGCCGCGGGCTGCTCGCCGCTGCCCGCGGCCAGCGCCTGCTCGCGGTCCGGATCGACCCGTTCGTCACCTTCCTCTACAAGGCGGGTGGTCGGCTGCTGTTCACGCGGGTCGTCGGGGTTCTGCTTGGTCTGGTGGCGCTGGCCGGGTTGGCGGCCTTCGTGTGGACGTGGGCCCTGGGCAGCCAGTCGGTGTTCCTGACCGGCGGCTCGTACGCGGCCGGTGCGCTCGTCCTGCTCGGCCTCAACGTGCTCGCCCTGGCGTGCCACGAGCTGGGCCACGCGCTGGCGACCAAGCACGCCGGGCGGCGGGTACCGGCCGCCGGGTTGCTCGTCTACTTCGGCATCCCGTCGGTGTTCGTCGACACCACCGACGTGTGGATGGCCGGCCGCCGGGCCCGCCTGCTCAGCACGGCCGCCGGGCCGGCCACCGGCCTCGTCCTGGCCGGCGCGGCGCAGCTCGTCAGCCTCGCGTACCCGCCGCTCGCGCCGTGGACGTTCAAGCTGTCCTTCGCGTGGTACCTCAACGTCGCGTTCAACCTCAACCCGTTCCTCGCGCTCGACGGGTACTACCTGCTGATGGACTGGCTGGAGGTGCCCAACCTCCGGGCCCGCTCGATCGCCTGGCTGGCCGCCCGCGCGCGGCGCCGGCCGCAGAAGTTCGGCGAGCTGGACCGCGAGGGCCGGCTGGTCGCGCTGTACGGCATGCTCTCGCTGGTCTGGCTGGTCATCGCGGCCAACCTCCTCTACCGGATCTACCTCGACCGGGTCGGCGGCCTCGTCACCGGACTGTGGCGGGCCGGTTGGCCGCAGCGGCTCCTGCTGCTCGCGGTGGTCGCCGGGCTGGCCGCGCCGCTGGTGTACGTCGCCGCCGGGTGGGTGGGGCGGCGTTGGCGCCGCTTGCGGGAGCGGCTGGCCGAGCGGTCGGTCGCGGCCGACGCGCCGCGTCGCTTCGACGCGCTGCGCGCGTCGGCGCTCGGTGGGCTGCC
>JBKPCQ010000006.1:0-20716 GCA_046727455.1 Actinomycetota bacterium | reverse complement strand
GCCGGCGGCCGCCACGACCAGGCCGGCCACCCGCCGGCCGCCGGGACGCTCCCGCAGCAGCACCACGGCGAAGATCACGCTGAACCCGGCCTGGCTCTGGAGGACCAGCGCGGACAGCCCGGCCGGCAGGCCCGCCGCCATCGCGGCGAACAGCAGCCCGAACTTGACCACGCCGAGGGCCAGGCCGACGGCGAGCACCCACCGCCAGGCCACCCGTGGGTGGCGCAGGATGAAGATCGCCGGTACCGCCGCGAGCCCGAACCGCAGCGCGCAGAACAGCAGCGGCGGGAGGTCCCGCAGGCCGAGGTCGATCAGCGCGAAGTTGATCCCCCACAGCACGTTGACGACGACGCCCAGCGCCACATCCCGCGATCTCATGGGCCAATCCTGTGGTGGACACAGACTGAAGCACCATCGAATGTTTCTGCATCAATGATTTAGCATTACTGAATGCTCGACCTCGCCCGCCTCCGTGCCCTGCGTGCCGTCGCCACCTACGGCACGGTCACCGAGGCCGCCCGCGCGCTGCACTGCACACCTTCGGCCGTCTCCCAGCACCTCGCCAAGCTGGATCGGGAAACCGGCAGCACGCTCCTGGAGCGCGACGGGCGCCGGCTGCGCCTGACCGAGGCCGGGCGGGTGCTGGTGCGGCACGCCGGGCGGGTACTGGCCGCGGTCGAGGAGGCCGAGGCGGCGCTCGCGGCGCACCACACCACGGTCAGCGGCCGGCTGGTCATCGCGTCGTTCCCCACCGCGTGCCGGGGCCTGGTCCCACCCGCGCTGCGGCGGCTGGCCCACGAGCACCCGCTGCTCGCGCCCGAACTGCTGGAGTCCGACCCGCGCGTCAGCCTCGACCTGGTCGACCGGGGCGAGATCGACGTGGCGCTGGTCGACGACTGGCCCGAAGCGGCCATCGACTTCCCGCCGGGCGTCTCCGCGCTCACCCTCGGCCTGGACGTGGCCGACCTGGTGGTCCCCGCCGGGCACGCGGCAGCCCGGCCGGGTGGCCCGGTGCGGCTGGCCGATCTGGCCGGGGAGGTCTGGATCGCATCGGTACCGGGATCCATCTGCCACGAGTGGCTGATGCGCGTGCTTCCGGGGATCCGGCCCCGGTTCCTCGTCGCCGAGTTCGAGTCCCAGGTGACCCTCGTGGCAGCCGGGCTCGGCGTGGCGCTGATCCCCCGGCTGGCCCGGCCGCACCTGCCCGCGGACGTGACCGTGGTACCGGTGGATCCGCCGCCGACCCGCCGGGTGACGCTGGCCTGGCGCAGCGCGGCGAGCGTGCGGCCGGCGACCGGTGCCGCGATCGAGGCGCTGCGGGCCGCCTGGTCCTCCGCCGGAAGATCGCTGTCTCCCGGCGGATCCCGGAGCGGAACTGCGGGATCTGCCGGGAACTCGCGATCAGTCAGCGAACCGGGTGGCCGGCCTCCCGCAGCGCACCCTTGACCTGGCCGATCGACAGCTCCCCGAAATGGAACACGCTCGCCGCGAGCACCGCGTCGGCCCCGGCGTCCACGGCAGGCGGGAAGTGCGCGACCGCGCCCGCGCCACCCGACGCGATGACCGGGATGTCCACCACCGCCCGCACCGCGCGGATCAGCTCGATGTCGAACCCGTCCTTGGTACCGTCGGCGTCCATCGAGTTGAGCAGGATCTCGCCGGCACCGAGCGCCGCGCCACGGGCCGCCCACTCCACCGCGTCCAGGCCGGCGGCCCGGCGGCCGCCGTGGGTGGTAACCCCGAACCCGCTGACGGTACCGGCCTCCCGCCGCACATCCAGCGACAGCACCAGGACCTGCCGGCCGAACCGTTCGGCGATCTCGCCGATCAGCGCCGGCCGGGCGATGGCGGCGGTGTTCACGCCGACCTTGTCCGCGCCGGCCCGCAGCAGGGTGTCCACATCGGACACCGAGCGCACTCCCCCGCCGACGGTGAGCGGGATGAACACCGACTCGGCGGTACGCCGTACGACGTCGAGCATCGTCCCGCGGTCGTCCGAGGACGCGGTCACGTCGAGGAACGTCAGCTCGTCGGCCCCGGCCGCGTCGTACGCGCCGGCCAACTCCACCGGGTCGCCGGCATCGCGCAGGTCGAGGAAGTTGACGCCCTTCACCACCCGCCCGGCGTCCACGTCCAGGCAGGGGATCACGCGAACGGCTACCGTCATTCCGCCAGTACCGCCAATGCTTCCGCTACCGTGAACGCCCCCGCGTAGAGCGCCTTGCCGGTGATGACGCCCTCGACGCCGTGCGGCTCCAGAGTCTTCAACGCCCGCAGGTCGTCCACTGTGGACACCCCACCGGACGCGATGACCGGTGCGTCGGTGTGCGCGCAGACCTCGCGCAGCAGGTCGAGGTTTGGGCCCCGCAGGGTGCCGTCCTTGAGGATGTCGGTCACCACGTACCGCGTGCAGCCGGCCTTGTTCAACCGCTCCAGCACCTCGAACAGGTCGCCGCCGTCGCGGGTCCAGCCCCGGGCGGCCAGCGTCCGGCCGCGTACGTCGAGCCCGATGGCGACCCGGTCGCCGTACTCACCGACCACCCGGTCGCACCAGTCCGGGTCCTCCAGCGCCGCGGTGCCGATGTTCACCCGGGCGGCCCCGGTCGCGAGGGCCGCCCGCAGCGACCCGTCGTCGCGGATCCCACCGGACAGCTCGACGTTGACGTCCAGCCGCGCGATGACCTCGCCGAGCAGCGCGGCGTTGGAGCCGCGCCCGAACGCCGCGTCCAGGTCGACCAGGTGCACCCAGGTCGCGCCATCTGCCTGCCAGGCGAGGGCCGCCTCCAGGGGGTCTCCGTAGCCGGTCTCGCTGCCGGCCGCGCCCTGGACCAGGCGGACGGCCTGGCCGTCGGCGACGTCCACGGCGGGAAGCAGGGTGAGCATAGTACCTCCTAGCGCCGGTCGAACGTGAGGACGACCGCCGCGGGTGCGGCGACCGCGACGACGATGGTCAGCGCGAGCCGGGTGGCGAGGTCGTCGAACTGCCACCACACGAACCCGACCGCGAGGACCGCACCCAGCCCGATGCCGATCCGCTCGGCGAGCTTGCGGCGCGCGTACAGCCGGCCGGTGTGCCCGCGCCGCCGCGCAGCCCGTCGGAGCGGCGCCAGGTAGGCGCTCGTCACTGGGGTGAGCCGGCGGACCAGGGCCCGGCGCCGGGCCCGGCGCTGCTCGGCACGCTCCCGACGGGTCCGTAACCGCTGCGCCTCGGCCTCCCGGGCGGCCCGCCGCAGCGCCCGTTCTTTGCTCACAGCGCGTGTACCCAGTTCCGCAGCAGTACCGCACCGGCGTCGCCGGACTTCTCCGGGTGGAACTGCGTCGCGGCAAGGTTTCCGCGCTCCACCGCCGCCACGAACGGCGCCCCGTGCTCGGTCAGCGCAACGAGCCCCTGCCCGTCGGCCGGCCCGGCGGCGTACGAATGGACGAAGTAGAACCTGGTACCGGCCGGCAGTCCGGCGAACAGCCGGGACCCGCGCGGCGCCGCGACGGTGTTCCAGCCCATGTGCGGTACCCGCTCGGCGGTGAGCCGGGTCACCGCGCCGGGCAGCAGCCCGAGCCCCTTGGTAACCACGCCGTGCTCCTCGCCGTACTCGAAGAGCACCTGCATGCCCACACAGATCCCGAGTACCGGCGCCCCGGCCGTGACCCGGCCGGCGATGACCGGTCCGCCCCCGATGGCGTCGATCCCGGCCATGCACGCCGCGTACGCCCCCACGCCCGGGACCACGAGACCGTCGGCGGATCCGGCGGCGGACAGGTCCGGCGTCACCGTGACGGTCGCGCCGGCCCGCTCCAGTGCCCGCTCGGCCGAGCGCAGGTTCCCCGAGCCGTAGTCGAGCACGACGACCGACGGTTTCACGGCATCGCCTCGCTGCGCTCCGCGATGCGTTCGCCAATCACTGAGCCCATGGTTCGCTCGCTACGCTCGCTCACAGCACGCCCTTCGTGCTGGGCACCGCGCCGGCCGCACGCGGGTCGGGGGATGCCGCCTCGCGCAGCGCCCGGGCGAACGCCTTGAACTGCGCCTCCACGACATGGTGCGGGTCCGGGCGGGCGCCCGCCCGCAGGACCGAGACGTGCAGCGTGATCCGCGCCGCGTGGCCCAGCGACTCCCAGATGTGCCGGGTCATCGAGGTCGGGTACACCGGGCCGATCGTCGGCGGCAGCGCCGGCTCGTCGTGCACGACGTACGGCCGGCCGGACAGGTCCACCGCCGCCTGCACGAGTACCTCGTCCAGCGGGATCAACACCGACCCGTACCGCCGGATGCCCTTCTTGTCCCCCAGCGCCTCGGCCAGCGCCGCGCCGAGCGCGAGCGCGGTGTCCTCCATCGTGTGGTGCGCGTCGACCTCCAGGTCGCCGACCGTCTGCACGCGCAGGTCGACCGCTCCGTGCCGGGCGATCTGCCCGAGCATGTGGTCGAAGAACCCGACCCCGGTGGAGATCTCGGCGACCCCGGTGCCGTCGAGGTCCAGCTCGACGAGCACCTTCGTTTCGGCGGTGGCCCGCTCGACCCGCGCCCGACGTGTCACAGCAACTCCTTCACCGCGTCGAGGAAGGCGGAGGTCTCCGCCGGAGTGCCGGCGGTGACCCGCAGCCAGCCGGGCAGGCCCACGTCGCGCACGAGCACGCCGCGCGCCAGCAGCGCCTGCCAGACCGCCTTCTGGTCGCGGAACCGGCCGAACAGCACGAAGTTGGCGTCGCTGTCCGCCACGGCCAGACCGAGGTCGCGCAGCGTCGCGACGATCCGGTCGCGCTGCGCCTTGATGGCCTCCACGGTGGCGAGCAGCGCGTCGCGGTGGGCGAGCGCCGCCCGGGCCGCCGCCTGGGTCAGCGTCGACAGGTGGTACGGCAGCCGCACGAGCTGCACCGCGTCCACCACCGCCGGATCCGCCGCCAGGTACCCGACCCGGGCGCCCGCGAAGGCGAACGCCTTGCTCATCGTGCGGGTCACCACCAGCCGCTCGTGCCCCGGCAGGAGCGCGAGCGCCGACCGGGTACCGGGCCGGCGGAACTCGGCGTACGCCTCGTCGACCACCACCATGCCCGGCGCCGCGTCCAACGCGGCCGACACGACGGGCAGCCGCACGGCGGTGCCGGTCGGGTTGTTGGGCGAGCACAGGAACACCACGTCCGGCCGGTGCTCGGCGATCTGCGCCGCGACCGAGTCGGGCGTCAGGCCGAAGGACTCGTCCCGCACCCCGTCCACCCAGCGGGTACCGGTGGCGACCGAGAGCAAGGGGTGCATCGAGTACGCCGGGGTGAAGCCGAGCGCGCTGCGCCCCGGGCCGCCGAAGACCTGCAGGAGCTGCTGCTGAACCTCGTTGGAGCCGTTGGCCGCCCAGACCTGTGCCGCGGTCAGGTCGTGCCCGAGGTAGGCCGCGAGGTCGGCGCGCAGCGCGACGGCGTCCCGGTCCGGGTACCGGTTCAGGTCGCGCAGTACCCCCGCGAGCGCCTTCTCCACCCCGTCGACCACGTCGTCGGGCAGCGGGTACGAGTTCTCGTTGGTGTTGAGCCGTACCGCCACGTCGAGCTGAGGCGCACCGTACGGCGTCAATCCGCGCAGGTCCTCGCGGATGGGAAGGGGACTCACGAGCCGAACCGCGCGGTCACGGCCTGGCCGTGGGCCGGCAGGTCCTCGGCGTGGGCCAGGGCGACGACGTGTGGTGCCACGTCGCGCAGTGCCGCCTGGCCGTACTCGATGAGCTGCACCCCGCGCAGGAACGTCTGCACGGACAGGCCGGACGAGTGCCGGGCGCAGCCGCCGGTGGGCAGGACGTGGTTGGAGCCGGCGCAGTAGTCGCCGAGCGACACCGGCGACCACGGACCGACGAAGATGGCGCCGGCGTTGCGGACCCGCTCGGCGACGGTACGGGCGTCGCGGGTCTGGATCTCCAGGTGCTCGGCGCCGTACGCGTCCACCACGCGCAGGCCGGCGTCGATGTCGTCGACGAGCACCACGCCGGACTGCGGCCCGGTCAGCGCGGCGGTGATCCGCTCGGTGTGCTTGGTCGCCGCCACCTGCCGGACCAGCTCCGCCTCGACCGCGTCGAGCAGCGGCTCCGACGTGGTGACCAGGACGCTGGCCGCGAGCGGGTCGTGCTCGGCCTGGCTGATCAGGTCGGCGGCGACGTGCCGGGGATCGGCGGTGTCGTCGGCGAGCACCGCGATCTCGGTCGGGCCCGCCTCGGCGTCGATGCCGACCACGCCGCGCACGAGCCGCTTGGCCGCGGTGACCCACACGTTGCCCGGCCCCGTGATGAGGTCGACCGGCGCGGATTCGGCCGTCCCGTACGCGAACATGGCGATCGCCTGGGCGCCGCCGACCGCGTACACCTCGTCGACGCCGAGCAGCGCGCAGGCGGCGAGGACGTACGGGTCGGGCCGGCCGGTCTGCCTCTGCGGCGGGCTGGTGACCGCGATCGAACCGACCCCGGCGACCTGGGCCGGTACCACGTTCATCACCACGCTCGACGGGTACACGGCAAGGCCGCCGGGCACGTAGAGGCCGACCCGCGACACCGGGCGCCAGCGCTGGGTGACGGTACCGCCGGGTACCACCTGGGTGGTGACCTCGGTGCGGCGCTGCGCCGAGTGGACCAGCCGGGCCCGCTCGACGGCCACGCCGAGCGCGGCCCGCACCGCCGGGTCGAGTGCGCCGGCAGCGGCGGCGATCGCGTCGGCGGGCACCCGCAGGGTGCCCAGGGTGACCCCGTCGAACCGTGCCGTCGCCTCGACGACCGCCGCCGCGCCCCGGTCGCGTACCGCCTCGACCGTCGGCCGGACCTGCTCGGTCGCCGTGGACACGTCCAGCCCCGCCCGGGGCAGGAGATGACGCAGTTGCGCATCGTCCAGGCGGTCGGGTATGCGCAGGTCGACGCGGTTCAGCACGCTGGCAAGTCTAGGCGCCCGCGCAAGCGTGATTCACCGGCGGGCTCCGATAGGCTCGGCGGGGTGAGCGCCGCCTTACCCCTGTTCCCCCTGGGTACCGTCCTGTTTCCCGGCCTGGTTCTGCCGCTGCACGTGTTCGAGGAGCGCTACCGTGCCCTGGTGCGGCACCTGATGGGCCTGCCGGACGGCACCCCCCGGGAGTTCGGTGTCGTGGCCATCCGCCGCGGCTGGGAGGTCGACCAGCAGACCGCGCTCACCCTGCACGACATCGGCTGCAGCGCCCAGGTACGGCAGGTGACCGAGCACCCCGACGGCCGCTTCGACCTGACCACGGTGGGCCACCGCCGCTTCGCCATCCGGGGCGTCGACCCGGACCGCGAGCCGTACCTCATCGCCGACGTGGACTGGCTGGACGAGCGGCCGGGCGACCCCGGCGAGGTGGACCGGTTGACGCCCACCGTGCTCGACCTCTTCCAGCGGTACCTGCGCCTGATCCGGCCGACCCAGCCCGGCGAGCAGGTGCCGGAGGACCCGGGGGTGCTGTCCCACGTGGTCGCCGCGACCGCGTCGCTGTCGCTGGACGAGCGGCAGGCCCTGCTCGCCACGCCGGACACCGCCGCGCGGCTGCGCGCCGAGCGCACCCTGCTGCGCCGGGAGGTGGCGCTGCTGCGCCACGTGCGTGCGGTACCGGTGCCGCTGTCCGACCTCGCGGTCGCTAGTAGTCCGAACTGAGGTCCCCGCGGGGCGGGCGCAGCGAGGGGTAGGCGGAGAAGCCGGCGAGCAGCGCGTAGACCAGGACCACGCTGATCGCGAGGAAGAGGACGTCGCCCCGGGCGTACGGAAGCCAGCCGTGCCAGAGCCCGACGTGCTGGACGCGCAGGTTGACCGGCAGCGTGAAGTGGGTACCGACCGGCGCATGAGCCAGCAGGTTGCGGGCGTGCGCCAGGCCGATGCGGTGCCCGGTCCAGTAGGCCAGGACGCCGCCGGCCACTCCCCCCACGCCGAGCGCCAGCAGCACGAGCACGCCACGGTACCGGCGGAGCAGCGCCCACGCGAGGATCGCGAGCGCCGCACCGGTGAGGAAGGTCAGCAGGACGTACCAGCCCTCGGCGGCGATGAGCTGCTCCTGGTTCGGCTTCTCGTAGACCGGTCCGTCGGCCGTCATGAGGGCCGGCGCGTGCGGTGCCACCCCCGACCACAGCCACCCCAGCGGGAACCCCAGCGCCGCCACGAGGACGGCGAGCCCGAGCGCGACCAGCACCTCCCAGCCGGTCAACCGGTCCCGCGCCGGAACCGGCCAGGGGTAGGCGAGAGGCTCGTCCTCGGCCAGGTAGCTCATCCGGCGACCGCGCTCGGGCCGAGCAGCGCCTTCAGGTCGGCCATCAACGCGGTGGTCGGGGCCACCCGGCGGGCCGCGCGCAGCAGGTGCCGGTTGACCCGCAGGTGTACCTCCGCCGCGCCCGGATGGCTGGCCAGCACCTCGTTGAGCCGCTCCATCAGGGGCGGGGTGCACCGGGACGGCGGGATGGCCAGTACCACCGGCTTGACGTCGTCGGGCTTGGACAGGTCCGGGATGGACAGGTCCGTCGCCATCAGCCGGGGCTGGTCGTCGCGCCGGTCCACCCGGCCCTTGACCACCACGATCGCGTCCTCGGCGACGTACTGCCCGACCAGCTCGTACGTGTTCGGGAAGAACAGCACCTCCACCGCGCCGTCGATGTCCTCGAGCGTGGCGCTGGCCCAGGAGCGGCCCTGCTTGGTGATCCGGCGCTGAACCCCGGACAGGATGCCGGCGAGGGTGACCACCGCTCCGTCCGGTACCGCGCCCTCCTCGGCCAGCGCCGCGATGGTGCGGTCGGCGGCGGCGCTCAGCACGTGCTCCAGCCCGAACAGCGGGTGGTCGGAGACGTACAGCCCGAGCATCTCCCGCTCGAAGGCCAGGCGGTCGCCCTTGTCCCATTCCCCGGCCGGGATCGGTGGCGTCACCACCAGTGCGGGGCTGTCGGCCCCGTCCTCGAACAACCCCCCGAACAGGTCGTACTGCCCGACCGCCTCGTTGCGCTTGACCTCCAGGAACGCGTCGATCGCGTCGGCGTGCACGGCGAGCAGGCCCTTGCGGGTGTGCCCGAGAGAGTCGAACGCACCGGCTTTGATCAGCGATTCGACGGTCTTCTTGTTGCACGCCACCGCATCGACCTTGCGGAGGAAGTCGTAGAAGTCGGCGTACGCGCCCTTCTCCCGGCGGCAGCGCATGATCGCCTCGACCACATTGGTCCCGACGTTGCGCACCGCCGCCAGCCCGAACCGGATGTCCGTGCCGACCGCCGCGAACCGCGCGTTGGACGCGTTCACGTCCGGCGGCAGCACCTTGATGCCCATCCGGCGGCACTCGGCGAGGTAGACGGCTGACTTGTCCTTGTCGTCGCCGACGCTGGTCAGCAGCGCCGCCATGTACTCGGCCGGGTAGTTCGCCTTGAGGTAGGCGGTCCAGTACGACACCAGCCCGTACGCCGCCGAGTGCGCCTTGTTGAACGCGTAGTCGGAGAACGGGACGAGGATGTCCCAGATCGTCTTGATCGCGCCGTCGCTGTATCCGTTCGCGCGCATGCCGGCGGCGAACGGTTCGAACTCCTTGTCGAGGATCTCCTTCTTCTTCTTGCCCATGGCCCGGCGGAGCAGATCGGCCTTGCCGAGCGGGTACCCGGCCAGCTTCTGCGCGATCGCCATGACCTGTTCCTGGTAGACGATCAGACCGTAGGTGTCGTCGAGGATGTCGGCCAGCGGCTCGGCCAGCTCCGGATGGATCGGTACCACCGGCTTGCGCTTGTTCTTGCGGTCGGCGTACTCGTTGTGGGAGTTCGCGCCCATCGGGCCGGGCCGGTACAGCGCACCGACGGCGGAGATGTCCTCGAAGTTGTCCGGCACCATCGAGCGCAGCAGCGCGCGCATCGGCCCGCCGTCGAGCTGGAACACGCCGAGCGTGTCGCCGCGGGCGAGCAGCTCGTAGGTCGGCTGGTCGGCCAGCGGCAGGCCCTCCAGGACCACGTCGATGCTGCGGTTGTCCTTGATCGACTCAAGGCAGTCGTCCAGGACGGTGAGGTTGCGCAGCCCCAGGAAGTCCATCTTGAGCAGGCCCATGTATTCACAGGCGCCCATGTCGAACTGGGTGATGACCGCGCCGTCCTGCTCCCGCCGCCAGATCGGGATCACGTCGATCAGCGGCTCTCGGGACAGGATCACGCCGGCGGCGTGTACCCCGACCTGCCGTTTGAGCCCTTCAAGGCCCTTCGCGGTGTCGACCACCTTCTGCACGTCGGGCTCGGCCTCGTAGAGCTGGCGGAACTCGACCGCCTCGGGGTAGCGCGCATGGGCCTGGTCGAAGATGCCGCCGAGCGGGATGTCCTTGCCCATCACGGCCGGCGGCATCGCCTTGGTGATCTTGTCACCGAGCGCGAACGGGTACCCGAGCACCCGGGCCGCGTCCTTGATGGCGGCCTTGGCCTTGATGGTGCCGTACGTGACGATCTGCGCGACCCGCTCCTCGCCGTACCGCTCCGTGGCGTACCGGATCATGTCGCCGCGCCTGCGCTCGTCGAAGTCCATGTCGATGTCGGGCATCGAGATGCGCTCGGGGTTCAGGAACCGCTCGAAGACCAGCCCGTGGCGCAGCGGGTCCAGCTCGGTGATGGACAGCGCCCACGCGATGACCGCGCCGGCCGCCGAACCCCGGCCCGGCCCGACCCGGATCCCCTCGCGCTTCGCGTGCGCGACCAGGTCGGCGACGACCAGGAAGTATCCCGGGAAGCCCATCTGGCAGATCACGCCCAGCTCGAACTCCGCCTGCTGGCGGTAGTCGTCCGGGATCCCGCCCGGGAACCGCCGTTCGAGGCCCCGCCAGACCTCCTTGCGCAGCAACGACTCCTCGGTCTCCCCGTCCGGTACCGGGAACTGCGGCATCAGGTTGCGCGAGGCGAACACCGACGCGTAGTCGCCGATCCGCTCCGCGATCTCCAGGGTCGCGTCGCAGGCCCCTGGTACCTGCGGGTCCCACAGCGCGCGCATCTCCTGCGGCGACTTGAGGTAGAAGTCGTGGGCGTCCAGCTTGAAGCGCTTCGGGTCGGCCAGCGTCGAGCCGGACTGCACGCAGAGCAGCACCTCGTGCGCCTGCGCGTCGCCGGCGTACGTGTAGTGCAGGTCGTTGGTGGCGATCGGCTTGAGGCTCAGCTTCTCGCCCAGCTTGAGCAGGTCGGCCCGGATCCGGGTCTCGATGTCCAGGCCGTGGTCCATCAGCTCCAGGTAGAAGTTGTCCGGCCCGAAGATGTCCCGGAAGTCCGCCGCCGCCTGGCAGGCCCGGTCGAAGTCGCCGATGCGCAGCCAGGTCTGGATCTCGCCGGACGGGCATCCGGTGCTGGCGATGAGCCCCTTCGCGTACCGCTCCAGCAGCTCGCGGTCGGCGCGCGGCTTGTAGAAGTACCCCTCCAGGCTGGACAGCGAGGCCAGCCGGAACAGGTTGTGCAGCCCGTCGGCGTCGGCGGCCAGCATCGTCAGGTGGGTGTACGCCCCGCCCCCGCTGACGTCGTTCTCCCCACCCTCGGCCCAGCGCACCCGGGTCCGCTCGAAGCGGGAGGTGCCCGGGGTGACGTAGGACTCGATGCCGATGATCGGCTTGACCCCCGCGGAGACCGCCTGCTTGTAGAAGTCGTACGCGCCGTACAGGTTGCCGTGGTCGGTCATCGCCAGGGCCGGCATGCCCAGCCGGTCCGCCTCGGTGAACAGGTCCGCAAGGCGCGCCGCACCGTCGAGCATCGAATACTCGGTGTGGACATGCAGATGTACGAACGAGTCAGCGGGGCCCACGGAGGGCCAGCCTAGCCGAACGTCGACCGGATACCCGGGCGCCCCGCCGGGCCTGGATTCACGGAGATCCTGGGCGCCTGCACCCCTGGGTCACAGCGGAGAACCGATCGGTCGTACGGTCAGGGTGTTGACGTCGACGCCGCGTGGTTGGGTGATCGCCCATACGATGGAGGCGGCGAGCTGGTCGGCGGGCAGGTATCCGCCTGGCCGATCGGCCGGAGGGCCGCCGATCGGGTCGAAGAAGTTGGTCTCGACCGCTCCCGGACAGATCAGGGTCACACCGATGCCGTCGCCGGTCACCAGGAGTCGGGTGTTCTCGGCGAGCCCCGTGACCGCCCACTTGGTCGCACCGTAGATGTTGCCCGGCGTGTGGATGAGGCCTGCGACGCTGCCGATGAGGACGATCCGCCCGCGCGTCCGCTTCAACGCGGGCACCGCGGCCCTGATGAGCAGCGCGGGTCCGAGCACGTTGGTCAGGACCATCTCGCGCCAGCCGGCGGGGTCTCCGTCGGCGAGGTCGTCGTGGGTGGCGAAACCGGCGTTCGCGACGACGGTGTCCAGTCGCCCGAACTGGGCGACGGTGGATTCGACGGCCGCCCGGACCGCGCCGTAGTCGGCGGCGTCGCCGGGGAGTGTCAGCAGGTCGGCCGGTTTGCCGAGCTCCTTTGCGAACCGGTCGAGGCGGTCGTGGTCGCGTCCGGTGACGGCAACCCGATGGCCTCGGGCCAGCAGTTGGCGGACCGTCGCGGCCCCGATTCCGCTGGAGCCGCCCGTGATCAGGGCGACGGGAGAGTCAGTCATGCCTGGCAACCTAGGTTCTAGAGTTGGCTCTAGGTCAAGCCCTATCCTGGACGGCATGACCGAGGTCGCGCCGGGTCTCAGCATCGGGCAGGTCGCCGAACGCACGGGGCTGAGCGTTCACGCGCTGCGCTTCTACGAGCGCGAGGGCATCTTCGCCGATGCCGTACGTCGTGGACCCGGCGGGCGGCGCGTCTACAGCGAGGATGACGTGGAGTGGCTGGGCATCTGCACCAGGTTCCGTGCCTCCGGCATGCCGCTGACCGCGATCCGCCGGTACGCCGACCTCGTCAGGCAGGGACCCGGTAACGAGAAAGACCGGCTCGGCCTGCTGCGAGCCCACCAGGAGCGCGTGACCGCCCAGATCGCCGAGCTCACCCAGTGCCTGGACATGATCAACTACAAGGTCAGGGTGTACGAGGACCATCTCGCCCAGGGCACCGCCGATCGGCTGTGGAGTACACCCTCACCGACGGAGAACGACAACCTCTAGCCGACCTGCTCGACCTGATCGAGGACTGACGAATTCGCGGCTGCCGGCATCCACGCCCCGCGCGAGCGCCAGACTCTCAGCGGGTGCGCAACGGGTCCTCGGTGTCCTCGGGCTCCAGGAGGCCGATCTCCTCGTCTTCCGGCTCGTCGATCAGCGGCCACACGTCGCCGATCAGCTCCGCTGCGGTCAGGTCGATGTCCTCGCCGTGGCGCGGCCGCACGTCGGCGTGCGGGAAGACGTACCGGCGGAACGCCCACCAGCGGAACGCCATCGCCAGCAACGTCCCGATGATCTGCGCGCTGATGAAGTCGGCGGCCTCCTGGGTGAACGGGCTCGCGCCGCGCTCCGTCCAGAGATCCAGCACGTAGCGTGAGACTGCCAGCGGCGCGGCGGTCACGGCGATCCCGATCCCACTGATCAGGAAGAAGAGCGCGGCCTCGTGGTGGCGCATCCGGCCGCCCCGGGTCCGGAACGACCACTCCCGGTTGAGGATGTACGACACTATCGTGGCGATCAGGGTCGCAATGATCTTTGAAATGACCGGCTTCTCCGGCAGCACGGTGTGCTTGAGGAGCAAGAACAGCGCCGTATCGATGACGAAAGTGGTGCCGCCCACCACCGCGAACTTCACCAGCTCCTTGTGCCGGTACAGCGGTTCGCGGATGGGCCTGGGCAGCCGGGACAGCACGGCGTGGAGCACGGGCACCCTCGCAGTGTAGGGAGACTTTGTCAAAGTTGCCTGGTGAACTGTTCCATGATCACTGCCGACGCCTGGAGCCACGCCTTCTTCGTGGCCGTCTGGAGGTCGGCGTACTCGATCGATGAACCGGACTCAAGTGCTGGATCGTACGGCACAACCGCGACCGCGCGCGTCCGGGAGGCGAAATGCGCGGCAAGGTCAGACAACAGCGGGCCGGGGATCGGTGTCGGGCACGAGAGCAGCGTCACCGCCCGCCGGGCCAGGTCACCCAGGCCGGACTCGTGCAACAGGTCGAGCATCCAGTCGGCGGTGAAGGCGGCGTCCTCGCGAGGTACCGATGTGATAACTAATTGGTCCGCGGCCTGCAGCACGGTCTGCCAGTTGGGGCTCTCCACGTTGTTGCCGGTATCCACGCAGATCACGTCGTGGGTGCGGCGCAGCAGTTCCAGGAGCCGCCGGACGGTGTGCGTGTCGAGCCGATGGGCGAAACGCGGGCTCTCCTCGCCGGCCAGCACGTCGTACGTGCCGTCGGAGGCGTGCCGCAGGTAGTCGTCGAGCCGGTCCTTCAGCTCGTACCCGGAGGTCACCTCGATCAGGGCAAGGTCGGCCACCAGGTGCCGGATCGTACGGGCGTGCCGGGCGGACCCGGCCCGCAGCCCGAGCGTGCCCCGCAGCTCGTTGTCGTCCCAGGCGATCACGCCCCGACCCCGGATCGCGCCGACCGTCGCGGCACACAGCACCGTGGCGGTGGTCTTGTGCACGCCGCCCTTGGGGTTGGCGAAGGCGACCACCCGGGAGCCGCCGAAGTCCTGCCGCAGCGCCGCCACCAGCTGCTCTGCCCGGCTCTGCCCGGCCGGCTGGAACTCGATCCGGCCGGCGGCCCGGCCGGCCCGTCCGTCGGGGACGGTCGGGCGGCGCTGCTCCCCGACGTGCGGCGGAGCGTAGTCAGCCTGGAGCGGATCGTCGACCCTGCCGAGCAGGGCCCGGTCGAGCACGGAACGCCAACGTGGAGGATTCGAGGCCATGTTCCAGCCGGTCTCGCTGTGCTCCACGCCTCGCCTCCCCGCTTACGTCGGGTCTCGCGCCTATCAGGGTACGGGCACTGTCTGCCGCCCGGACTACTCTCCCACGCCCAGCGGCCCGGGCGCGCCGGCTGTCCGACTGGTGCGACGACGGGCGTGCCATCCGGACCAACGACGCGAACAGTCGCCCGGGTACGCCGAAAGGCTGGCGCCGACGATGTTGGCGCTCGCTCCGCTCGCGCGGCACCGCGGTGCTAACCGGCCCGCAGCGCCTCCAGCGCATGGGCGAGATCGTCCGGGTACGGGCTGACGAACCGGACCTCATCCCCCGTCGCGGGGTGGGCGAACGCCAGCTCCCGGGCGTGCAGCCACTGCCGGGTCAGCCCGAGACGGGCGGCCAGCGCCGGGTCGGCGCCGTAGGTCAGGTCACCCACACAGGGATGACGCAGAGCGGCGAAGTGTACCCGGATCTGGTGCGTCCGGCCGGTCTCCAACCGCACGTCGACCAGGCTGGCCGCCGGGAACGCCTCCAGGGTGTCGTAGTGCGTCACGCTGGGCCGCCCGCCCGAGACCACCGCCCACTTGTAGTCGTGGGTCGGATGCCGGTCGATCGGGGCGTCGACGGTACCCCGCAGGGGGTCGAGGTGGCCCTGCACGACCGCGTGGTACCGCTTGTCGACTGCCCGGCTCTTGAAGGCCCGCTTCAGCGTGCTGTATGCCGTCTCACTCTTCGCCACGACCATCAGACCGGTCGTACCGACGTCGAGCCGGTGGACCACGCCCTGCCGCTCGGCGGCGCCGCCGGTCGCGATCGTCTCGCCGATGGCCGCCAGGCCCCCGGTCACGGTCGGCCCGGTCCAGCCCGGGCTCGGGTGCGCGGCCACCCCGACGGGCTTGTCCACGACCACGATGTCCTCGTCCCGGTACACGATGCGCAGGCCCTCGACCGGCTGCGGCGGCGCCACCGGTGCGACCACCGGCGGCGGCGGCAGGGTCACCTCCAGCCAGGCGCCGGCGCTGACCTTGTCCGAACGCGGTCGCGGGTATCCGTCGACCATCGCGTCGCCGGCCTCCACCAGCGCGGACGCGGCGGCCCGGGAAAGCCCGAAGAGCCGGGACACGACCTGGTCCAGGCGCATGCCGTCGAACCCGTCGGGGACGGGCAGCGCACGCCGTTCGCGGTCAGTCGTGGGCACGCTGGGCCGTCTTGACCAGCCGGGTGCCGTCGCGCCGCCGGCCGGTCAGTTCGAGGAGGATGGCCAGCACGACGCCGCAGGACAATGCCGAGTCGGCCACGTTGAAGATGGCGAAGTAGTGGCCGTCGGGGCTGAACACGCTGATGAAGTCGACCACGTGGCCGACGAGGACGCCGGGCGCCCGGAAGATCCGGTCGCCGAGGTTACCCAGTGCGCCGCCGAGGACCAGGCCGAGGGCGACCGCCCACGGTACCGACCGCAGGCGCGACGCCATCCACCCGATCCAGCCGATCACCAGCAGGCTGACCAGCGGAAAGACAAACGTGAGGTGGGTACCGAGGCTGAACGCGGCGCCGCTGTTTCGGGTGAGCGTGAGGTACACCGCCCCGCCGAGCAGCCGTACCGGCGGGTGCCCGGTCAGCCGCGCCACCACCAGGTACTTGGTCAGCACGTCAGCCAGCACGATCACCGCGGCGGTGACCGCGAGCACGATCACCGCGCGAGCACTCGCCCGTACCGGCGGCGGTGCCGGTACTGTCCACTCGGTTGACACCTCGGTCAGCGCCGCTCCTCCAACTGCTTGCAGGTCACGCAGAGAGTAGCGGACGGGAAGGCGGCCAGTCGCTCCACCGGGATCGGGTTCCCGCACCGCTCGCACCAGCCGTAGCTGCCCTCGTCGAGGCGCTCCAGCGCCCGCTCGACCTGGTTCACCCGCTCCAGAATGCTGTTGGCCAGGGAGATCTCCTGCTCCCGCTCGAACGTCTTGGTACCGGTGTCCGCCTGGTCGTCGCCGGCCGAGTCGGTGAGCCGGTCGCGCTGCAGCTCGGTGATCTCCGAGATGGTCGAGTCGTACTCGTCCCTCAACTCGTCCCGGCGCACGGCGAGCGCGACCCGGATCTTCTCCGTCTCCGCCGCGCTGCGGGACGCCCTGGGCGCCACCCGGGTCGCCTTGGGCTCGGCCGCCGGGGCCGGCTTTGCGGAAGTGGTCCTGGTGTCGGCTGGCTTGCCCATCGTCGCTCCCTCGGCCGCGTCCTCCGCGGCGATCGGCGGTGCCTGATCGGTGGTTGGCGGCGCTGGCTCCTCCGGTACGGAACCAGCGGTCGTACTGTCCGCGACGGCGGCGGCCGTCGACGGTACGTCCGGCACCCGCGGCACGGGTCCGGACCCGGCCGGTGTGGTACCCACCGCGTCGGCGTTCGACGCCACGACCGGGGATTCGACCGCGTCCGGTACCGGAGCCGCCTTCTTGACCGGCGCGGTCTTCCTGGCCGGCGCCTTCTTCGGCGCCGGCGGGGCCTTTACCGTGGTGGTCTTCCTGACCGGCGCGGCCTTGGAGACCGGGGCCGTCTTCTTCGGCGGAGCGGCCTCGGTGACGGGGACGGCTGTCTCGACCGGCGTGCTCTTCCTCGCGGTCGTGGCCTTCTTCCCCGGCGTGCTCTTCGAGCCCGGCGCCGCGGCCTTGACCGGCGCCGCGGCCTTGACCGGCGCCGCGGCCTTGACCGGCGCCGCGGCCTTGACCGGCGCGGCCTTGACCGGCGCGGCCTTGACCGGCGCCGCGGCCTTGACCGGCGCGGCCTTACCGACGGTCGTCGCCTTCCCGGCGGTCACCACCTTGGTCTCGGCTGCCGTGTCGGTGCGCGCCGCCTGCTTCGTCGGCGCAGCCTTCCGCGCGGCGGCCTTCCTGACCGGCGCCGCCTTCTTCACCGGCGCCGCCTTCTTCACCGGCGCCGCCTTCGCGGCCGTCGCGCTCTTCGCGGCCGTCGCGCTCTTCGCAGCCGTCGCGCTCTTCGCAGCCGTCGCGCTCTTCGCAGCCGTCGCGCTCTTCGCAGCCGTCGCCGCCTTCTTGACCGGCGCGGACTTCTTGACCGGCGCGGACTTCTTCGCCGGCCCGGTCGAGGTCGGCGTTGTCTTCTTGGCCGGCGCGGACTTCTTGGCCGGCGCGGACTTCTTCGCCGGCCCGGTCGAGGTCGGCGTCGTCTTCTTGCCGGGCGCCGCCTTCTTGCCCGGCGCCGCCTTGGACACCGGGGCGGCCTTGGACACCGGGGAAGCCTTCCTGGCCACCGGCTTCGCCGCCACCGATTTCCGGGCGCTGACAGTGCTGGCGGTCCCCCTCGTCGCCGTCCGGCCCCCCGCGGCGACGGTCTTGCCGGCGCCGCGCGACGCGGCCGCCTCAGATGCGCCGTTCCGTGCGGCGCGTACCCGCTCGGTCATGGCATCCCCCACATGCAAAATGGGCGCGCGGCGGGGCGCCGCGCACTTTAGAGGTTGGCAAGAATACGGACTGTACGGGCCGACGACAAACATGCCACACGAAATGGCCCGATTTCCTGCCTACAACCCCGCTCGGGGGCGCCGGGACGCGGGCGCGTGCATCCGCCAGCGGGCCAGCCGGCCGTACCGGCCGACCGCGTGCAGCCGGTCCTCGGCCGCGTCCCGCGCCTCCACCGTGGTGACGATGAGCAGGCTGTCACCCCGGCGCAGCCGGGTCTTCGCGTCGGGTACGAACCCGGCACCGTCGCGCAGTACCAGGGTCACCGCCGCACCGAGCGGGAGCCGCAGCTCGTCGACGTAGACGCCGTTCAGGCGGGAGCCGGTGGGTACCTCGACGCGCATCAGGTCGGCACGCATCCGCTCCAGCGGCGCGCTCTCGACGAGCAGCTCGGCGGCCTGCTCAGGGTCGGTCGCCCGCAGCCACCGGGCGAGCGGCGGCAGGGTGGTGCCCTGGAACAGGGTGAACACCACGACGAGCACGAACACGACGTCGAAGACCACCCGGGCGCCGGGTACCCCCTCCGACAGCGGGATGGTGGCCAGCACGATCGGTACCGCGCCGCGCAGCCCCGCCCACGACAGGAACGCCTGGTCCCGCCAGCGCATCAGGAACGGGGTCGCCGAGACGACCACCGAGATCGGCCGGGCGAGCAGGACCAGGGCCAGGCCCACGACCAGCGCCGGACCGACGGCGGTACCCAGCCTCGCCGGCGAGACGAGCAGGCCCAGCAGGACGAAGAGCCCGATCTGCGCCAGCCAGGCCAGCCCGTCCGCGAAGCCGAGGATGGCGTACCGGTGCGGCAGCCGGGCGTTGCCGAGCACGACGCCCGCCGTGTAGACGGCGAGGAACCCGGACGCGTGCGCGAGAGTTCCGGTGGCGAACGCCAGGACGGTCAGCCCGACGGCGGCGAGCGGGTACAGGCCCGCGGCGGGCAGGGCGGCGCGGCGCAGCGCCCACGCCCCGACGAACCCGACCGCCAGCCCCAGCGCCGCCCCGGCCACCAGCTCGTACCCGACCAGCAGCGCCTGCAGCCACCACGGCTGGTGGTGGTACGCGCCGGTGGCCAGCAGCGTGACGAGCAGGACGACGGGCGCGTCGTTGATGCCGGACTCGGCCTCCAGGATCGCCGCCAGCCGGTGCCGTACCGGTAGCCGGCGCAGCGTCGAGAAGACCGCCGCGGCGTCCGTGGACGACAGCACCGCGCCGTAGATCAGGGCGAGCCGCCAGTCCACCCGGAGCAGATAGTGCGAAACGACACCGACGACGACGACCGAGGCGGCGACCCCGACGGTGGACAGGACCACGGCGACGCCGAGTACCGGCCGCAGGGTCGTCCACCGGGAGGTCAGGCCGCCCTCCGCGATGATCACCACGAGCGCGCAGGTACCGAGCGCCCGGGTGAGTGCGGCGTCGTCGAACCGGATCCCGAGGCCGGCCTCCCCGATCGCCACGCCCAACGCGAGGTAGACCAGCAGGCTGGGCAGTCCGACGCGGGTGGACAGCCGGACCGCGCCGACCGCGACCAGCAGTACCGCCGACCCCAGCAGCAGCGCCACCGTCAGGGTGTGACTCACCGCCGGCCTCCGCTCCGCTCCGGCCGCCCGCGAGGCACCACGACACCGAGCCCATTGTTCGCTCGCAGACGCACACTCACGGCCGGCCTCCGCTCACGGCGGGCCGTCGCGGAGCTGGGCGATCCGCTCCGCCAGGTCCGGCGCTGATGAGGTGACGGCGAGCAGCTTGTCCCGGCTGGTGGCGCCGCGGCGGAGCCGGACGTCGCGGGTGCGGACGCCGAGCGCGTCGGCGACCGCGCGCAACACGGACTCGGTGGCCCGCCCGTCCACCGGGGGTGCGGTCACCGCGACGACGAGGGCCGGTCCGTACGGCCCGTCGTACCGCCCGCCGACCCGGGTCCGGCTCGCGCCCGGCCGTACCCGAACGGGGACGAGCTGCTCGGTCAGCCGATGCCGCTCAATCAGATCCGGCGCGCGCCCCGGCGAGCAGGGCGCTGTCCGGTTCGCACAGGCCGCACGGCGTGAAGCCCAGCTCGACGGCCTCGCTGACCGGCAGCGGCTCGCTCTCCCGCCCGAGCAGGTGCACGCAGCCGGCCTGGTGGTACCGGGGCCGCCCGTCGACCACGAGTACCTCGGCCGACATCCGCGCCACCCGGTCGCCGTCGGCCGGCGTGACGAGCTGGGCGGCCGGCTCGCCGGGCGGGTCCTCGTCGCCGGGAACGGCCTCGAGGTCGAGTTCGATGTGCTGGCCGCCGGTGACCTGGTCGGGGATCGGGGCCGGCTCGACCGCCTCCTCCTCGACCAGGATGTCGGTACCCCCCTGGGCGGCGGCCCGCTGCGCCGCCGGCCGGCCGTAGACAGTGCCCTCGTCGCGACGGCGCCCGGTCTCCCGCGGCCGGTCACCGGACGGCGGCACGGTCCGGCGGTCGACCGACTCGCCGCCGGCCCCGCCCGGCCGGCGGGTGTCGATGGC
>JBKPCQ010000005.1:0-8400 GCA_046727455.1 Actinomycetota bacterium | reverse complement strand
CATCAGAACAGCCGTTGGATCTGGAAGAGGAAGTTGTTCCACCATTCGGAGACCAGACCCAGATACGCCTTGCCGACGGTGGACACGGCGATCGCGGAGGTCATCGCCGCGATCGCGGACAGGACGAGCAGCAGCAGCGAGGAGCCGGAGATGTTCTGCCGGTACAGCCGGCTGACCCCCTTGGCGTCGACCAGCTTGCCGCCGATCTTGAGCCGGGTGAGGAAGGTGGAGGCCATCCCGCCGCGCCCCTTGTCGAGGAACTCGCCGAGCGTGGCGTGCGTGCCCACGGCCACGATCAGCGTCGCGTCCTTCTCGTCGGCGAGCAGCATCGCGATGTCCTCGCTGGTCGCGGCGGCCGGGAACAGCGTCGCGTCGACCCCCAGCTCGTGTACCCGGGCCAGGCCCGGCGCCCGGCCGTCCGGGTAGGCGTGCACGATCACCTCGGCGCCGCAGCGCAGCACGTCGTCGCTGACCGAGTCCATGTCGCCGATGATGATGTCCGGGCTGTACCCACCCTCGACCAGCGCGTCGGCCCCGCCGTCCACGCCGATGAGCACCGGCTTGAACTCGCGGATGTAGGGCCGCAGCACCTCCAGGTCGTCCCGGTAGTCGTATCCGCGTACCACGATCAGCACGTGCCGCCCGGCGATCCGGGTCGCCACGTCGGGCACGCCGACGCCGTCGAGCAGCAGGTCGCGCTCCTGCAGCAGGTATTCCATGGTGTTGGCGGCGAACGCCTCAAGCTGGACGGACAGGCCCTCCCGCGCGTCGATCATCGCCTTGCGGACCGTCTCCGCATCCTGGCGGGTACCGGTGGCGACCGGCTCGCCGTTGAGGTACAGGGTGTCCGCCTCGACCCGTACCACGTCGCCCTCGTGCAGCCCCTCGAACAGCGCCTCGCCGAGGTCGTCGAGCAGCGGGATGCCCGCCTGGACGAGCACCTCGGGGCCCAGGTTGGGGTAACGCCCCGAGATCGACGGCTTCGCGTTGAGGACGGCGGCGACACCGACCGCGACGAGGGAGTCGGCGGCGACCCGGTCCAGGTCGACGTGGTCGATGACCGCGATGTCACCCGGTCGCAACCGCCCGACCAGGCGTTTGGTACGCCGGTCGAGCCGCGCGGTGCCGGTGACGACCCCCGGTTCGGCGCTCCGGGACCGGCGCAAGACTGGTAGACGCATCGTGACCCATCCTGACACGGCGAGCGCCGCAGGTTGGTACCGGCATGAGTACCCGGACCCGGCGTCGTTATCCGGACTTCTCCCGCGCGGCTACCGCCAGCAGCTCCTCCGCGTGCGCGATGCCCAGGTCGGAGTCGGGCAGGCCGGCCAGCATCCGGGCCAGCTCACGGGCCCGCTCGGTGTCCTCCACCACCCGTACCCCGCTCGTGGTGACCGCGCCGCCGGTGTCCTTCGCCACCACCAGGTGCCGGTCGGCGAACGCCGCGACCTGTGGCAGGTGGGTCACCACAAGTACCTGGTGCGCGCGGGCCAGCCGGGCCAGCCGCCGGCCGACCTCCACCGCCGCCCGGCCGCCGACCCCGGCGTCGACCTCGTCGAAGACCAGCGTGGGCGGCCCGCCCGCCCCGGCGAACACGACCTCGATCGCGAGCATCACCCGGGACAGCTCGCCGCCCGAGGCGCCCTTCTGCAACGGCAGCGCCGGGGCGCCCGGGTGCGCGACCAGCTTCAGCTCCACCTCGTCGGCGCCGTCCGGGCCGACCCCGGACTCGGTACCCGCGACGGTCAGCGCCGGCTCGCCCCGCCCCGCCGGGCGCGGGGTGACCGCCACCTCGACCCGCGCGTGCGGCATGGCGAGGCCGGTCAGCTCCACGGTGACGGCGTCCGCGAAGCGGCCGGCCGCCTCGCGGCGCCCGGCGCGTACCCGGGCCGCCAGTTCGGCCACGTCGCCGGCCAACCGTAGCCGCTCCCGGTCCAGCTCCTCCAGCAGCTCGTCGGAGGTGTCCAGCTCGGCGAGGCGGCGCTGGGCGCGTTCCGCCCACGCGATCACCCCGTCGACGTCCTCGGCGTACTTGCGGGTGAGCGCCCGCAGCGCGGCCCGCCGCTCGTAGATCTCCTGGAGCCGGGCCGGGTCGGCGTCCAGCGACGCCAGGTAGGCGCTCAGCTCGACGGCGACGTCACCGACCAGCGTGGCCGCCTCGGTGAGCCGGGCCGCCAGGTCACCGAGGGCCGGATCCACGGTGGACTGCGTCTCCAGGGTGCGCCGCGCGAACGCCAGCAGGCCGGTCGCGTCCGGCGTCTCCGCACCGCCGTCGGCCGGGCCGGCCAGCACCGCGTGCGCGGTGTCCGCGGCGGTCCGCAGGCCCTCGGCGTGCTCCAGCCGCTGCGCCTCGGCGCGCAGCGCGTCGTCCTCGCCCGGCTGCGGGTCCACCCGGGTGATCTCGTCCAGCCCCAGGCGCAGCAGGTCCGCCTCCTGGCTGCGCTCGCGGGCGTGCCGCCGGCGGTCGTCGAGGTCCTCGGAGACCGCCCGCCACTGGGTGTACCGCTCGCGCAGCTCGGCGAGCAGCTTGTCGTGCTCGGGACCGGCGAACCGGTCGAGCGCGGCGCGCTGCTCGACGGGGCGCAGCAGGCGGAGCTGGTCGGACTGGCCGTGGACGGCGACCGCCTGCTCGCCCAGCTCGCCCAGCACCGCGACCGGTACCGCCCGGCCGCCTACGTGCGCCCGGGACCGGCCTTCGATGGTGACCGTCCGGGCCAGCAGCACCGAGCCGTCCTCGTCGGGCTCCGAGCCCGCGTCGACGATCCGCTCGGTCACGCTCGCCGCGACCGGCCCGGCCAGCCGCAGCCGTCCTTCGACGACGGCGCGCCCCGGCTCGGCCCGTACCCGCGCCGCGTCGGCCCGGCCGCCGAAGAGCAGCCCGAGCCCGGTGACCACCATCGTCTTGCCCGCGCCGGTCTCGCCGGTGATGACGTTCATCCCCCCGGTCAGCGGGAGGGAGGTGTCCTCGATGACCCCGAGCCCGGTGATGCGCAGCTCCTCCAGCACGCCCCGACAGTAGCGGGGCGGTCTGACAGTCGCTACCGACCGCGCCGTGCGCGGCCGGGCTGACATCGCCGCCGCCAACATGTCAGCGAGCGCCAAAGTCACCGCCCGCCGCGCCAGCCGTCCACGGGGAGCACGAACTTCGCGACGAGGCGGTCGGTGAACGGGCTGGGCCGCAGCCGTACCAGCCGCACCGGCAGCTCGCCCCGGCGGACCGTGACCACCGCGCCCGGCCCCACCTCGAAGACCCGCCGGCCGTCGCAGCACACCACGGCCGAGGTCCGGTACGGGTCGACGGTGATCCGGATCGTCGACGTCGGCGCGGTGACCAGCGGCCGGTTGAACAGCGCGTGCGCGCTGATCGGTACCAGCAGCAGCGCCTCCACCTCCGGCCACACCACCGGCCCGCCGGCCGAGAACGCGTACGCCGTCGAGCCGGTGGGCGTCGCGCAGACCACCCCGTCACACCCGTACCGGGACAGCGGCCGGCCGTCCACCTCGACGAGCAGTTCGAGCATGCGCTCCCGCTCGCTCTTCTCCACCGTCATCTCGTTCAGCGCCCAGGACCGTACCGACGGCCGCCCGGCCGGCTCGGTGACCAGCACGTCGACGGTCAGCCGCTCGTCGACCGTGTACCCCCCGGCCACCACGTCGCGCACGGCTGCGTCGAGGTCGGCGGTCTCCGCCTCGGCGAGGAACCCGACCTTGCCGAGGTTGATCCCGAGCAGCGGCGCCTTCGCGGGGCGGGCCAGCTCGGCGGCGCGCAGGAACGTGCCGTCCCCGCCGAGCGCGAACACGATCTCGACCCCGGCGGCGGCGCCCGGCCCGCTGACCGGTACCACGCCCGGCGTGTCCAGCTCGGCGACCTCGTCGGCGGGGACGCGGACGGTGAAGCCGGCGGCGAGCAGGTCGGCGGCGACGGTACGGGCGTGCGCCGTGTTCCCCAGCCGCCCGGTATGTGTCACCAGCAGCGCTTCACGTGTCACCAGCCGGCCTCCCCCTCAGTCCGCCCCGTCCACTCGCTCCGCGGCGCTCAGACGCGCCGTCTTCCCTCGTCGCTACGCTCCTCAGTCCAGACGACGCCGCGCCGCTCCCGCTCGCTCCCTCAGCACCGCCCCGTCCACTCGCTTCGCGGCGCTCAGACGCGCCGTCTTCCCTCGTCGCTACGCTCCTCAGTCCAGACGACGCCGCGCCGCTCCCGCTCGCTCCCTCAGCACCGGTCACCATGCCACGGATCCGGTCGGCATCCACCGGTGGCGCGGCCCGGCGCAGCCACAGGAAGAACTCCACGTTGCCCGCGGGCCCCGGCAACGGACTCGGTACCGCACCGGCCACCCCGAACCCGAGCGCCCCGGCGGCCGTCGCGACCGACAGCACCGCCTCGGCCCGCAGCGCCGGATCCCGTACCACCCCGCCCGACCCGACCCGCTCCCGGCCCACCTCGAACTGCGGCTTGACCATCGGTACCAGGTCACCGTCGGGCCGGGTGCACGCCGCGAGCGCGGGCAGGACCAGACGTAACGAGATGAACGACAGGTCGGCCACGGTGAGGTCGACCGGCCCGCCGATCAGCTCCGGCGCGAGCGTCCGTACGTTGGTCCGGTCGTGCACCCGTACCCGCGGGTCGCCGCGTAGCGCCCAGTCGAGCTGCCCGTACCCGACGTCCACGGCCACCACCTCGGCCGCCCCGGCGCGCAGCAGCACGTCGGTGAAGCCGCCGGTCGACGCGCCCGCGTCGAGGCAGCGCCGGCCGGCCACGATCAGCCCGTCCGGCGCGAACACGGCCAGCGCGCCGGCCAGCTTCACCCCGCCCCGGGACGCGTACCGCTCGCCCCCCTCGTCGCGTACCCGTATGGGGTCCGCCGGGTCCACCATCGCGGCCGCCTTGCGGGCCGCGCTACCCCGGACCTCGACCAGACCGGCCTCGATCAGCGCGACCGCCTGCTCCCGCGAGCGGGCCAGACCGCGCCGGACCAGCTCGGCATCCAGCCGGGTACGGCGCACCATCAGCTCTCGTCGATACCGGCGAGGGTCTGCGTCAGCGCCCGGTGCGCCTCTTCGTAGGCGGCCACCTGCTCCGCCGGAGCCAGATCGGCGGTCCCAGCCAGCCCGGCGAGGGCCGCGTCCACGCCGGGATGCCCCGTCCCGGCCGCCGGCTCGGGCGAGTCCGGGGCAGCCGGCTCCGGCGCGGTCACGGCTGCTCCGTCGCCTTCCTTGCGGGCGCCCTCTTCGCCGCGGTCTTCTTCGCGACGGCCGCCTTCTTCACCGGAGCCGCGCTTGCCGCCACCTTCTTGGCGGGCGCCTTCCGCGCGGCCACCTTCTTCACCGCCGGAGCTGCGGGTACCCGTTCGGTCAGCGCCTCCGGCGGCGCCGACGTGGCCGGCGCGGGCGTCACCGGAGCCGGCACGACCGGGGTCGAGTCGACCGGAGCCAGCGCCCGCTTCGCGACCCTCCGCACCGGGGCGGCGGCCACCGGCGGCGCGCCGGAGTCGCCCGCCCGGGCCTCCGCCAACTGCTTCTCCAGCTCCAGTACCCGGGCGTTCAGCGCGTTGACCTCGTCCATCGTGGCGAGCCCGACGCGGCTCAGCGCCCGCTCCAGTTCGGAGCGCACCAGGCGGGTCAGCGCCTCCCGGTTCGCCACGCTCGTCGTGACCAGTTCCTCGGCCATCGACTGGAGCTGCTCGGCGGTCACGCCGCCGCGCCCGACCACCTTCTTGACCACCTTCGTGGCCCTCTTGCGGGACGTCTCGGTCAGCCCGAGCGCCAGGTCCAGGTATGCCCGCCACGCGTCCTGCATCGCGCGGATCTCCTCCCGCCGCACCATATGACTCGCACCTCGTTGGACGTATCGGGGGTCCGCGGATTCGGACCCAGGGCACCACGCTACAAGGCGCGCGGCGAGCACCGGTGCGGTACCGTCCCCGTCGCGGACACCACACGTTCACGACAGGAGTGGAGATGGCAACGGTCGAGGAGTGCCGGGCGGCGCTGGACAGGCTCGCCGCCCGGTTGGAGGCCCACGCCGGGGAGAACAACAGCCCGGTCGACCTGGACCGACCCCTCGCCTGCACGATCCGCGACCTGGGCGTGTCCTTCCACGGGCGGCTCACCGGCGGCCGACTGATCGACATCGCCGACGGCGACGACCCGGGCGCGAAGATCCGGCTGACCACCACCAGCGACGACCTGCTCGCCCTGGTCGCCGGCAAGCTCGACCTCACCAAAGCGTGGACGTCCGGCCGGATCGCCATCAAAGCCAACCCGTTCGACCTGCTGAAGCTACGCAAACTGCTGTAGCAGAGCGGTGGCCTGCGCGGTGGTCACGCTGCCCGCCCAGGCGGCGGCACACACCGCCCGCAACGCACCATCGGCGGTACCGGAACCAGCCAGCTCGACGTCGCCGTCCCGCGGCCGTACCCGCCAGCCCTCCGGGCCGCTGTCCGTCGCGAACAGCGCGGCCAGGTTCCAGCCGACGTGCGTCGGCCGCCGCTCCGGCGGCGCTCGGCACAGGTCGGCCGGGGTACTGACCCCGGTCAGTACCAGCAGGCTGTCCATCCCGGCCCGCCGGGCGCCCGCGATGTCGGTGTCCAGCCGGTCCCCGACGACCAGCGGCCGGTGCGCGCCGTTACGCTCGGCGGCCCGCTGGAACAGCGCCGGCGCCGGCTTGCCCACCACCTCGTCCGGGCCCCGGCCGAGCGCGGTGGCCACCGCCGCGACGAGGGCGCCGTTGCCGGGCAGCGGCCCGCGCGGCGACGGGAGGGTACGGTCGGCGTTCGTCGCCACCCAGAGCGCCCCGGCCCGCACCGCGACACTCGCCTCGGCCAGCTCGGGCCAGCCCACCCGCGGCCCGTACCCCTGCACCACGGCGACCGGCCGCTCGTCGGCACTGGACACCGGTTTCAGCCCGGCGGAGGCCACCTCGGTGGACAGCGCGTCGGTACCGACGACCAGTACCGTGCTGCCCGCGGGCAGCCGCTCGGCGAGCAGGGCCGCAGCCGCCTGGGGTGACGTCTGTACCTCTTCCGGACGGGTCGGGATGCCGAGGTCGGCCAGGTGCGCGGCGACCTCCTCCGGCCGCCGGGCGGCGTTGTTGGTCGCGTAGACGAGCGGGGCACCCCGCCCGTGCAGCCGGTTGACCGCCTCGACCGCGCCCGGTACCGGCTCCGGGCCCAGATACACCACCCCGTCGAGGTCGAGGATCACCAGGTCGTACCCGTCGACAAGGGCGGGGCCACTCACTCGGGCTCCTCGTCCTTCTCGTCCTTCTCGTCGTCCTCGTCGTCCTCGTCGTCCAGCCGCACGCCGTCGAGTTCGAGCAGCCGCTCCGCCGCGTCGGTGGTACCGTCGTCGTCCGCCTCGACCGCGCGTGCGAACCACTCCCGCGCCTCCTCGGCGCGCCCGATCCCGAGCAGCGCGTCCGCGTACGCGTACCGGAGCCGCGCCGACCACGGCCCGTCCTGGGCCAGCTCGCGGACCTGGAGCATGGCGACCGCCGCCTCCTGCTGGCCCAGGTCCCGCCGGGCACCGGACGCGACCACCAGCAGCTCGATCGCCTCGGCCGTACCAAGCTGGCCCCGGTCGGCCGACCGGAAGATGTCGATCGCCTTGGCCGGCCGGCCCAGCGCCCGCTCGGAGTCGGCGATCACCGCGAGGTGGGTCTGCCGGCCGGTCATCCGGTGGTACGCGCGCAGCTCGGCGATCGCGGCCGCCCAGTCCCCGGCGTGGTAGGCGGCGATCCCGGCCGCTTCCCGCACCGCCGCGATCCGCGGCGCCAGCCGCCGCGCGGCGATCGCGTGGGCGAGCGCGAGCGCGGGATCCTCGTCGACGAGGCGCCCCGCGGCCACCAGGTGCCGGGCCACCCGCTCGGCCGTTGGCCGGGCCAGGGAGCGCAGCTCCGCCCGTACCTCGCCGTCGAGGTCGTCGGCGCTGATGTCGTCGGTCAGCTCGGGTCCGCTGTCGCGCGGCTCACGCTCACCGTCCCGGTCCCGCGCGCGCCGGTCGCCGGCCTCGAACCGGCGCGGCGCCGATCGGTCTCGGTCCCGGTCGCGATCGTCAAACCGCCGCGGCCGATCCCGATCCCCCGCCTCGAACCGCCGCCCTCCCGGCCGGTCCCGGTCCCGGTCGTCAAACCGCCGCGGCGCCGGCCGAACCCCAACCCCACCCTCGAACCGCGGCGGCCGATCCTCGGGGCGACGCGGCCGCTCGCCCGGCTCGAACCGGCCCGGCCGGTCGTATCCCCGCGGCCGGTCACGGTCCTCGAACCGCCGCGGCCCCGGCCCCCGGTCGTCGGAATCGAATCGGCGGGGCCGGCGGTCGTCGTCGCGCCGGTACCCCTCCCGCGGCCGGTCACCGCGGTCGAACCCGCGCGGCCGGTCACCGCGGTCGAACCCGCGCGGC
>JBKPCQ010000004.1:0-4657 GCA_046727455.1 Actinomycetota bacterium | reverse complement strand
TACTGGTACGAGTTCCTCCGCGCACTGGCCGAGATCGACCCCGACATGGCGGTCAACATCGAACACGAGGACGCCAGCTACTCCCGCCTGGAAGGCCTCGCCATCGCCGCGGAGAACCTCCGCGCCGCCGCCGCCAAAATGTAGCTGTCAGGACACCGTGCGCAGATACTCCAGGCTCGCGCGCACGTCCGCGACCGGGCCGGCGCCGGGCGGCGGCTCGATGGTGAGCACGGTGTCCTGCTCCAGGACGTACCAGCCCGGGTACCCGGCGGCGGCGAGCGTGGCGACGATCGCCGCCACGTCGACGTCGCCCGCGCCGAGCGGCCGGTACATGCCGGCCCGGACGGCCTCGCCGTAGCCGGCCGCGCCGGCCCGGACCCGCTCCGCCATCCCGGCGTCGACGTCCTTGAGGTGCACGTGCGCGATCCGGTCGGTCGCGTCACGCGCCAGCTCGGCCGGGTCGGTACCGCCGACCAGCAGGTGGCCGGTGTCGAGGCAGAGCGGCACGGAGCAGCCGTCGAGCACCCGGGCCACCTCGTCCGCGCGCACGACCATCGTGCCGACGTGCGGGTGCAGCGTCGCGGTGACCCCGCGCTCGGCCGCCCGCCCGGCGAGGTGGTCGAGGTTCGCGAGCAGCGTGCGCCAGCCGGCGGCGCGGATCGCGGGCCGGGTGTCGTACCCGTGCCCGCCGGTCGCGGCGGCCAGCACGAGGGTACCGGCGCCGGCCGCCACGAACCCGTCCAGCGCCGCGTCGACCTCCGGCCCCGGGTCGTGGTCCGGGTCGTGCAGCACCACGGGGACGAACCCGCCGACCGCGCGCAGGCCGTGCGCCGCAAGGGTTTCCGCCTTCGCGCGAGGTGCGGCGGGCAGGAAACCGTCGGGTCCGAACTCGGTCGCCGCGAGCCCGACCGCGCGCATCTCGTCGAGTACCCGGTCCGCGTCGAGCTGGTACCCCCAGCCCGGTACCTCGCACACGCCCCACGAGATGGGCGCCCCGGCCACGTTCATCACGCGCGTACCTCCGCGATCCGGACCGGGCGCCCGGCCCGGCGGGACAGCTCGGCCGCCTCGGCGACGAGCAGCGCCTCCAGCGCGTCGGCGCCGGTGCAGGGGCTGTCCGCGAGACCCTCGGCGACGTCCCGGAACGCGGCCAGCTCGGCCACGTAGGCGTCGTGGAAGCGGTCCATGAAGTCGCGGTACGGGGAGTCGGCCGGCCACCCGACCACCTCCGCCGAGACCAGCGGCGCGCGGTCGTCCAGCCCGGCGACCAGCGTGCCGACCGAGCCGCAGACCTCCAGCCGCACGTCGCACCCCGCGCCGTTGTACCGGGTCGCGCCGCACGTGACGAGCGTGCCGTCGTCGAGGGTGAGCACGGCGACGCCGGTGTCCACGTCGCCGGCCTCGGCGAAGAAGCACCCGCCCCGGTTGGCCCCGGTGGCGTACACCTCGACCACCTCGCGGCCGGTGATCCACCGGACGACGTCGAAGTCGTGCACCGAGCAGTCCCGGAAGATGCCGCCCGACGTGGCGAGGTACCCGGCCGGCGGCGGCACCGGGTCGGCGGTGTACGCGCGCACCGTGTGCAGCCAGCCGAGCCGGCCCTCGACGACGGCCGACCGGACCGCCCGGTACCCGGGGTCGAAGCGGCGCTGGAAGCCGACCTGGAGCGCGACCCCGGCCCGCTGGACCTCGTCGAGGACCTTGCGGGTGCCGGGCAATTCCGGCGAGATCGGCTTCTCGCAGAAGACCGGCAGGCCGGCCGCTGCCGCGGCGCAGACCAGCTCGGCGTGCGCCGACGTCGGCGCGGCGATCACGACGCCGCGCACGCCGGACGCCATGACGTCCGCCGCCGTGTCGGCGACCTCGGCACCGACCCTGGCCGCGACGGTCCGCGCCCGGTCCGGATCCGCATCGGTGAGGACCACCCGGTCGATGCCGGGCAGGCGGCTGAGCGTCCGCGCGTGGAACGCGCCGATCCGGCCGGCGCCGACGAGACCGATCCGCATGGGGACTGTTCTATCTCCCGGCCGGAGCCGCGTCAACATTTTGTCAGGACATAACGACGTTGTGGCAACGGCGTGGTAGGGTCCGACGTGTCACCTCGAGGAGCCGCCGTGCAACCCGTAGGGCCCTTGATCCGCGTGGACCGGTCCAGCCCGGTGCCGCTGTACTTCCAGGTGGCCCAGCGCCTCCAGGAGCTGATCGAGTCCGGCGAGCTGCCGCCCGGAACGCGGCTGGAGAACGAGATCGCCCTCGCCGACCAGCTCGGCCTGTCCCGGCCGACCATGCGCCAGGCCATCCAGCACCTGGTGAACCGGGGCCTGGTGATCCGCAAGCGCGGCGTGGGGACCCAGGTGGCGCGGACCCGGGTACGCCGCCAGGTCGAGCTGACCAGCCTCTACGACGACCTCGAACGGGCGCACCGCCAGCCGCGCACCGACGTGCTGTCCTTCAGGCGGGTACCCGCCCCCGACGACATCGCGGCGGCGCTGCACCTGCCCGCCGACGCCGAGATCATCGCGATCGAGCGGCTGCGGTACGCCCTCGACGAGCCGCTGGCCATCATGCGCAACTACCTGCCGGCCGGAGTGGCCGAGCTCACCCCCGAACTGCTCGGCCAGCGCGGGCTCTACCAGGCGCTGCGCGACTTCGGGGTACAGGTCCGGATGGCCGACCAGACCATCGGGGCCCGCAAGGCCAACGCCACCGAGGCCCGGCTGCTCGGCGAGCCGCGCGGCGCGCCGCTGCTCGCGATGACCCGCACCGCGTACGACCACGGGGGGCGGGCCGTGGAGTACGGCAGCCACGTGTACCGGGCCTCGCGGTACTCCTTCGAGCTGACGCTCGTCGCGCACTAGGGGAATGCCCGGCGGTCCGGTGGGGTTGGGCCGGGACATGACAACGGTTGGACTGATCGGCAGCGGAAACATCGGCGGCACCGTCGCGCGGCTGGCCGTCGCGGCAGGGTACGACGTGGTGCTGAGCAACTCGCGCGGACCGGAGACCCTGAAGGAACTCGTGGACGAACTGGGCTCCCGGGCGCGGGCCGGCACCCCGGCCGAGGCCGCCGCGGCCGGCGACCTGGTGGTCGTGAGCATCCCCGTCCGGGCGTACCCGTCGGTGCCCGTCGAGCCGCTGGCCGGCACGGTTGTCATCGATACGTGTAACTACTACCCGCAGCGCGACGGGCACCTCGCCGAGGTGGACGACGGGTCCTCCACGAGCAGCGAGGTGCTCCAGCGGCACCTGCCGACCGCGAAGGTGGTCAAGGCGTTCAACAACATCTACTTCAGGCACCTGGCGTCGCTGGCCCGGCCGGCGGGCGCGGCGGACCGCAGCGCGCTGCCCATCGCCGGCGACGACGCCGGGGCGAAGGCGGCGGTGACCGCGTTCCTCGACGCGATCGGGTACGACGCGGTGGACGCCGGCAGGCTCGCCGAAGGGTGGCGCTTCCAGCCCGACGCCCCGGCGTACGGCGTCATCTACTTCGGGCCGGCCGGTAGCGCCGGCGACGGGGTCCAGGTCGACGCCGCCGTCCTGCGCGCCACCCTGGCCGCCGCGCGGCGGTAGCTCCCGTCAGGGAGCGGCCTTGGCGCGGATGCGCCAGACCCGCACGACCGTGGTGTGCTTGTGGCCCTCTTCCTGCGCGTCCCACCACCCCTGGACCAGCCGGGTCACCTCGGCGTCCAGCGTGTCCTGCTTGTACTCCTTCCAGCCGCCCTTCGAGTGCCACTGGTCGGACCAGTACACGTGCGGGTCGGCGGGGTCGCGCGCGTCGAGAGTGAGGGTCACGCTGTGGTATCCGTCGAGCAGGCTCATCGTGAACACGCTCCAGCCCGGGTCGCCCTCGGCCAGGTCGCGCAGGGTCTGCCACACGCTCTGGTCGAGCTTCTCCGGCCGCGCCCCGCCGCGGGTGATCCGCCCGTTGGCCGCCTGGAAGGCGATCTCCTCCGGCGGTTCGGCGTGGCCGCTCTCGATGACCTTCGCCATGGTCGCCTCGATGCTGCGGGGCGTCGTCGGCAGGGCGGCGTCGCCGGTCACCGCCTTGAGCCCCTTGTTCAACGCGACGATGCAGGAGTCCTTCTCGTTCCGGGCGTTCCGGATGAAGTACGCCCGGGCCCGCTCGATGTCCTCGTCCCGGAACGTCCGCCCGGCGGCGAGGGCGGCCCGGCTGGCCAGCTCGGTGGCGATCTCGGCGGCCTGCCGCTCCAGCAACGCGCTGTCCGGCGTGCTCTGCGTGAACTGCTTGAGGACCTCCAGGATCCAGTCGTGGCGCTGGTGCAACGCCTCGTCGGTGAGGTCTCGGTAGTCCGGCGTCGCGCGCAGCTCGTCCGGTACCTCCTGGCATTGGACGGCCAGCGCGGACCCCTGCTGCACCACGTGCGCCAGCTCGTGGGCCAGCAGGTGGCGGCCCGCGGCCGTGCCCGGACGCGGCTGATCCCGGCCCAGATAGATATCGGTACCCACGGTGAACGCCCGCGCGTTCAGCACCCCGGCCTGCCCGGCCGCGTCGGCGTCGTGGTGGATCCGGACCGCGCGCAGGTCGTGCCCCAGCCGCTCCTCGAAGAACGCGCGGTCCGCCCCGGGCAGCGACCCGCCGCCCCGCGCCGCCGGTGACCGGGCGGTCCCGGTGTCGGCCAGCGGGCCGGGCGTAGCG
>JBKPCQ010000003.1:0-7974 GCA_046727455.1 Actinomycetota bacterium | reverse complement strand
TCACACGACGGTGGCGGAGTTGTCGATCGAGCGGGCCAAGCGGCTGGTCGAACTCGGCCACGATGTGCTGGTGCTGCTGGACTCGATCACCCGGTTGGGTCGGGCGTACAACAACGCCTCGCCGGCATCCGGCCGGATCCTCGCCGGTGGCATCGATGCCGCCGCCCTGTACCCCCCCAAGCGCATCCTCGGAGCCGCCCGCAACATCGAGGACGGCGGCTCGCTGACCATCATCGCGACCGCCATGGTCGAGACCGGCTCCACCGGCGACACGGTCCTGTTCGAGGAGTACAAGTCGACCGGCAACGCGGAGTTGAAGCTGGACCGGAGGACGGCCGAGAAGCGGGTGTTCCCCGCCATCGACATCGACCCGTCCGGCACCCGCATGGAGGAGATCCTCCTGGCACCGGACGAGCTGGCCGTCGTGCGGCGGCTGCGCAGGGCGTTGCAGACCCAGGGCAGCCCGGCCGCCATCGAACAGCTCCTCGACGGGCTCCGCAAGACGACCAGCAACGCCGAATTCCTCATGCAGGTCAGCCGCTCGTGACGCGGGCGGTCAGGTCGCTGACGGCCTGGCCGTAGGCCGGATCCGACTCGTACGAGATGTGGCCGTGGATCGGCGGGTACACCGTGTCCCCGCGCGGGATGCCGAACGCGAGGGGATCCACGAAGCGCCGGTCCTCGCCGGGGGGTGCGGTCACCGCACCGATCGGATCGGTGTCCCGCCACAGGTTGACCCATCGGTCGCCGATGCGGTCGGCGACCGCGTCCAACATGGCCTGGTCGACGTACGCGGGGAAGAACCGGGCGTACAGGCGGCGCAGCGGGGAGCCGTAGGTGAGCAGGGCGATGCCGGGCAGCGCCGGGTGCGGTAGCTGGAGCACCGCGGCGGCGAGCAGGACCGAGCCCTGGCTGTGCCCCGACAGGATGACGCCACCGCCGCCCTCCGGGCCGGCCAGCCAGGTGGCCCGGGTCACCAGCTCGGGCACGGCCCGCGCGGCGTAGCAGGGCGGGGCGAGCGGATGCGAGGTGCGTGGCCAGAACGTGCCGATGTCCCAGGCGACCCCCACGATGCGGCGGACCCACTGGTACCGGTAGGCGACCGCGCCCAGGATCATCAGGAGGATCGTGCCGATGCCGATCAGCACGGTACCGGTGTAGGTGACCGCGCCGAGCACCCGCTCGGCGGGGGTACCGGCGGGGGCCAGCTCGACCGGCGTGACGCCCGCCAGCGCCAGGCCGGCGAACACCGTCGAGGCCACCGCCAACGGCGTGTACCACCAGGCGAGCAGCGGCCCGCTGTGGTCGGTCAGGCGGGCGAGGGCGATGGCCAGGTCGATCGCGGACGCCCGGGCCGGGTCGCTCGCGCGCTGGCCGGGAAAGTCCGCGTCGGTCGTCGCCGCCGCCTCGGCGCGCAGCCGAGGCAGGATCCACAGCCAGCCGACCAGTGCCGCCGACGCCACCGATACGGTACCGATGACCACGTCGACTGAGGCCCAGTACAGGGCCGGCGGCGGGATGAGCGGCGCGGGCGGCCGGGTCAGCGCCGGCTCGGCGGAGGCGTTCAGGATGTCGGCGACCAGGAACATGACGCCCGCGCTGAACGCGGCCGCCACCAACAGCCCGAGCGAGGCGAGCACCGGAGCACCCAGCCCGAGCAGGTACTGGCCCGGTGCGCGCTGGACGAGCACCACCACCGCCAGCACCATCAGGAGCACGACCTGAGCGGCGAAGACCACCGCGATCCCGGTGGAGTATCCCGGAAGGCCGCCGCTGCTGGTCCAGGCCGGCCGGGGCAGCATCGCGTACCCCAGGGTGGCCGCCGTCAGCAGCAGCGCGACGCTGCGCAGCCAGTGGGCCAGCGCGGGGGCCCAGCCGGGGACCTGGTCCCGCTGCACCATGCCCGGCAGGCACAGCGCGACCAGGCAGGCGGCCAGCACGAGCACGGCCGCCGCGCCGAGCACCCAGCCGGCGGCGCGGTGGTCGTGCGGGGCGAGCACCGCGAGCAGCGGCACGCACAGTGTCGCGAACGCGACCGCGAGGTGCAGGTTCCGCAACCGGCTGGTGAGCTGCGCGGTGCGCCAGAAGCCGCGGGCCTGCAGGACGTCGCCGCCGGCCTCGAACGGCGCCAGGAAACCCTCGTACCGGCTCCAGGTGAGCGCGCCGAGATACCACAGCAGGCCGATCGCGGCGGCCGGAGCGAGCGCGGTCACCGCCATCCGGCGGCCCGGCGGCGAGAAGAACCCGCTGCTGAGGAACGCCAGCCAGGGTCGCCGGGCGGCGCACGTGGTGTCGGGTCCGGCGCACTGCCAGCCGACCAGGTCGACCGCGACGCCCACGGCCGCCAGGACGAAGGTGGCGGTGAGCGCCCCGGCGAAGATCCGGCAGAGGGTACGGGTGAGAAACGCGCCCGAGCTACCCGCTGGTGGCCGCAGCCACATCGCCCCGTTGGCGAGCATCAACGGCAGGAGCAGCAGCCACAGCGCGCGGCTGGCCGCGCCGGAGGTCAGGTTGCCCCACCGGTACGCCTCCAGCTCGGCCCCGCCCGGTCCGGTCGTGGCGTCGTACTCCGGCCGGGGCCGGAAGAACCCGGCACCGCTGTCACCAGCCACCTGGTGCAGCAGCGGCCGGTCGAGCATCCGTTCGGCCGGCATCCCGGTGACCCCGTGCACCCGCAGTTCGGTGACCACGGGGAGATGCTAGAACCCGGTACCGACAATGTTCTGGAGGCCGACCGCGAACTCCAGCGACAGCGGCGCGTCCCCCGTCTTCTGGCCGACGACGCCGTCGGCCTCCAGCCCGCCCAGGTCACGCAGCGGTGCCCTGGTCACTACTACGGCTGACCGTCCAGCTCCACATGGTGCGGACTTGCGCGCCCCGGGGAAAGTTTCTAGACTGACTAGTCAGTCTAGAAACTAGGAGGCGACCATGCCGGTCTTGACGGCACAGGGGCTCGGCCTGCGTACCCGGCGCGGCTGGGTCTTCCGAGACGTCGACCTCGACGTCGAGCCGGGTGGGTTCGTGGCGCTGACCGGACCGTCCGGTAGCGGGCGGACCTCCCTCCTGCTGGCGCTCGCCGGTGCCTTCCGCACCACCGAGGGCACCAGGCGGGTGGCCGGCCACGCGGGGATCGGCCTCGTTCCCCGGATCAACGAACCCGAATCCGGCCTGACCGCCGCCGAGCACGTCCGGGAGCGGCGGCTCCTGCTCGGGCAAGGCGGATCCGGTGTCCTCGACCCGGGTGTCGACCCGACCACCCTCGGCCGGGACCTGACGCCGTACCAGCGCCAGCGGCTGATGCTCCGGCTGGCCACGATCGGCGAGCCGGCGCTCGTGGTCGCCGACGACGTGGACCTCGGACTGTCCACCGTGGAGCGCGAAGAACTGTGGCAGACACTGGCCGACCTGGCCGACCAGGGGTACGCGGTCGTCGTCGCCTGCCGCGAGCCCACGGGACCCACGACCGAATACGCGATGGAGGCGCACCGGTGAGATTGGCCCGCTTTGAACTGCGCCGGTTCCTGCGGGGCCGGCTGACCGCCGCGGCACTGGTGGTACTGGCGGTGATCCCGCTGCTGTACGGGGCGCTGTACCTCGCGGCGTTCTGGGACCCGTACGGGAACCTGGACAGGATTCCGGTAGCCCTGGTCAACGAGGACCGGCCGGCGCGCGCCCCGGACGGTACCACCGTCCATGCCGGGCAGGACCTCGCCGACCAGCTCCAGGACCGGCACGTCTTCGGCTGGCACCGCACGGACGAGGGGGAGGCGGAGCGCGGGCTGGAAGCCGGCCGGTACCACCTGATCCTGCGCGTCCCGGCGGACTTCTCCGCGGACCTGGCCGGCGCACCCGACCCGGCGACCGCCCCGACCCGCGCGCGGCTGGAGGTCGTCGACGACGACGCCACCAACTACCTGTCCGGGCTGCTGGCCCGCGGCGCCTTCACCGAGATCCGGGCGGCCGCCGGGCACAGCGCGGCGGCGCGGTACTTCGACCGGATGCTGATCGGCTTCACCGATCTGAAGGACCAGACGCGGCAGGCGGCTGACGGCGCCGGCCAGCTCGCGAACGGCGCGGACCGGGCGCACGGCGGCGCCGGCCAGCTCGCAGACGGTGCCGACCGGGCCAAGGCCGGAGCGGACCAGCTCGCCGCCGGGCTGGCCGTCGCGCATTCCGGAGCCGACCGGCTGGCCGGCGGGCTGGCCACGCTGGACGCCGGAGCCGCGCAGCTCGCCGACGGTACCGCTGAGGCGGCGGCTGCCGGGCAGGTCCTGAAGTCCACAGTGGACTCCGCGGCCGACCGGGTGGAGCCGGTACTGCGCGCGAACGGGCCGGCGATCGCCCAGGCCGCCACCGCGATCGCTGACGGCGCCGACGCGATCGCCGGCAACCTCCAGGCCCTGCCCGGCCTGGCGGACCAGGCGGTGACCCGGGCGACGGAGGTACGGGACCGGCTGGCCGCGCTCGTCAGCGCCCACCCGGAGCTGGCGGACGACCCGGACGTGAAGGCGGCCCGGAGCGCGGCGGACGCGGCGGTGGGCGCGGCGACCGGCGTACGGGACCGGATCGACGCCGCCGGGCTGGACCAGCTGCGCACCCGGCTTTCCCAGGTCTCGGCGGACGCCCGCAAGCTCGCGGTGGACGCCCCGCACCTGGCCGACGACGTCGCGGCGGCACGCTCGCGGGTGGACGGGTTCGCCGACGGGCTGAACCGGTTGGCGCGGGGAGCGGACCGGCTGCACCAGGGGACGACCGACGCGCACAACGGTGCCGTGCGACTCGCGGGTGGGCTCTACCGACTGTCGACCGGTGCCCGGCAACTGGACGACGGACTGTCCACGCTGGACGCCGGTACCCACCGGTTGGCGGGCGGGCTGTCGTCCCTCCAGTCGGGCGCGGACCAGCTCGCCAGCGGGCTCGCCGACGGCGCCGCGCGGATCCCCGGGTACGACCGGGACGGGATCGCGGCGCGGGCCGGGGTACTGGCCGACCCGGTGGACCTGCGGCGGCAGGTGCGGCACCCGGCCGGGACGTACGGGGTCGGGTTCGCGCCGTACTTCATCGGGCTGGCGCTGTGGGTGGGCGCGATGATCACGTACATGCTGCTGCGCCCGGTCAACCTGCGGCACGTCCTGTCCGGGGCGCGCCCGTCCAAGGTGGCGCTGGCCGGCTGGCTGCCCGCCGTGGTGATCGGGGTCGCGCAGGCGCTGCTGCTCTACACGGTGCTGTACCTGACCCTGGGCCTGCGGCCGGTACACGCGGTCGCGACGGTCGGGTACCTGCTGCTCGCGGCGCTCACGTTCACGGCGCTGGTGCAGTGGCTCGGCGCCCGGCTCGGGCCGGCCGGGCGGCTGGCCGCGCTCGCGCTGCTGATGCTCCAGCTCACCGCGTCCGGCGGTACCTATCCGGTGCAGACCTCGCCGGCCTTCTTCGCGGCGATCCACCCGTACCTGCCGATGTCCTACGTCGTGGACGGCCTGCGCCACCTCATCGACGGCGGTTCGACCGGTACCGTCGTCGTGGGGTGTCTTGTCCTCGCCGGCTTCGCGGCGGCGGCCTTCGGGTTGACCACGGTCGCGGCCTGGCGGGCCCGCGTGCTCACGCCCCGCGTGCTGCACCCGGAGCTGGTGATGTAGGAGTGTTGATGGACGGCCGGACCCGGCGCCGGGAGGACACCCGGCAGAAGCTCTACGAGGCCGCGGTGGATCTGATCGCCGAGCGCGGGTACTCGGCGACCACGGTCGACGACATCGCCGAGCGCGCCGGAGTGGCCAAGGGGACCGTGTACTACAACTTCCCGTCCAAGCCGGCCCTCTTCGAGGAGCTGCTGCGGCACGGGGTGGGGCTGCTGACCGCCCGGTTCCGGGAGGTCGTCGAGGGGCAGCCGCCGCGCGAGGCGGTGGCCGCGCTGATCCGGGCCGAGCTGGAGTACATCCAGCGGTACCGGGCTTTCACCCAGCTTCTGCTTTCGGAGATGTGGCGGACCAACCGGGAGTGGCAGCAGACGCTGCGGGTGCTGCGCGAGGAGGCGATCGCGGTGATCGCCTCGGTCATCCAGGCCGGAGTCGACTCGGGGGACTTCCCGGCCGACCTGGATGTCCGCCTCGCCTCCTCCGCCCTTTTCGGGGTTGGTCTGGTGGTCGCGGTGGACTGGCTGGTGTTTACGCCGGAACGCCCGATAGATGAGGTTGAAGAGGCATTACGGGCAATCGTCCGGCGTGTCGCGGTAGGCTGACACGGACAGAAATATCACCGTTACGTCTCGCTAACACGAACAATGCTCGTGAGTAACTTTCGGCCAAACAGACATGGCAATCGCTCAGCGGAGTCCGGACACTTGGTCCCGTGACAGGCCGACACCGCAATCCGCGCCCGTCCGCGGGCATCGTCGCCGGCCTGGTCTCCGTCGTGCTGCTGGCCGCGCTCGCGGGCTGGGGCGGGTACCGGCTGCTCAACTCCCCCTCCTGCGTCTCCCGGCTGAGCCTGGCGATCGCCGCGGCCCCGGAGATCGCGCCCGCGGTCCGGGCCACCGCCGGTGACTGGTCGGCCACACCGCTGAACGGTACCTGCGTCTCGATCACCGTCGACGAGCAGGAGCCGGCCGACGTCGCGGCCGCGGTCGCCGGACAGCGCGGCGCCACCCTGACCGGGTTGGGGCAGGCCAACGGCAAGGCGCAGGTACCGCACGTGTGGATCCCGGACTCGTCGACCTGGCTGCAAAGGGTCCGCGCGGTCGGCGGCGACCTGGTCCCCGCCGAGGCCGCCTCGGTCGCGGAGAGCCCGGTGGTGCTCGCCATGCCGCAGCCGGTGGCCGCCGCGCTCGGCTGGCCGAAGGCCAAGCTCACCTGGGCCGCACTGCTCCAGCGGATGACGACCGGCGGCGGCATGAAGACCGGCATCGTCGAGCCCGGCCGCGACGCGTCGGGCCTGTCCGGCCTGCTCGCCCTCCGCTCCGCCGCAGCCGGTGGCGGCGCCAACGCCCAGGAGGCCACCGTGGCGGCACTGCGCGCACTGGCGGTCGGCCGGTCCACGGTACGCGACGACCTGCTCGGCCGGTTCCCGCGTGCCGCCGACTCCGCGACGGTCGCGTCGGGCCTGTCCGCGGCACCGCTGCCGGAGCAGGCAGTGATCAAGTACAACGCCGCCCAACCGCCGGTACCGCTGGCCGCGGTGTTCCTCGACCCCGCCCCGGCGCCCCTGGACTATCCGTATGTGGTGCTGCCCGGCAACCGCCCCGAGGTGGCCGCCGCGGCCGAACGGCTCCGCCGGGCGCTGACCGGCCCGGCCTTCAGCGCCGCACTGGCCACGCACGGGCTGCGCAGCGCCGACGGCACCACCGGTACCGGCTTCGCCGCGCTCACCGGCGCGCCGGCCGGACCGATTCCCGCCGCCCCGGCGGCCGATGCGGGCCTGATCCAGCAGACGCTGTCGTCGTGGACGGCGGTGACCCAGCCGGGCCGCCTGCTCGCCGTGATCGACGTGTCCGGGTCGATGCTGACCCCGGTACCGACGGCGGGTAACGCCACCCGGGAACAGGTGCTGGTCAAGGCGGCGGCCGGCGGCTTGAGCCTGTTCGACGACTCCTGGTCGGTCGGGTTGTGGATCTTCTCCACCAAGCTGGACGGGAACACGCCGTACAAGGAGCTGGTACCGATCGGGCCGCTGGCCGGCCAGCGCAACCAACTGGGCGCCGCGCTCGCCGGGATCCAGGCCTCGCACGGCGACACCGGGCTGTACGACACCACGCTCGCCGCTTACAAGGCGGTACAGGCGACCTGGGATCCAGGAAAGATCAACTCGGTCATCCTGATGACCGACGGGCAGAACGACAATCCGGGCGGGCTCACGCTCGACCAGCTCGTCACGGAGCTGCAGAAGATCGCCGACCCGAAGCGGCCGGTACAGGTCGTGGCGCTGGGCATCGGTACCGACGTCAGCCGGCCCGAGCTGACCCGGATCACCCAGACCACCGGC
>JBKPCQ010000002.1:0-31828 GCA_046727455.1 Actinomycetota bacterium | reverse complement strand
GGGGTACCACCCCAAGCGCGAGGCGTTCGTGCAGCACTACGCGACCGACGTCCTGGACGCCGCACTGCTGTACATGCCGCTGGTCGGGTTCATCTCGCCGATGGACCCGATGTGGCAGTCGACGCTGCGCGCGATGGATCAGGAGCTGGTCTCCGACAGCCTGGTGTACCGGTACGACCCCAGCGCCTCACCGGACGGCCTGCGCGGCTCCGAGGGCACCTTCACGATCTGTACGTTCTGGTACGTCGAGGCGCTCGCCCGGTCGGGACGCCTCAACGACGCCCGGCTCACCTTCGAGAAGATGCTGACCTACGGCAGCCGGCTCGGCCTGTACTCGGAGGAGATCGCGCCCACCGGCGAACAGATCGGCAACTTCCCGCAGGCGTTCAGCCACCTCGCCCTGATCCGCGCCGCGGTGAGCCTCGACCGGCAGCTCCGCGAGCAGGTGCCCACGTAGGTTCGTAGCGCCGCGCACGATCCGGCGCGTGACGCGGGTGGGCCGTCCGGGTTCCGGCCGCCGCCATCGGCGGAACGGGTGGACCGGCGCGGCTCCCCGGGCTCCCGCGGCGGACCGGAGGCCGATGCGACCCACCCGCCACCAGCGGTAGCGTCGCAGCGGAGTGGGGGCCGGAGCGCTGGGGACAGGGGACCATGCATCCTCGATCGACACGACGGCCCGGATCGCGGCCGGTCATCGGCATGGTGACCAGCGGTCCCGTCATGGAGAACAGCGAGGAGCAGTGGCTGGGCGTCAGCGACGCCGCCCAGGCCAGCGACTGCGACCTGATCTGCTTCGTGGGCGCCGAGCTGTCGCACCCGGACCGCCTGCTGCGCAAGTCCAACGCGATCTACGACCTGGTGCCCGGCGAACGGCTCGACGCGCTGGTGATCTGGACGACCCGGATCGGCTTGCTCCTGTCCGACGCCGAGCTGGAGCGGTTCCTGCGGCGGTACGAGCCGGTGCCGATCGTCTGCGTGGAGCGGCCGGTGGCCGGCCGGCCGGCGGTACTGATGGACAACCGGGGCGGCATGGCGGCGGCGGTCAGCCACCTCATCGAGGTACACGGCCAGCGCCGGATCGCGTTCGTCCGCGGCCCGGACAACCACGGCGGCGCGCGGGAGCGGTACCAGGGGTACCTGGATGCCCTCGCCGCGCACGGGCTACCCGTCGACCAGGATCTGGTCACCCCGCCGGGGCAGTGGAACTGGGATCCCGACGTCGCCGCCGAGGCCATGGGCAAGATGCTCGACCGCCTCGCCGAGCCGCCCGGCGCGATCGCGGCCGCGAACGACGACCTCGCGCTCGGCGTCCTGGCCGCGCTCGACGCCGCCGGCATCCGGTCCCCCGCCGACGTGGCGGTGGTCGGCTACGACAACCGCGCCAACATCCGCACGCACGATCTCGGGTACGAGGACGGCGGCGGCGGCGAGCCGGTCGCTGCGGTGTCCCGCAAGGTGCACATCAACGCCGGTACCCTCGAACTCACCACAGTCCGGGCGCCGTTCACCCGGATGGGCCGCCGGGCCCTGGAGATCGCCCTCGACCTGGCCCGCGGGCAGCCGGTACCCCCGGTGGAGACCATCCCCACGGAGCTGGTCGTGCGCCGTTCCTGCGGATGCTTCCTCGCCGCCCACGCGGACGCGGCCCCGGCGGGCCGGGAGCGGATCGTCCGGGAGCCGGCCGCCGGCCCCGGCGCGGTCGCCGCGGACCTGCGCGCGGTGCTGGGCACCGCCGCGCGGACCATGCCGGACGGCTGGGCCGAACGGCTCGTGGCGGCCTTCCTCGACGATGCCGCCGGCCGGACCGAGGGGGCGTTCCTGCCGCTGCTCGACGAGTGCGTCCGCGCCAGCGTCCGGGCCGGGGCCGAGCCGACCCGCTGGTGGCGGGCGCTGGTCGGGCTGCGCCGGCTCGCCCTGGCCCGCCTCGACGACGTCGCGTTCGTCGAGGATCTCTGGCTGCGGGTGCGGCTTCTGCTCGACGAGACCACCCAGCGGCTCGCGGACTACCGGCACCTGCTCGACGAGAAGCGCAACCAGACGGTACGCGAGGCCGGGTACCACCTCATCGCCGCGCGGGACGTCGAGGAGCTGGGCGCCGCCCTGGCGGGCGAGCTGCCGCGGCTCGGCATCCCCGGCTGCCACCTCGCCGTGTACACGTCCGTCGACGGGTTCGGCGGCAGTCCGGACGCGACCGGCGACCAGGCGAGCGCGCGCCTCGTCCTCGCCTACGAGAACGGTGCGCGCCGCGAGGGCACCGACCCGGCGCTGTTCCCGTCCGCGCTCCTCACCCCGTACGACCTCGACCGGCCGCAGCCGTACAGCATCGTGGCCGTACCGCTGTTCGTGGTCGAGGGGCAGCTCGGCTTCGTGCTGTTCGAGCTGGGCCCGCGGATCGGCTGGCTCTACGAGGCGATGCAGGAGCAGGTGAGCAGCGCCCTGCGTGGGGTGCTGTTCGTGCAGCGGGAGCGGCGCGCCGTCGCCGCCGTCCAGGACGGGCGCCGCCGCCTGGAGCGCGCGCACGCCGAGCTTGAGCAGCGGGTGGCCGAGCGCACCACGGAGCTGGCGACGGCCAACCGGATCCTCACCGAGCAGATGATCGAACGCGAGGCGGCCGAGGAGCGCCAGGCCAGCCTGGAGGCGCAGCTCCGGCACGCCCAGAAGATGGAGGCGATCGGCCGGCTGGCCGGCGGCGTCGCGCACGACTTCAACAACCTGCTGACCATCATCAACGGCAACTGCGAGACCCTGCTGCGGGTGCTCGCCCCCAACGATCCGCGCCGGCCCGAGATCGAGGACATCCGGTACGCCGGCGGGCGCGCCGCCAACCTGACCAACCAGCTCCTGGCCTTCACCCGGCAGCAGGTCCTGCACCCGCGCCGGCTCGACCTCAACCAGGCCGTGGCGAACGTGCAGGCCATGCTGCAGCGGCTGATCGGCGAGGACATCGAGCTGACCGCCCGGCTGCCGGAGGACGTGGTACCGGTATGGGCCGACGACGGCCTGGTCGAGCAGATCATCTTCAACCTCGCCGCCAACGCGCGGGACGCGATGCCCGACGGCGGCGTGCTGAGCATCGAGACCGCCAACGCGCACCTCGACAGCGACCACTCCGGCCGGCTCGTCGACGTACCTCCGGGCGACTACGTCATGCTCCGCATCCGCGACACCGGCGTGGGCATGGACGAGGCGATCCAGGCCAGCGTCTTCGAGCCGTTCTTCACCACCAAGCCCCAGGGCAAGGGCACCGGCCTGGGCCTCGCCACCGTGTTCGGGATCGTGCAGCACAGCGGTGGGCAGATCAACCTGGCCAGCACGCCGGGTGAGGGTACGACCGTGGACATCTACCTCCCGGCCGCGCCGGCCGAGACCGAGGCGGAGCCGGAGACGCCGCCGCACCAGTCGCCGGGCGGCGGCTCCGAGACGATCCTGCTCGTCGAGGACGACGACCGGGTACGCGCGATCACCCGCCGGTTCCTGATGGCGCAGGGGTACCAGGTGCTCGAAGCCGACGACGGGTACCAGGCGATGCTGGTGGCGCACGGGCACAAGGGGCCGATCGACCTCGTCATCACCGACGTGGTCATGCCGCGCATGGGTGGCCTGCAGTTCGTCACCCAGTTGCAGGGCATCCGCCCGGACAGCCGGGTGCTGTACATCTCCGGGTACACCGACGGGTACCTGACCCAGGACCGGCTCGCCGGGGCGTCGCTGTTGAAGAAGCCGTTCTCCGAGGCCGCACTGCTCCGGCGGGTACGCGCCCTGCTCGACCGGTGTTGAGCGAGCGCCAATATTCAGCCGTACCCACCGCCGCCGGGCGTCTCGATCACCAGCAGGTCATCCGGCTCGACCTCGATCGAGTCACATCCGGCGAGGTGGACAACGCTGCCGTCGGCGCGGTGCACGCGGTTGGCTCCCAGCGCGCCCGGTGAGCCGCCGGCCAGGCCGTACGGCGGCACCCGCCGGTGGCTGGACAGGGTGCTGACCGTCATCGGCTCGCGGAACCGGATCCGGCGCACCGCGCCGTCCCCGCCCCGCCACCGCCCGGCCCCGCCGCTGCCGTGCCGGACGGCGAACTCCTCGAGCAGCACGGGGAACCGCCACTCCAGCACCTCGGGGTCGGTCAGCCGGGAGTTCGTCATGTGGGTCTGTACCACCGGCACACCGTCGAACCCGTCGCCGGCTCCGGAGCCGGAGGCGACGGTCTCGTAGTACTGGTGCCGGGCGTTTCCGAAGGTGACGTTGTTCATCGTCCCGGATCCCTCGGCCTGGATGCCGAGCGCGGCGTACAGCGCGCCCGTGATGGCCTGCGACGTCTCGACGTTGCCGGCGACCACGGCCGCGGGGTAGGTCGGCGCGAGCATCGAACCTTCGGGCACCACGATGCGCAGCGGGCGCAGGCAACCGTCGTTGAGCGGGATGTCGGTGGCGACGAGGGTCCGGAAGACGTACAGCACGGCCGCGGTCACCACCGACGTGGGCGCGTTGAAGTTCGTCTCCAGCTGCGGCGACGTGCCGGCGAAGTCGATCGTCGCGGTGCGGCGCTCGCGATCCACGCGGACCCGGACCGAGATCGCCGCGCCGGAGTCCATCTCGTAGCGGTACCCGCCGTCGCTGAGTGCGTCGATGACCCGGCGTACCGCGTCCTCGGCGTTGTCCTGCACGTGCCGCATGTAGGCCAGCACCACATCGAGGCCGAAGTGGTCGATCATCCTGCCGACCTCTTCGACGCCCTTGACGTTCGCGGCGATCTGCGCGCGCAGGTCGGCCAGGTTGGTGGACGGGTTACGGGACGGGTACGGCGCCTCGGTGAGCTTCCGCAGTGTCTCCTCCTCGCGGAACCGGCCACCGTCGACCAGGAGCCAGTTGTCGAACAGCACCCCCTCCTCGTGCAGGTTGCGGCTGGTCGCCGGCATGGAGCCGGGGGTGAGCCCGCCGATCTCCGCGTGGTGGCCGCGGGACGCCACGTAGAACAGGATCCTCTCCCGGTCGGCACCGAAGACGGGTGTGACGACGGTGACGTCGGGCAGGTGGGTCCCGCCGTGGTACGGGTCGTTGATGGCGTACACGTCGCCGGGCTTCATGCCGGTACCGCGGCGGCGGATGACCTCCTTGACGCTGGCGCCCATCGAGCCGAGGTGGACCGGCATGTGCGGGGCGTTGGCGATCAGATCGCCGTCCGGGTCGAACAGCGCGCACGAGAAGTCCAGCCGCTCCCGGATGTTCACCGACTGCGCGGTCGACTCCAGCCGGGCACCCATCTGCTCGGCGATCGACATGAAGAGGTTGTTGAAGATCTCCAGCAGCACGGGGTCGACCCGGGTGGTCGCGTCCGACGCCGCCGCGCCTGGTCGCACCCGTTGCATCAGCAGGTGCCCGTACGGCGTCACCGCGGCCGACCAGCCGTCGTCCACGACAGTGGTCGCGTTGGCCTCGGCCACGATCGCCGGGCCGCCGAGCGTGTCACCGGGCCGCAGGCGTTCCCGCTCGTAGAGCGGCACGTCCCGCCACCCCCCGCCGGTGTGCAGCCGCACCGTGGTGACCGGCGTCGCCGGCGCGGCCCCGCCGGTGGCACCCACCAGGTACGACAGGTCCGGCTGCTCGGTCAGCCCGACCGCCTCGACCGAGACCGCCTCGGCGATCAGCGGCCGGTCCATCAGGAACGAGTACGTCCGCCGGTGGTTCGTCTCGAACGCCGCCAGCATGGCGTCCAGCTCGGCCAGCTCGACCGGTACCGCCGTGTCGGTGCCGTCATACCGTAGCTGCACACGCCGGCTCACCCGGATCCGCTCGGCCGGGATGTCCTCGTCCCGCAGTTCCGCGCGCGCCGCCGCTTCCAGGACGTCCGCGACGTCGGTCAACCGCCGCATCACCGCGGCGTCCAGGCGGGCCTCCACCGACTGCTCCCGCATCGCGGTGGTGTCGGCCAGGCCGATGCCGAGCGCGGACAGAACCCCGGCCATCGGCGGTACCAGCACGGTGCGGATGCCCAGCGAGTCGGCCACCGCGCAGGCGTGCTGGCCGCCGGCACCGCCGAACGTGGTGAGCACATACCCGGTGACGTCGTGGCCCTTCTGCACCGAGATCCGCTTCACCGCGTTGGCCATGTTGGCGACCGCGATCCGGAGGTAGCCCTCGGCGACATGCTCCGCGCTGCGGTCATCGCGGGTCTGCCCGGAGATGTCCGCCGCCAGGTCGGCGAATGCCCGCCGGACCACCTCGGCATCCAGCGGCTGGTCGCCGGCCGGGCCGAACACGCGGGGAAAGTAGCCGGGCTGGATCCGGCCGAGCATCACGTTGGCGTCGGTGACGGTGAGCGGCCCACCGTTGCGGTAACAGGCCGGGCCCGGGTCGGCCCCCGCCGAGTCCGGCCCGACCCGGTACCGGCTGCCGTCGAAGTGGAGGATCGACCCGCCACCCGCCGCGACGGTGTGGATGTCGATCATCGGCGCGCGCAGCCGTACGCCGGCCACCTGGGCGTGGAACACCCGCTCGTACTCGCCGGCGTAGTGCGACACGTCGGTGGAGGTCCCGCCCATGTCGAAGCCGATCACCTTGGCAAAGCCGGCGAGCTTCGACATGCGCACCATGCCGACGATGCCGCCGGCCGGACCGGACAGGATCGCGTCCTTGCCGCGGAAGTGCCCCGCCTCCGCCAGACCGCCGTTCGACTGCATGAACATCAGCCGTACGCCCTGCAGCTGCTCCGCGACCGCCTCGACGTAGCGGCGGAGTACCGGCGAGAGGTACGCGTCGACCACGGTGGTGTCGCCCCGGGGCACCAGCTTCATCAGCGGGCTGACCTCGCTGGAGCAGGAGACCTGGTCGAAGCCGATCTGCTCGGCCAGCTTCCCGATCTCCCGCTCATGGGCCGGGTGCAGGTGACTGTGCAGGCAGACCACCGCGACCGCCCGGATTCCCTCGTCGTGCGCGCGGCGCAGGTCGGTGGCCAGGTGTTCGAGATCCGGGGCATGCCGCACCGAGCCGTCGGCGGTCAACCGTTCATCCACCTCGATCACGCGCTCGTACAGCGTCTGCGGCAACACGATGTGCCGGTCGAAAATGCGGGGCCGGTTCTGGTACCCGATGCGCAGCGCGTCACCGAAGCCTCTGGTGATGACCAGCACGGTGCGCTCGCCCTTGCGCTCAAGCAGGGCGTTGGTGGCCACCGTGGTCCCCATCCGCACCGCCTCGATCTGATCGACCGGGATCGGCGCCGCCTCGGGGGTACCGAGCACCGCCCGGATTCCCGCCACCGCCGCGTCGGCGTAGCGTGCCGGGTTCTCCGACAGCAGCTTGTGGGTCACCAGCCGTCCGTCCGGCGTCCGGGCGACGATGTCGGTGAACGTGCCGCCGCGGTCGACCCAGAACTGCCAGCGCCGGTCAACCATGGAGATCCCCTTCCAGCCGTCGAGGATGCAGCAGGCGAAGCAGCCGTCCGGCCTGGCGGTCGGCGGTACCGGCCGGGTTGCGCCGGGCGGCCGGTCCGCCCGGCAGCAGCAGCCGGAGCCAGAACATCGCCCAGAGCCGACGGGCCGCGCGCAGCCGCCGCCGGTCGACGGCGAACCGGGCGCAGAACGCGTCGGCGTCCACTTCGCGCAGGGACAGGTGCTCCGCGAGGATCGCCAGTTCGGTGGCCGGGTCGGAGACGGCCGCGTCCTCGAAGTCGACGATGCGTACCCGCGTGCCGTCCCACAGGTAGTTGCCGAGGTTGGGGTCGCGGTGCCCGAGTACGGTCACCGGCGGCGGGCACCGCAGCACCGCCGGGTCGGGACCGTCCCACCAGGTCAGCGCCGCGTCGTACGCCGCCGCCGCGACACCGCCACCGGGTCGGGGGCCGTCGGTCAAGCGGCGGGCGAAGCCCAGGTCGTCCGCCCATGGCGCCGGCACACCCTCGTGCGGTACCGCCCACAGCGCGGTGATCGCGGTCGCCAGCGCGTCGGTCTGTTCCGCGGTGAGGGCACCGCACAGCGGCGTGCCCGGTACCACCGACATGGTGACGGTGGGCGGCCGAGCGTCGAGGTCCGCGGCGACCGGCCGGGGCACCAGATCCGGTGCGTACCGGTGGACGTGCCGCAGCACCGTCCACTCCCGCCGGTGCTCACCGCGCCGCCACGACGTGTACCGCTTGGTCAGCACCGCCCCGTCGACCGTCACCTCGTGGGTGTGGACCACCGGTCACCCGGCCGTCATCGCGGCGGTCCGGCGCACCCCCGGCGTCATACTGACTCCCTACCATGCGGAGCGGGTTCCCGGGAGGTCGGATGGACAGGTGGGGTGTCGCGGTGGTCGGTCCCGGTGGGGTTGGCGGCCTGCTCGGTGCGGTACTGACCCGGGCCGGCCATCCCGTGGTGTACGTGGCCAGGCCGGACACCGCCGCCGCGCTGAATGCGAGCGGCCTCCGACTGTCCAGCGTGCAGTTCGGCGAGTTCCAGGTGCCCGCGGAGGCGGTGACCCGACTGGACCGGCCGGTCGACCTGTGCCTTGTCACGGTGAAGGCGACGAGCCTTTCCGAGGCCCTGGCCTCGGTGCCGGCGGCGGCGCCCGGCGCGGGTCTGGTGCTGCCGCTGCTCAACGGCGTCGACCACATGGCCGTGCTGCGCGCGCACTTCCCGCCCGCACAGGTGGTCGCTGGCGCGATCCGGGTCGAGTCGACCCGGGTGGCGCCCGGCCGGATCGCGCACGCCAGCCCGTTCTCCTGGATCGACGTGGCCAGCGACACGGCACCCCGCGACCGGGTCGAAGCGCTGGCCGGCCAGCTCGGGGAGGCCGGGTTCGAGGTGACGGTCCGTGACGACGAGACCGCCCTGCTGTGGGACAAGCTGGCGCTGCTGGCCCCGCTGGCGCTCCTCACGACGCACGCCGGCGCACCGACGGGCGTGGTACGCGAAGAGCGGCGGGCCGACCTGGAGGCGGTGATCCGCGAGATCGCCGAGGTGGCCAAGGCGGCGGGCGCCGCCGTGGACGTCGGGACGGTCCTCGGCATGGTCGAACTGGCACCGGCCGGCATGAAGTCCTCGATGCAGCGCGACGCCGAGGCGGGCCGGCCGCTCGAACTGGACGCGATCGGCGGTGCGGTGCTGCGGGCGGCGGAGCGCCACGCGATCGACGTCCCGGTCACCGCGCGGATCGTGTCAGACCTTCGCCGAGCTCCCTGACCACGTCGACGAAGAGATCGAGGTCAACCGCGGTGGTACGCCAGTTGCTGATCGCCGGCCGCAGCGCGACCCGTCCGCCGTAGACGGTGGTACCGGCGAACACCCGGCCGTCGTCGAGCAGCGCCTCGCCGAGCCGGCGGTTGACCTCGTTCAGTTCCGATTCGGCCAGGCCGGCCGGGCGGTACCGGAAACAGACGACGTTCAGCGGTACCTCCGCCAGGCGCTCCAGGTCGGGTGCCGCGTCGACGGTCGCGGCGAGATGCGCGGCCAGGTCGCAGTGCCGCTCCACCAGCTCCCGGTACCCGGTGCGGCCGTATGCCGCGAGTGTGGCCCAGATCGGCAGGGCGCGCGCCCGCCGGGAGGACTCCGGGCCGAGCAGTCCGTATCCGCCGCGCGGGTCGTCCGGGCCGGGCAGGTACGGCGCGCCCGGCATGCCGAACGCCGGCCCGAGCCGCGCGGGCTCGCGGACGAGCACGAACCCGCTCTCGTACGGCACGTTGAGCCACTTGTGGGCGTCGGCCGCGATGGAGTCGGCCCGCTCGATCCCGGCGGTGAGGTGCGCGGTGCCCGGGGACACCGCGGCGAACAGCCCGAACGCGCCGTCCACGTGCAGCCAGGCGCCGAACTCCCCGGCGAGGTCGCCGAGGTCCGCGAGTGGGTCGAACTCGCCCGCGTCCGGCTCGCCCGCCGTACCCACCAGTACCGCCGGAGCGCCGTCCAGCGCGACCAGCCGGCGGCGTACCGCGGCCAGGTCCATCCGGCCGACCTCGTCCCTGGCGTACACCTCGACCGTGTCCCTGCCGTGGCCGAGCATCTGCAGGGCCTTGCGCGCGCTGGGATGCACGTGCCCACCCGAGAGCACCGGCATCCGGGGCAGCCCGACCAGCCCCGCCGAGGTCACGTCCACGCCGTGCCGCTCCGCCCACCAGTGCGTCGCGAGGGCCAGGCCGCTCAGGTTGGCGAAGGTGGCGCTCGCGGTCAGCGCCCCGCCCCAGCCCGGTGGCAGGCCGACGAGCTGGCGCAGCCAGTCCAGCGTGACCGTCTCCACCGCGTCGGCGAAGCGCGACGAGGCGCGGACGAACGCGTTCTGGTCCAGCAGCGACACCACCCAGTCGGCGGCCAGCGCGGCGGGTGTCGCGCCGCCGATGACGAAGTGGTAGAAGCGCGGCCCGGCCGAGGCGGTCGCGGTCGCGGTACCGACCCGCAACAGCTTCCCGACCGCGGCGCCGGTACCGGTGCCCTGCTCCGGCAGCGGCCCGGCCAGCTCGTCCAGCAGCGGCTCGGCCGCCTTGTCGTAGACCAGCCGGTGCGGCAGCCCGTCCAGGTACGGCCCGGCGGCGTCCAGTACCCGCCGGAGCGCGGCCAGCGTCTCGTCCTGCTCGTTCAGCGGATCGCCCACGCCACAGACCCTGCCAGTCACCCGAGAGCCCAGCGGGCCTCAGGGGCGCTCGCGCAGCGTGGCGACGCCGTCGCCGGTCAGGTCGTCGAGCGCGGCCTTGCGCCCGGTCATCGCCATCACCAGCGCGATTGCCGGCCCGGCGACCTCCGGACCGCTGCCGTGCCGCCAGTCGGTGTCGGTCGCGCGCAGAGCGACCCCGGCGATCCGGTTCTTCGCGCCGATCAGCATGTTGCTGTTCTTGTAGAAGTCGGCCACGGCCACCACGTGCTCGACCGGGTGGTCGCCGTACCCGTCGAGGGCGCGGAAGATGTCCTCGCTGTGCACGATCGTCTCGCCGAGCCAGGCCCGGCTCGGGCCGGGCGGGGCGGTACGGGCATCGATCCGCGCGCGCAGCAGGTCCACCAGTTCGGCGCTGCTTCGGCCGGTGGCGATCCGCATGATCTGCTTGCGGGTCATGGTCTGGAAGCTGAACCCGCTGCCGGCCAGCTTGGCGAGGAACGTCGGCGGCGTCATGCTCGCCGTCGAGATCATGTGTGCGACGACGTCGCGGACGCTCCAGCCCGCGCACAGCGACGGTTTGTCCCAGTCGGCGTCGGAGAGCTTGCCGAGCGAGTCGACCAGCGTGGCCCGCCCCTCCTTGATCATTTGCCAGGTGTCCATGTGTGCTGACTAGCAGAACCGGCCGGACCAGGTCCATCGGCTGGAGGGGCCGACATTATCACTAGCCGGTGCTGTTGAAATTCTGGGCCAGAGTCGCCAGGATGGGGATTAACGGTAGCGCCGGTTGGTGAAAATGGAGGTGGCAGCATGACGGTCGCCCCGCTGCGGGTCCTGCACCAGCGGCCCGGTCGGGACCTGGCCGCCGCCGAAGCGGCCGCCGCCGAGTTCCTGACCGCGCTCGGTGTCGACCTGGGCCGGGAAGGCCTGGCCGACACCCCCGGCCGGATGGCCCGCGCGTACGCCGAGCTGCTCACCCCGCGTGAGTTCCGGCTGACCACCTTTCCCAACGACGAGGGGGTACGACGAGCTGGTCCTGGCACGGAGCATCCCGATCCGGTCGGTGTGCGAGCACCACCTGCTGCCGTTCGTCGGCGTGGCCCACGTCGGTTACCTGCCCGGCGGCCGCATCCTCGGCCTGTCCAAGCTGGCCCGGGTCGTGGAGCTGTTCGCGCACGGACCGCAGGTCCAGGAGCGGCTGACCCGGCAGGTCGCCGACTGGCTGAAGCACCACCTGCGCCCCAAGGGCGTCGGCGTGGTCGTCGAGGCCGAGCACCTGTGCATGACGCTGCGCGGGGTGCAGGCCGTCGGTACCCGCACGGTCACCTCGACCCTGCTGGGCGCGCTCCGGGAGGACCCCCGCTCCCGCGCCGAGTTCTTCACCCTCGCCGGCCTGAGCTGACCGTGCAGAAGGAGGTTCACCGTGTTCGTCATCGTCGGCGCCGGCCTGGCCGGCGCGAAAGCGGCCGAAGGGCTGCGGGAGAGCGGGTTCACCGGCCGGGTGGTGCTGGTGGGCGAGGAGAGCGAGCGGCCGTACGAGCGCCCGCCGCTGTCCAAGGGGTACCTGCTCGGCACCGACCCGCGCGACAAGGCGTACGTCCTCGGTACCGGAGTCCGCGAGTTCCGGGGCGACGGCGGGCAGCTCCGCTCGGTCGTCCTCACCGACGGCACCGAGCTGCCGGCCGACCTCGCGATCGTCGGGGTGGGCATCGTGCCGGCGACCGAGCTGGCCGAGGCGGCCGGGCTCGCGCTGGACAACGGCGTCACGGTCGACGCCGGCCTGCGCACCAGCGACCCGGACGTGTACGCGGCCGGCGACGTGGCCGCGATCGCCCACCCGCTGCTCGGGCGGATCCGGGTCGAGCACTGGTCGAACGCGCTGAACGGCGGGAAGGCGGCCGCGCGGGCGATGCTCGGCGAACCGGTGGTCTACGACCGGATTCCGTACTTCTTCACCGACCAGTACGACCTCGGCATGGAGTACGCCGGCTGGGTCGCGCCCGGCGGGTACGACCGGGTGGTGTTCCGTGGCGACCCGGCGGCCGGTCCGGCGTTCCTCGCGTTCTGGGTCCGCGACGGGCGGGTCCTGGCCGGGATGAACGTCAACGTCTGGGACGTGCAGGACGACATCCAGCGGCTGGTCCGCGCCGGGCACGCCGGCCGGCCGGTCGACCTGGCGAGGCTGGCCGAACCCGGGGTGCCGCTCGGCGACGTCTGATCAGCTGTCAATCCCTGGCCGGGTCGGCCGCCGGCAGCGCCAGGACGTACCGGAAGATCCTGGAGAACAGGACATGGGCCCGGAACGGCGTGCGCTCGGGTGCCGCGCCGGTGAACACCGACAGCTCGCGCGCGGCGGCGGAGAGCTTGTCGAACGGCGCGAACCGGAGGTCGTAGATGACCACCCGGCCGCCGGGGCGAAGGACGCGCGCCAGTTGCGGTACCGCCGCTTCGGGGTGGTCCCAGTGGTGCGAGCTGAGCGAGGAGACGATCAGGTCGAACGACCGGTCCGGGAAGGGCAGGTCGGTCACGTCGCCGACCCGGGCGGTGGCCCGCGCGCCGAAGGGGCGCAGGTTCCGGGTGGCCGCCGCGATCATGTCCTCGGACAGGTCGACCCCGGTCAGCCGCAGGTCGGGGCGGCGGCGCGCGAGCTCGACCAGGAGGACCCCCGGACCGGTACCGACGTCGAGCACGGCGGCGTCGTGCGGCGCGGTGGTGGCGACGTCGTCGGCCAACCGCCGGTAGAAGCCGCGGAGCAGCCGCCGGGCGGCGAAGTCGTAGAACCGGCTGCCGTGGCCACTGAAAGCCCTTGGCGCGTTGTGGTGCATGGCACACCCCTATAGTTGTAACCTGCAACTGTGTCGAGCGTACGCCCCACGGTTGCAAGGCACAACTCTATGCCGGAACAGCTCCACGGACTGCTGATGGAGCTGGTCCGGGTCGCCGGCGTGCTCCAGCTGGACCAGATGGTCCCGGGGCAGGCGGTGTCCATGTCGCAGGCGTTCGCGCTGCACGAGCTGGACTTCGGCGGCCCGCTGTCCCAGCGCGACCTCGCCGAGCGGCTGCGCCTGGAGAAGAGCACGGTCAGCCGGATGGCCGCCGAGATGGAGCGCAAGGGGCTGCTCGTGCGGGAGCGCGACCCCGGCAACCGGCGGCTCTACCGGCTCCGGCTCACCGCCGAGGGCCGCGCCCTGCACCGGGGGATGGCCGTCGCCTTCGAGGAGCAGTGGGTACGGTGGGTCTCGACGATGACCGACGCGGAACGCGACGCGCTCCTCACCGGCCTGCCCGCGCTCATCCGGGTCGCCCGCGAGGGAGCGGAGCTGTGGCACGGCGACCGTCCGGTGACCGGACCAGCCTGAACGCGAGCCACCCGCCGGCCCGCGCCGCGGGTCAGCGGGGCGCCGCCGGCCGGTGGCCGTCGAGAGTGGCGACGTCCGGCAGGTCGGGGGAGGGGAGCCGCGCCATCACCACTTCCCAGGCCCGGTCGAGCCCGGCGGCCAGGCAGCCGTCCACCACCGCGTCCTGACCGAGCGCGCTGACCCGCAGCTCGGGCGGTACCGGGGCGAGCGGGCGCAGCTCCGCCGCGACCGCGTCGAGGAAGCCGGGGGCCTGCCCGATCCCGCCGCCGAGGACGACCAGTTCGGGGTCGGCGACCGCGACGACAGCGCTGACCGCCTTCGCGATCAGCGCCGCCTCGGTGGCGATCACGTGGCTGGCCCGCTCGTCGCCCTTGGCGGCCGAGGCGAACACGTGACGTGCGGAGACCGGCCCGCGCATCCCCCTGCGACGGGCGGCGCGCACGATCCCGGCGGCCGAGGCCGCGGCCTCCAGGCTGCCGCGCCGGCGGGCGTCACGAGGGTCGGTGCTCTCCGCGCTGTCGAACGGCAGGTACCCGATCTCGCCCGCCGCGCCGTGCGCGCCCCGGTGCAGCCGGCCGCCCAGGACGAGGCCCATGCCGATACCGGTACCGATCCAGACGAGCGCGAAGCTGTCCACGCCCCGCCCGTGCCCGTGCGCCCGCTCGGCCAGCGCGGCCGCGTCGACGTCGTTCTCGACCATCAGCGACGCGCCGAACTCCTTGCGTAGTTCGGTGAGCACGAACGGCTTGTCCCAGCCCGGCAGCGCACCGGCCATGATGAGCGCGTCGCGGCGGCGGTCGTAGACACCTGGGCAGCCGAGCACGGTCTGGGTGATGTCGGCGGCGGTGACGCCGGCCTCCGCGAACAGGTTGCCGGCGAGCTGGACGAGTTCGCCGATGCGGCCGCGCGCGTTCGAGGCCCGGGCCTTGAGGACCGACCGGGCCCGCGGGTTTCCGGAGATGTCGACGATCCCGCCGCGCAGGAACCGGCTCCCCGCGTCGAGGCCGAGGACGAACCCGGCCTCCGGGCGCACCTCGTAGAGGATGGCCGCGGGGCCGGGCAGGCCGGTACGGGCACCCGAGGTACGCACGAGGCCGGCCTGTTCGAGTGTGGCCAGAGCCCCGGAGACGGTAGGTTTGGACAGCCGCGAGACCCGGGCGAGGTCGGCCCGGGAGATCTGGCCGCTACGCCGGATGTGTTCGAGCAGTAACTGCTCGTTCATCGCCCGGAGGAGCGGCTGACGGGCGGGTGAGCCGGGCCCGGCCACCACCTCTGACACAGCTCCCCCCTCCCTGTCACCGGCGAATAACGACTCGGATTCGACGGTAGGCGATCAAGCAACCGGGGTATTGCCCCCTGGAGTTTGGTAGTTTACTTTACTAACTACCAAAGAGGCCAGCATGATCGTGAGGGGTTGCGGATGGACTCACCGGTCGTGCTCGGGCTCGACTTCGGCGGCACCAAGATCGCCGCCGCGGTCTGCGACACCACCGGCGTCCGGCTCGGCACCACGGTCGTCGACACCCAGCCGGAAGACGGCGCCGAGGCCGGCCTCGAACGCGGGATCCAGGCCGCCCGTGGCCTCCTCGACGCGACCGCGCCCGGCCGGCCGCTGGCCGCCGTCGGCGCCTGTACCTTCGGCATCCCGCGCGAGGACCGGGTCGACCTCGCGCCCACCGTGCCCGGCTGGGGCGACCTCGCGCTCGGCCGGGAGCTGGACCGCGCGTTCGGCGGCGCGGAGATCCGGCTCGCCACCGACGTGAAGGCCGCCGCGCAGGCCGAGGCCGAGTGGGGCGCGCTCGCCGGCTGCGATCCGGGCATCTACCTCAACCTCGGTACCGGCCTCGCGGTGGCCATCGTCGCCAACGGCGCGGTGGTCACCGGCCGCAACGGCGCCTCCGGCGAGATCGGCTACAACCTGCGCCGGCTCGACGACGTCGGGCTCCCGCTCGCCGAGCGGGTACCCCTTGAGGAGTCGGTCAGCGGCATGGCGCTGACCCGGCGGGCGCTGGCCCTGCGCCCGGCCGGCGGGGGCGCCGCGGACGTGTTCGCCGGCGCGGACGGCGACCCGCGGATGGCCCAGCTCCTCGCCGACTTCGTCACCGAGCTGTCCTTCCACCTGGTGAACCTGGCGATCGCGATCGACCCGACCCGGATCGTCGTCGGCGGTGGCATGGTCCGGTCCTGGGACCAGTTGCGGGACAGCCTCCGCCGCGCCCTGGACGCGGCGGTCCCGTACCCACCCGAACTGGTACCGGCCGAGTTCCCGTTCGACGCTCCCCTCATGGGCGCACTGGCGCTGGGTATGGCCGCGGCCCGACAGATTCTCGGCCAGGGGGCGCCGGCATGACCCCGCCGCGCGTCCCGTTCAGGAAACGTCAACTGTCCCCCCGCCATAGCCGAAAGAAGGGACTACAGGGATGAGGCGAACGACAGCCGTCGCCGTCGTCATAGCGTTGAGTTTGCTCACGGCGGCCTGTGGAACGAAGAACAAGACCACGAACCCGAACAGCAGCGCCTCCGCGGCGACCGAGACGTCCCACAAGAAGGGCGGCACGGTCACCATCTCGAACGCGCAGGGCCAGACCTGGCCGTGCCAGTTCAACCCGTTCAACCCCGCGAACAACCAGGTGGCGGACGGCTTCGTGTACGAGCCGCTCGTCTACGTCAACCTGCTGAAGAACCAGGCCGAGACGCCGATGCTGGCGACCTCGTACAAGTGGGGCGCCGACAAGAAGTCCATCGAGTTCACCGTCCGCGACGGCGTGAAGTGGAGCGACGGCCAGCCGCTCACCGGCGACGACGTGGCGTTCACGTTCAACCTGATGAAGCAGACCCCGGCGACAGACCTGTACGCGCTGTGGACCGGAGCCGGCCTGCAGAGCGTCACCGCGAGCGGCAGCAAGGTGACGATGCAGTTCGCCAACCCCGCGCAGGCGTACTTCTTCAACTTCGCCAATCAGGTGGTCATCGTCCCGAAGCACATCTGGTCCACCGGCGACGCCGCGAAGAAGCCGGACACCTGGGAGAACACGAACCCGGTCGGTACCGGGCCGTTCAAGGTCGACCCGTGCGCGCCGAACAACATCCAGTACACCGCGAACCCGGACTACTGGCAGCCCGGAAAGCCGTACCTCCAGAAGGTCGAGTACCCGGCGTACCTGGACAACGCTCCGGCGAACCTGGACCTCGCCAGCGGCAAGGCGCAGTGGGGCAGCCAGTACATCCCGAACATCCAGCAGTTCTACCTGTCGAAGTCCAAGGACAACCACACGTGGTCGCCGCCGGTGACGAACGTCGTGCTGTACCCGAACCTCGATCCGTCGCACAAGGCCACCAGCACCCTCGCCGTCCGGCAGGCCATGGCGATGGCGATCGACCGGGCCCAGGTCGCGAAGATCGGTGAGGGCGGCCAGCAGCCTGCGGCCAACCAGACCGGCGTCGTGACACCGACGTTCAACAAGTACTTCGACGAGGCCGCGCTCAAGAGCTCCGGGTACGACAAGCCGAACGTGGACAAGGCGACCCAGCTCATGGCCAGCGCCGGGTACTCGCCGTCGAACCCGCTCAAGCTGACCGTCATCAGCATCACCGGGTACACCGACTGGGACGCCTCGCTGGCGGTCATCAAGCAGGGGTTGAAGCCGATCGGTATCGAGCTGACCGTCTCCGACCTGGCCCAGCAGACGTTCTACGACAAGCTGTCCAAGGGCGACTACGACCTGGCCTACTACGGCCAGGCCGGCGGCCCGACGCCGTACTACGAGCTGCGCCAGATCCTGTACTCGAAGAACTCGGCGAAGCTCGGTGAGGCCGCGAACAGCAACTACGAGCGGTACCTGAACCCGGACGTGGACGCGCTGTTCGACGACTACCCGACCGCCGACGACGCCAAGCAGATCGAGGACATCAAGAAGATCGAAGCGGCCATGCTCAAGGACATCCCGATCATCCCGACCACCGAGTCCGTGGACTGGTACCAGTACAACACCTCGGACCTCGACGGCTGGCCGACCGAGCAGAACCAGTACGCCCAGCCGGCGGCGTTCAACATCCCGGACGTCGGGCAGGTGCTGACCCGCGTGTACTCGAAGTCCGCGCAGTAGTCCGGTTAGGTTGACGAGGGTGAGCACGAGGAGCTGGTCGCGGTGAGGTATCTACTTCGACGTCTCGGGTTCTTCGTGCTCACCCTCTGGGCGGCACTGACCCTCAACTTCTTCATCCCGCGGTTCATGCCGGGCAGCCCGCTGCAGGCCCTGCGGGCACGCACCCACAACAAGCTGTCCCCGGTGGCGCTGCAGGAGCTGCTCACCTCGGACGGGTTCAAGCCCAACCAGAACAGCTTCGTGCAGTACCTGGAGTACCTGAAGGACATGGTGACCGGCCAGTGGGGGGTGTCGATCGGACAGAGCCTCGGCAAGCCGGTCACCGCGGTCATCGGACAGGCGCTGCCGTGGACGCTCGGCCTCGTCGGCGTCGCCACGGTCGTCGCCTTCATCCTCGGTACGCTGATCGGGACCCTGGCCGGCTGGCGGCGCGGCGGGCGGCTGGACGCGGTACTCCCGTCGGTGTTCGTGGTGACCTCGGCGCTGCCCTACTTCTGGGTCGCGCTGCTGCTGATCCTGGTCTTCTCGATCTGGACCAACGGGCTGCTGCCCAGCGACTTCAACTACGACAACACCCTGCAACCCGACTGGGACCCGATCTTCATCGGCAGCGTGCTCCAGCACGCGGTCCTGCCGGCCACCACGATCGTGGTAACGGCGGTCGGCGGCTGGATCCTCACCATGCGAAACAACATGATCACCACGCTGGCCGAGGACTACGTGCGGATGGGCCGGGCGAAGGGGCTGTCCGACCGGCGCATCATGTACCACTACGCGGCTCGCAACGCCGTCCTGCCGAACCTGTCCGGCTTCGCGATGTCGCTCGGGTTCGTCATCTCCGGCGCGATCCTGGTCGAGTACGTCTTCAACTATCCCGGCCTGGGATACCTGCTCTACAACGCCGTCCAGAACACCGACTACCCGCTCATGCAGGCCCTGTTCATGCTCTTCACGGTCGCCGTGCTGGTCGCGGTACTCGTGTGTGATTTCGCGATCGCCTGGCTCGACCCCCGGTCCCGGGCGAAGGGGTAGACACCATGACCTCGCTGCTTGTCCAGACCACGACGACGACCGAGACCCCCGCCGCCGTGCGCCGTCGGGGCGGGCTGGTCGCCGCCATCCGCGGCAACCGCAAGGCGATGATCGGGCTGGTCGTCTTTCTGCTCTTCACGGTCATCGCGATCGCACCGCAGCTCTTCACCTCGGTGCGGCACCCCAACGACCTGGCCTTCCCGCCCGCACTCCAACCGTCGGGCGAGCACTGGCTCGGTACCACCATGCTGGGCCAGGACATCTACGCCCAGCTCATCTACGGCACCCGCGAGTCGCTGGTCATCGCGCTGGTCGCCGGCCTGTTCGCCACCATCCTGGCGGTGCTGGTCGGGGTCTCCGCGGCCTACCTCGGCGGGTTCGCCGACGACGGCCTGTCCATGCTGACGAACGTCTTCCTGGTCCTGCCGACCTTCCCGCTGATCATCATCCTGGCCACCTACGCGGGCAAGGGCAACCTGTCGGTCATCCTCATCGTGCTGGTGGTCACCGGCTGGTCGTACGGCGCCAACCAGATGCGCGCGCAGGCACTGTCGCTGCGCAACCGGGACTTCCTGGAGTCGGCCCGGGTACGCGGCGAGCGCCGCCTGTACATCATCGTCTTCGAGCTGCTGCCCACGATGACCTCGCTCATCGTCGCGAACTTCCTCGGCGCCGCGCTGTACTCCGTACTCACCGCGGCCGGATTGCAGTTCCTCGGCCTCGGTGACCCGAACTCGATCAGCTGGGGCACGATGCTCTACTGGTCGCAGAACCAGCAGGCGCTGCAGACCGGGATGCCGCTGTGGTCGATCGCGCCGGGCCTGTGCGTGGCCCTGCTCGGCGCGTCATTCGCGCTCCTGAACTACGCCTTCGACGAGATCGGCAACCCGGCCCTGCGACCGGTGAGGAGGCTCCGTGCCCGGCGCACGCATGCTTGAGGTCCGCGACCTACGGGTGGAGTACGCGACCGGGCGCGGCCCGGTCCGCGCGGTCGACGGCGTCGACCTCGACGTCGACGAGGGCGAGTTCGTGGGCGTGGTCGGCGAGTCCGGATGCGGCAAGTCCACCCTGCTGTTCGCGATCGCCCGGCTGCTCAGCCCGCCCGCCGGGATCACCCGCGGCACGGTGATCTTCCGCGGCCAGAACTTGGTCACCATGACCGAGACCGAGCTGAACGCGCTGCGCTGGCGGGACTACTCGGTCGTCATGCAGAGCGCGATGAACGCGCTCAACCCGGTGCTGAGCATCGGCACGCAGTTCAGGGATGCGATGATGGCGCATTCCGGCACACGGATCGAGGAGCGCTCCGTCGAGGTGATGAAGCTGGTCGGCATCGACCCGATCCACCTCGGGAGCTACCCGCACCAGCTCAGCGGCGGCATGCGGCAGCGCGCGATGATCGCGATGGCCCTGCTGTTCACCCCGGACCTCGTCATCATGGACGAGCCCACGTCCGCCCTCGACGTGGTCGCGCAGCGCTCGCTCATGGTGCAGATCAAGGAGTTGCAGCGCAAGCTCGGGTTCGCGGTCATCTTCGTCACCCACGACATGTCGCTGGTGAGCCACTTCTCCGACCAGCTCCTGGTGATGTACGCCGGCCAGGTGGTCGAGGTCGGCCCCACCCGGACGGTCTTCGACTCCCCGGCCCACCCGTACAGCCGCGGCCTGCTCGACGCGTTCCCGTCGATCCGCGGTCCCCGGGTGGTGCTCACCGGGATCCCCGGCAGCCCGCCCGACCTCGCCCGGCCGCCGACCGGGTGCCGGTTCCACCCGCGCTGCCCGGTCGTGATGGAGAAATGCCGCACCGTCGAGCCTGAGCTGTACGACGTCGACAAGGCCCAGGCGCGGTGCCTGCTGCACGCGCACGACATCCAGCGCAGCGAGGTGCCGGCGTGACCGACCAGTTGCACGCGCCCGCCGCCGTCGCCGGACCGACCGACCGCGACGAGGTTCCGCTCATCGAGACCCGCAACCTGACCAAGCACTTCAAGGTGGGCGGCAAGCTCGCCCGCATGCGGCTGCACGCGGTCGACAACGTCAACCTGGTCATCCACCGCCGCGAGATCGTCGCCCTGGTCGGCGAGAGCGGCAGCGGCAAGAGCACCATCGCCCGGCTGCTGGCCCAGGTCTACCTCCCGACGAGCGGAGAGATCCGGTACCAGGGCAAGCCGTTGTCCGCCCGCCGCAGCCGCCGCGAGTACCTGGCCTATCGCAGCGACGTGCCCATGGTGTTCCAGGACCCGTTCAGCTCGCTCAACCCCGCGTACCGCGTCTCGCACGGCATCATGCGCGGGCTCAAGCTGCACCGGCCGGAACTCAACCGGGCGGCGCGGCAGGCCGAGGCCGAGCGGGTGGTGACGGCCGTGGGCCTCACCCCGGCCGCGGACGTTCTCGACCGGTACCCGCACGAGCTGTCCGGCGGCCAGCGGCAGCGGATCGGGTTCGCGCAGGCTCTGGCGTACAAGCCGACGCTGATCCTCGCCGACGAGCCGGTATCCATGCTCGACGTGTCGATCCGCATCGGCCTGCTGAACGTGATGGCGAAGCTGCGCGAGGACGAGAACGTCTCGTTCCTCTACATCACCCACGACCTCGCCAGCGCCCGGTACCTGTCCGACCGGCTTCTCGTCATGTACGCCGGCCACATCGTCGAGTCCGGGCCGACCGAGTCGGTGCTCGCCAACCCCAAGCACCCGTACACCCAGTTGCTGCTCTCGGCGGTACCGGACCCGCGCGCCCCGCTGGTCGTGGACGCGGAGTCCGACAAGGGCGAGCCGCCCCGGGTCATCGACCCGAGCGAGGGGTGCCGGTTCCGCTGGCGCTGCCCGCTCGCGATCGACGTGTGCCACCGGGAGACGCCGCTGCTGCGGGAGCTGGGGCCGGCGCACGCGGCCGCGTGCCACGTGGCGACGCCCGACTGACCGGACACGCGATTCGTCCGGAACAGCACGAGGGCCGGCGGACAGTGACGCGTCCGCCGGCCCCCGCTCTCCTTATGCGACCACGTCGATCTTTCCGGTGTTCCAGCCGAACAGGCTGACCACCGGCGTCGCACCCTTCAGGTCAGCGGCCCGGTAGCTGACCTTCAGCGTCTGCGACTCGCCGGGCCACAGGGTGATGTCGTTGTCGCTCCACAGTCCCGACCCGACCTGGTTGTCACCGGCCAGCTCGGTGCCGCTGGCGGTACCCCGGCGCAGGTCCGCCCGCAGGAAGAAGGCGACGGCCGGGTTGGCCGACGGGTTGGTGACGGTCACCGTCGCCACGGTGTCCGCGCCGTTCGGTCCCGCCTTGCTCTGCGTGCTCACCGTCGCGGTGACCGAACTCTTCGGCAGCGAGTGCAGCGCCTGGAGGTTGGCGAACTGCGACAGGGTGGCCTGCGGGTTGCCCAGCGTCTTCGACCAGTTGACCACGTCGGCCTGAGTGGACAGCCAGTACACGTTGCGGTCGACCACGGTGCCGCCCTGGCGCAGCAGCAGCTCGACGAAGTACGTCTTCGCCGCGGCGGGCGGGACGGTCGCGGCCGGTACCTTCGGGGTCAGCACCTTGGTCCGGACCTGCTGGCTGGACAGGCTCATGCCGGTCGCGGTCTGGTCGTCGAGAACCTTGCCGGCCAGGTCGAGGACGCGGCTCTGCACGGACAGGTTGGCCTGCGTGCCGCCGCCGAGGTTGTCGACGGTCACGCTGTTGTTGTCGTACCCGTAGAGCACGTGCAGCGTCTCGTTGGCCTTCTTCGCCCCGAAGAAGCTGCCGGCCTGGTCGCCGTCGTGGTTGTACAGCGCCCACAGCAGCGTCGGCCAGCCCTTGTTCGCCTGCCAGTAGATGGTGCCGGTGGCCGGCGTCGGCGTGTTGGTCGAGTGGTGGATGAACGCCTCGAACTGCGCCCGGGTGTTCTCGTAGTTCTGCAGCTGCGCCTCCTGCACGTACCCGTTCAGGTCGGACCACTTGCCGTACCGGTTGGTCAGCGCCTGGTCGAAGACGAACAGCGTGCCGAACTTGTACCCGCCGTGGCCGGTCTCGTAGTTGGCGTGGTACTGGTTGACGCCCGGGTTCTGCCACAGCGCCTTCTGGTCGTCCGCCGACAGGAACCGGTTGAGCGAGTCCAGCGTCGGCACGGTGTCCCCGGCGCTCTGCTCGCTGTCGAGGCCCCACGAACCGCCGGCGTTGGTCCGGCTGGAGTCACCGCTGTCGAAGTGGCTCGTGTCGTACCAGTAGCTCGGCGGTACGTAGTCGTACGGTCCCTCCTTCTCGCCGGACGGGCCGAGCTTCGGGCTGCTCTTGTACTCGGCCGACGACACGATCGGCACGTTGAAGTCGGCCTGCTGGAACGCCTGCAGCGACACGGTTTCCTGCGCCGGCAGCGGTGCGTTGTCGCTCCAGCTGAAGGTGACCACGCTCGGGTGGTTGCGCGCGTTCTGCCCGACGGTCAGCGCGGACAGCCGCATGATGTTCAGGGTGGCCTGGCTGATCGTGCCGCTCGGCTCCCAGGCGTCGCAGCACTGGTACCCGGCGTCGATCATCATGCCGGCGGCGTCAGCCTGCCGGTAGAAGTCCTCCGGCATGAAGTGGCCCTCCAGCCGGAGCATGTTGATGCCCAGGTTCTTCAGGATCGCGAGCTGCTTCGCGATGTCGGCCGACGAGTAGTGCAGGAACAGGTCCGGGACGAAGCCCGCGCCGCGCACCACGAACGACCGGCCGTTGACGGCGTACCGGCGGACGCCCTGCGGCGCCGCGGCCGACTTGCCCACGAGGGACGAGGTGACCGTGCGGATGCCGAAGGTGGAGGTGGTCGCGTCGGTCACCGTGGCGCCCTGGGTCACCTTCGTGTCGAGGGTGTACAGCGGCGACGCGCCCATCTGGTACGGCCACCACACCGCCGGGTGGGAGATGGTCGCCGGGATCGACACGGTCTTGGTGGCGTGCGCGGCCACCGTCACCGACTGCTGCACCGAGATCGGGGTACCGCCGCCGGGCGGGGTGATGGTCGCGCTCACCGTGCCGGTCTGCGAGCTGCCGGTGTTGTTGGTGACGTCGGTCTTGACGGTCAGCGCCGAGCTGCTCATGTCGGCCGCGTTGCTCTGTACCACATGGGTGTTGCTCTCGCTGAGCCCTTTGGCGATCTTCAGCTCCACCGGGAACTGGATGCCGGTGTTGTTGTCCGGCGGGATCTGGTTCCAGTCCACGTCGTCGAGGGTGAGCATCGAGCCGGGGTCGTTCGGGTACATCTTGATGGCGAGCGAGTTGGTACCGGCCCGCAGCGCCCCGGTCACGTCGAAGGCGAACCGGGTGTAGGCGCCGGTGACCGTGGACTTCGTCGCCACCTGCTTGCCGTCGACGAACACGTCGGCCGCGCCGACCACGCCGTTGACGGTGAGGCTGGCGGTCTGGCCCGCGGCCAGGTTCGCGGTGAAGTCGGTGCGGTACCACCATGGCACCTTGAACCGGGGGACGGTCACCGGCCCGATGCTGCTGGTGAAGCCGAAGCACTTCTTCATGTTGTCGGAGAAGAACACGTTGGGGCAGGCGCCGTTCTGCAGTAGCGCCTCGATCTCGGTACCGGGGGCGCCGCCGTCGTCGGGCGCGACCGACAGCCAGCCCGCGGTGTTGAAGCCGGGGGTGGAGATCTGCTGCCCGCTCTGCGTCGCGGTGGCGCTGCTGAGCACCTTCCAGCCGCCGGTACCGAGGACCATGCGGGTGGATGCGGGTCGTGCGTTGGGGGTGGTCGCCGCGTGGGCCGTCACGGCGGCGCCCACGGCGACCGCGACACCCGCGACGGCGAGCAGTCGGAGTGGGGTGGGGAACCGGTGCTGCCGGACGATCATCCGTCGCCTCCAATAGGACGGGTGCCGAACAGTTAAACATCCTGCCAGATAACATATCACTGATCTTCGTTACGTCGAGAGGCTTCCATCCCGGGGAAAACCCCACCAGGCGTTGACCGGGCGGGCGAGCCAGCAGTACTCTGCGGCCGCCATTGTGATCGTGGGGGGATTTGTCGTCGTGTATCCGGGGGGATCCGCGCCGACGGTGATGTGCTGGCCCGTCAGGGGGGACTATCGATGTCTGGGGGGAGAGCGCGGCCGGGTCACCGGCGTCGCGCGGTTCGTCGTGGTCGTCGTGGTAGTCGGCGCTGGGTCCGGTCGCTGGTCGCGAGCACCACCGTGCTCGCGACCGCCACCGCGCTCGTCATCGCCGGCACGAAGGGCGGGTACCCCGCGACCCGGCCACGGCTCATGTCCGGCTCGGCGTGGCTGGCGTCCGCCCAGGTCGGCCAGCTCACCCTGCTGGACGGGGCGTCGGTGGAGGTCGCCGCGCAGGTACCGGTCGCGCAGCCGGGCAACAGCATCGACGCGGTACAGGACGGCTCGACCGCCTACGTGGTGAACCGGACGTCGGGCGTGCTGCGCCGGGTCGACGGCGCGACCTTCGGGGTCAGCCGGTCGGTCACGCTGATCCCCGGTGCGAAGGACGGCCTACGGGCGTTCGCCGGGCCGGGTGCGCTGTACGCGCTCGACGCCGATCGCGGCATCCTTGCCGAGGCCGACCCGAAGAGCCTCACCGCGCGCGGCGGCCAGGTGTCGATGGCCGCGCGGATCGCCGCGCAGGCGACCAGCATCGACGACGGCGGCCGGTTGTGGGTCCTCGACGAGGAGACCGGAAACATCGACTGGATCAAGAACGGCCGGCGGCACACCCGCCAGCAGGTCGCCACGCCGGGCACCGGACTGCTGACCCTGGCGGACGGCAAGCCGGTGGTCGTCGACGAGCAGCACCGGACCGCCGTCATGCTCGAACCGGACTCGGCGGAGCCCGGCCACCGGACCAACCTCGACCTGCGGTCGGGCGACCGGATCCAGGTGAGTGGCGCCCCGCACGCGGAGCGGCTGTACGTCGTGGCGTCGCGGGGGGTCCTGGCCGTCTGCGAACTGGCCGCGTCGTCCTGCTCGAAGGCGGTCGCGCTGGGCGCCGGGAACGCCGAACTGGGCGCCGCGCTGGAGACCGGCGGGCGGGTCTTCGTGCCCGACTACTCCGCCGGGCGGGTGTGGGTCGTCGACCTGAAGGACCTCCAGGTGGTGGCCCAGCCGCAGGTGGTCCCGTCGGGCACCCGGTTCCAGTTGCTGACCCGGGACAACGTGGTGTTCTTCAACGACCCGCAGAGCGAGCACGCCGGCGTGATCCGGCTCGACGGCGGGGTACGCCAGGTCGCCAAGTACGATCCGCGCAACCCGAACGGGCTGACGCACGCCCCGGCCGCGGGCAAGCCGCCCGCGCCGAACCCGCCGCCCAACAACAAGCCCGCCAACCGGCCGCCCGCCAAGCAGCCGCCGCGGCCCGACCCGAAGCCGAAGTCGTCGCCGTCGAAGAGCACGAAGCCGCAGCCGCAGCCCGGACCGCCGACGAAGACGTCGATGCCGCCGTCCCCTTCTTCGTCGCAGACGTCGACGCAGCCGCCGCCGCCACCACCGCCCCCACCGACCACGTCGCCACCACCGCCCCCACCGCCCCCACCGCCCCCACCGACCACGTCGCCGCCCCCGCCGCCGCCTCCACCGCCACCGCCGGACGTGAGGATCTCGGCGTCGGTCAGCCCCAGCCTGGTGAACCAGGACGTGACCCTCGGCGTCTCGGCGGTCACCGATCCGCAGCCGGTCGGTGCACAGTGGACGTTCGGCGACGGTACGAGCGCCAGCGGCCTGACTGTCACCCACGCGTGGGGCTTCGAGGGCAACTTCCCCGTCACGGTCACCGCGACGTTCTCCGACGGCCAGATCAAGCAGGCTCAGGTGACGCAGCGGGTCGACCGGCCGGCGCCGGTGCGGGGGACGCTGAACGTCACCACCATTGGACCTGGAGTCATCGTCAGCAGCCCGGCCGGGATCAGCTGCCCGCCGGCCTGCTCCGCGCAGTTCAATGAGAACACCGAATTGACCCTTGAGGCGATCCAGACCCCGGACTCGCAGTTCGAGGAGTACGACGGTGCCTGCCTCGGCGCGGAACCCCCGACGTGCACGCTCACCATCACGGCGGCCGGCGCGTCGGTGACCGGTACCTTCACCGCTGTCGTCAACCCCCACGACCTGACGGTCAACGTCACGGACTCAGCGGTCACCGGCGGCGGCGGGATCGTCGACGTCTTCGAGGACGACAGCGAGTTCGGCCTCGACCACCAGTGCGACCAGCCGCGGTGCGTGACCAGCTTCCCCAACTTCCAGACGCTGCTGCTCGAACCCAACGGTGAGGGGGTCGGCGTGTCCCGGTTCGACCACTGGGAGGGCGCCTGCACCGGCACCAACCCGCAGTGCCACATACCGATGATGGGTGGGGACAAGACGGTGACCGCCGTCTGGATCCGGTGCACGACCCCGTGCGCACCGACCCGCGCGGCGCCGGGACGGACCGGCGCCGCGTCCGCGGTCGGGCCGTCCTCGCGGCTGCGGACCACCGGCCGGCCGCCGCTGACCCCGGCCCGGCGCCGGCGCCGGCGGTGAGCCGCGAAAACCAGCGCGATGGCGGTTTCCGGGGGCGGGCGGCGGTACTAGTATCGCCCGGTTGGCCGCGCCCGACCTTGCGGGCGCGGGCACGCTCCTCGATCGCCAAAGTCGTCTGCGGGGGCGCCGAAAGAAGGGTGGTTATTGATGTCGAGACGCGCGACGGCGTTCACCGCCGCCGTGACCGTGGTCCTCCTCGCAGCTACCGGATGCACCTCCACCAAGCCGCCCGGCACCGGCTCCGCCGGCAGCGGCGGTGGCGGCTCCAACGCGAAGATCCCCCCGTCGAAGTTCTTCGACCAGGCCGAGTTCGACCGCCAGATGGCCGAGCGCCGGATCGCCCCGCAGGGCGACCCGAGCTTGCCCTGGCTCCAGATGATCCAGCCGACCATGGTGGACACCTCGAAGTACGTCAAGCGTGGCAAGTGGCACGTGTGCTTCACCAACGCCGCCAACGACAACCCGTGGCGGCAGACCGGCCTGATCACGATGAAGGCCGAGGTGAAGCTGCACCCGGAGATCGGCGAGTTCACCATGGTCGACGCCGGGGGCAAGGACGACAAGCAGATCGCCGACCTGGCCGACCTCCAGACCAAGGGCTGCCACGTGCTGATCGTGTCGCCGAACACGACCAACGCGCTGACCCCTGCGGTGGAGCGGGCCTGCCAGACCGGCGTCCCGGTGATCGTGTTCGACCGGGGTGTCACCACCGACTGCCCGGTCAGCTTCATCCACCCCATCGGCGGGTACGCGTTCGGCGCGGACTCCGCCGAGTTCATCGCGCTGAAGGCCGGCCGGGGTGGGAAGGTGCTCGCCCTGCGCATCCTGCCCGGCGTCGACGTGCTGGAGAACCGGTGGGCGGCGGCCAAGGTGATCTTCGACCGGGAAGGCGTCGACATCGTCGGGATGGAGTTCAACAACGCCGACCCGGCCAAGGCGAAGGCCATCGTCAGCGACTACATCCAGCGGTTCGGCACGCTCGACGGGGTCTGGCTGGACGCCGGGTTCGCGAGCGTCGCGACGGTCGAGGCGTTCAAGGACGCCGGCAAGCCGGTACCGCCGCTGACCGGCGAGGACCAGCAGGACTACCTGGAGATGTGGCAGAAGGAGAAGCTGACCGCGATCGCCCCCACCTACCCGGTGTACCAGTGGCGGACCGCCGTCATCGCGGCCACCTACATCCTTTCCGGGAAGCCGGTACCGAAGGAGTGGATCCTGCCGCAGCCCATCATCTCCGCGGACACCCTGCCCAGCTACCTCATTCCCGGCATGCCGCCGCTGTTCTTCTCCACCTGCGGCTGTCGGAACATGCCCGGGTTCCCCAAGGACTGGGGCGGGAAGTAACGACGGGAGCGGGGTCGGGCACCGGGCCCGACCCCGTTACGCCCCTTCGATCCGGGACCGCGTGTGCCGCAGCACCGCCAGCAGAGCGTCCCGGACGGACAGCCGGTCGCGCGCGTCGAACGTGATGAGCGGGATCCTCGCGTCGATCGCCAGTGCCCAGCGCAGGTCGGTCAGGTCGTGGGCGAGGTACCCGTCGAAGAGGTTCACGCCCACCACGAACGGGAGCTGTACCTTCTCGAAGTAGTCCACCGCCGGGAAGCAGTCGTTGATGCGCCGCGCGTCCACGATGACGAGCGCGCCGAGCGCGCCCTCGGACAGGTCGTGCCACATGAAGCCGAACCGGTCCTGCCCGGGCGTGCCGAACAGGTACAGCTTGAGACTCTCGTCGATGGTGATGCAGCCGAAGTCCAGCGCCACCGTGGTCGTCGTCTTGGCCGGTACCTCGCCGGTCCGGTCGACCTGCGCGGCGATCGAGGTGATCGCCGCCTCCGTGGTCAGCGGCGTGATCTCGGAGATGGCCGAGACCGTCGTCGTCTTGCCCACGCCGAAGCCACCGGCGATGACTATCTTCACCGGGACCGGGGGCCGCTGCCTACGGTGCAACGGCTCAGCGGATAGCCTCAAGTCCACGGATAACCCTTTCAATCAGTCTGGGGTCATGCGAAAGCGGGAAGCTCGGGCGCTGCACGACCAGGTACCCGAGCGCGGCGAGGTCGGCCACGAGTACCCGGGCGACGCCGATGTGCAGTTTGAGTCGGGCGGCCACCTCAGCCACCGACATGGTGGTGAGGCATAGCTCGACGATCGCGCGGTACTCGAACGACAGGCGCCGGTACGCCGACGCACCGAGGTCGGTCGTCATGACCTGAGCCTCGATCTCCAGCGTGTGGTCGACCGGCTCGGCCCGCCCGGAGGTGAGCAGGTACGGCCGCAGGCCGGAGACGGCGGCGCCGTCCGCGGGACCGGCGGCGTCCTCGCGTGCCCCGCCCGCCGAGAGGTACGCCCTCGTGTGGCTAAGCGGGGGATCGTCGACGCCGTCCGGTTCCTTGGACATCTGGTCAGCTGCCGAGGGTGAACTTGAGTTCCTCGATCAGGCGCGGGGTGAGCACCGCGCTGGCCCGGTTGGCGAAGAGCGCCATCTCGAAGGCGACGGTGCCCAGGCTCGCCTGTTTGGACGCCACCACACCCAGCGCGCAGCCCACGCTGATGGTGCACACCAGCAGGTACCCCTGGGCCAGCTCGATCACCACCTTGTCCGGCTCGCCCAACGGGTAGCAGTCCGAGACGCCGTGCGAGAGGCTGAGCATCGCGGAGCCGATCGCGGCGAGCCGGTCGGCGTTGGCGCGCTCCAGCTGGTCGGACATCGCCACGAGCAGACCGTCCGAGGACACCGCGATCGCCGCGATGACGCCCGCGGTCTCCTGCGCGAAGCGGGCCACCAGCCAGTTGAAGTTCTGCGCTTCGACACTGATTCCGGATACGGGCGTGGTCATCATGGGCCTTCCTGTGTGCTACGGGAGAACTGGTGGGGGGCCTGCCGGTCGGCCGCCGCGAAGCCCGCCGCGAACCCGTCGAACGCGGCGCGTTCGGCCTCCGGGTCGCGGGGTCCCGTGGCGTTGACCCGCCGGGTGGGGGCTCCGGTGGGTGCTTCGCGCAGGCCGGGCGCCAGGCTGGCACCGGGGACCCGGCGGGTGAGCGAGGGATGGGCGGCGATGGCCGGTTGTGGTAGTAGAGGTGGTGGCAGCGCCGCGGCGGCGGTGACGTCGCTGGCCCGGGCGACCGCCGCCTGGAAGCCGTCCATCGCGGTACGGGCGGCGGACGCGTCGTGGTCGACGCGGCCCATCGGTACCGGGGCGGGCGGGCGGGCCGCCGCGACGGGTATCTGCGCGCCGGGCACCCGGCGGTGCAGGTCGCCCCGGCGCATCTCGTCCCCGTTCGCCAGGCGGACCTCCCAGCTTTCCGGGCCGCTGGACCGCTGGACCGCCGGTAGCTCCTCGGTGTTCTTGCTGAACCACGAGAAGGTACCGGGAACGGCCGGGATCGCCGGGACGACCACCTGCGGTGCGGTGAGCGCCGGCCGCCGCGTGATGCCGACCCGGGCCGGCTGGACCGACTGCACCGGTGCCCCGCCGACCCTGTGCAGGACCGGCGGGATGGCGAGGGTGGCGGTGGTACCGCCGCCCGGCGTGGGCACCAGCCGGACCGCGAGCCCGTGCCGGCGGGCCAGCCGGCCCACCACGAACAGCCCGAGCACGCTGGTCGGCACGATGTCGAGGCGCTCCCGCTCGACCAGCCGGCGGTTCTCCTCGGCCATCCGCTCTGCCGTCATGCCGATGCCGTGGTCGACGATGCTGACGTGGCACCACCCGTTGGTGGTCGGCGTGGCGTGAACGTCCACCGTGGACCCGGGTGGCGAGAACGAGGTCGCGTTCTCCAGCAGCTCCGCGAACACCAGCACGAGGTCGGACACCAGCGGGGCGACCACCGTCACCTCGTGTACCGCGCCGAAGGTGACCCGCTGGTAGTCCTCGATCTCGGCGAGCGCGGACCGCAGCACGGTGGTCAGCGGGGTGGGTGCCGAGATCCGGGCCGCGTCCCGCGAGCCGGCGACGACGAGCAGGTTGTCGGCGTTGCGGCGCAGGCGGGTGGACAGGTGGTCCAGCCGGTACAGCCGGGTGAGCAGGCGCGGGCTCTGCTCGTCGCGTTCGAGGTCGTCGACGAGGGAGAGCTGGCGCCGTACCAGGTTCTGCGTCCGCTGCGCCACGTTGGCGAACATCAGGCTGACGTTGCGCCGGGTGACCATCTGCCGTTCGAGCAGCAGCGCCGCGGTCGCCTGTACCCGGTTGAACGCCACGGCCAGCTCGCCGATCTCGTCGCCGGACGACACGTCGATCGCGGCCAGCCTCGGCGGCTGCTCGTCGACCTCCTCGACGTCGGTCACCCGGACCAG
>JBKPCQ010000001.1:0-23337 GCA_046727455.1 Actinomycetota bacterium | reverse complement strand
GTGGAGTGGGGCGCGGCGTCGCCTGGACTGACGAGCGTAGCGAGGAGGGAAGGCGGCGCACCGGAGCGCCCCACGGAGCGGATCAGGTGGTGCGGTCATGAGTGGAGTGGGGCGCGGCGTCGCCTGGACTGACGAGCGTAGCGAGGAGGGAAGGCGGCGCACCGGAGCGCCCCACGGAGCGGATCAGGTGGTGCGGTCATGAGCCTCGCGTCGCGGCTGGCCCGGGTACCGCCGGGAGATGGTGAGGGCGAGGGCAACCCGGCCCAGGTCACCGCGGTACCGGCGACGAATGTCCCGACCACCGGGATCCCGGCCACGGCGATCCCGGTCACCAGCTTCTCGGTCTCCGCGGCGGCCGGCGGGTTCGCCCGGCGCAACCCGCGGCGGCCCTACGACCCGCTGGCGCAGGTGCGGCGGCGCGCCCACGAGGCACTGCTGGAGCTGCTCGGCCCGCAGCTCTACGACCTCGCCGGCAGCGACGACGACCTGGTCCGGCCGATCCTGGAGGCGCTGCCGGAGGTTCTGGCCAAGGAGGAGGCGCTCACCGCCAGCGACCGGGCCAAGGCGTACCAGCAGATCGTCGACGAGATCCTCGGCCACGGGCCGATCGAGCCGCTGCTGCGCGACCCGGACGTCACCGAGATCATGGTGAACTCCTGGGACCGGATCTACGTCGAGCGGTTCGGCCAGATCCACAACGTCGACGCGGCATTCACCGACGAGAGCCACCTGCGGCGGGTGATCGACCGGATCGTGTCCCGCGTCGGGCGCCGGGTTGACGAAGCCAGCCCGATGGTGGACGCCCGGCTGCCCGACGGGAGCCGGGTCAACGCGGTCATCCCGCCGATCGCGATCGACGGCGCGGCGCTGACGGTACGGAAGTTCTCGGCGGAGCCGTACACCGCCGAGGACCTGATCAGTTTCGGTACCCTCACGCCGCAGGTGGCGAGCTTCCTCGCCGCGTGCATCCTGGGCCGGCTGGACATCGTGATCTCCGGCGGGACCGGCTCGGGCAAGACCACCCTGCTCAACGTGCTCTCCGGTTACCTGCCGTCGAACGAGCGGATCATCACCATCGAGGACTCCGCCGAGCTGCGCCTGTCGCAGGAGCACGTGCTGCGCATGGAGTACCGGCCGCCGAACATCGAGGGCGCCGGCGAGGTGACCATCCGCGACCTGGTACGCAACGCGCTGCGGATGCGGCCGGACCGGATCGTGGTCGGCGAGGTCCGGGACGCCGCCGCCCTGGACATGCTCCAGGCGATGAACACCGGCCACGACGGATCGCTGACCACGGTGCACGCGAACTCCCCGCGGGACTCGATCTCCCGACTGGAGACCATGGTCATGATGGCCGGAATGGAGCTGCCCATCCGGGCGATCCGGGAGCAGATCAGTTCGGCCGTGGACCTGATCGTGCAGCTCGCCCGGCTGCGCGACGGATCCCGGCGGATCGTGCAGATCACCGAGGTCATCGGCATGGAAGGCGGTACGCTCAGCACGCAGGAGCTGTACGGCTTCGACTACGGGGCCGGGCGCGACGGGTACGGGCGGTTCAGCGGCCAGGTGCGCTCCACCGGGGTACGGCCGCGGTTCCTCGACAAGCTCACCGAGCAGGGCATCCCGATCCAGCTGGACCGCTTCGGGATCGGAGCGTGATGAACCCCTTCGCAGCCATCCCCGATCAGGCCATCCTGCTGGTGGTTCTTGGACTGGTCTTCCTGTTACTGGTTGTCGTCGGCCTGATGATTTTCGCGCCGCTGATCGACTACGCCCGGCACCGGCGGCGGATCGCCCAGGTCGACCAGTTCACCATCCCCGGCGCGACCCCGGCTCCGGCATCGGCGGCCGGCCGGAGCGCGCTGATCCAGGCCGCGCTCGTCCTGTCGAGGGTGTTCCTCCGTTCCGAGAAGACCGAGAACGCGATCGCGGACCGGCTCGACCGGGCCGGGCTGCGGCTGCGCCCCAGCGAGTGGGTGCTGTACCGGATCCTCGCCTGCGTGGGCGGCATCGTGCTGTTCGTCATGCTGCTCGACCCGGTCTTCGGCGTGGTGATCGGCTTCCTGTTCGGCTTCGCCGGCATGGCCATGTTCCGCCGCATCCGCACCGAGCGCCGGTACCAGAACTTCGCCGCCCGGCTGCCGGACGCCCTCCAGCTCGTGGTCGGCTCGCTGCGCGCCGGGTTCTCGCTCGGTCAGGCGATCGACGCGATGATCCGGGAGGCGCCGGAGCCGGTCGGCACCGAGTTCTCCCGCGCCCTCGCCACCACCCGCCTGGGTGCCGACCTCGACGACGCGCTGGCCCGGCTCGCCGTGCGGATGCACAGCCGGGACCTGGAGTGGGTGGTCATCGCCATCCGGATCCAGCGCGAGGTCGGCGGAAACCTGGCCGAGGTGGTGAGCACGAACGTCGAAGCGATGCGGGAGCGGGAGGGGCTGCGCCGGCACGTCCGCGCGCTGTCGGCGGAGGGGCGGCTTTCGGCGTACATCCTGTCCGCCCTGCCGCTCATCGTGATCGTGCTGATGCTCGCGATCCGCCGGGAGTACATTCTGCCGCTCTTCACCACGGCGGTCGGCCTCGTGCTGCTGGTCATCGCGGGGATCCTGGTCGCGCTCGGCAGTTTCTGGATGTGGCGCACGGTCCGGGTGGAGGTCTGAGGTGTCCGGTTCCACCATCCTGCTGGTCGGCGGCCTGGCCGCGATCTTCATCGGGCTGTTCGTGGCGGTGGCCCTGTTCACCATCGGGCACCAGGTCACCCCGGTGGAGCGCGGCATCGCCACGATCGACCAGGCGTACTCCCCGCTGTCCCAGGCCGAGGGCGCCCGGTCGGTACCCGGCCAGTCGATCAGCGGCGCGGCCGGGGGGATGGCCCGGGTGCTGACCCCGCCCGGGGTCAGCGGCTGGTTGCAGCGGCAGCTCGACTACGCCGGCAACCCGCCGGAGTGGCCGGTCAGCCGGATCGGCGAGATGCAGGGCATCAGCGCCGTGGTGGGCATGGTCCTGGTGACGGTGATGGGGGCGGCCTTCGACGGGCTGTTCGGCGCCGCGGTCGGCCTGGTCATCGGTACCGCCGCCGGGCTCGCCGCGCCGCTCGTCGTGGTCTACGACGTGGCCGCCCGCCGGCAGGACCGGATCCGCCGCGAGCTGCCCGACGCGCTGGACCTGCTGACGCTGTGCGTGGAGGCGGGCCAGAACTTCGACGGCGCGCTGACGCTGGTCTCCACGAAGATGGCCGGACCGCTGGCCCGGGAGATCTCCCGCGCGTTGCAGGAGATGCACATGGGGATGCGCCGGGTCGACGCGATCCGCGGGATGGGGGCCCGGACCTCGGTGTCCGAACTGCGGGCCTTCTGCACCGCAGTGGTACAGGCTGCCGAGTTGGGCATCCCGATTGCCAACGTGCTGCGTGAGCAGGCGGACGAGATGCGGCTCAAGCGCCGTCAGCGGGCCGACGAGCAGGCCCGGAAGGTGCCGGTCAAGCTGGTTGTGCCGCTGGTGTTCCTGCTGCTGCCGGCGATCTTCCTGGTCGTGCTCGGGCCGGCGGTGATCCAGATCATGCGGTCCGGCCTGTTCCCGCATTGACGGGAAGCTCGCTGTCGCCGAGCAGGCCGGCGCGAGCGGCCACGGAGAGGGCCTGGGCGCGGCTGTTGACGCCGAGCTTGTCGTACAGCCGGGACAGGTACGTCTTGATCGTGGACTCGCTGACCAGCATCGCCTCGGCGATCTGCGGAACGCTCGACCCGCTGTGCAGCGCCCGGAGCACCTCGCCCTCGCGCGGGCTGAGCAGCTGATGCTGGCGCCGGTGGCGGGCCATCGCCTGGGCCAGGTCCGGTGCCGTGAACGAGGCCGGAGCCACCGCCGCGTGCCGGAACGCGGACAGCAGCACCTCGATCGGCGCGTTCGTCGGCACGTACGCCGAGATGCCGGCCTCCAGCGCGCGCATCAGCCGGTCGTCGTCGCGCGGCGAGATGAGGACCACCCCCCGGTCGGGTGTCTCGTGCCGCAGCGCGGCGGCCAGGTGCAGGCCGTCCTCGTCGGGGAGTGCCACGTCGACGGCGATGACGTCGGGGTGAAGCTGGGCGACCGCCTCGCGGGTGCCGGCGGCGCGGTCGACCAGGCCGGCCAGCACGATGTCCGGGTGGCCGGCCAGCGCCGCGGTCAGGCCGAGCCGGGTCAGCGTCGAGTCGCTGACCAGAAGTAATCGGACCGTCACGGCCGCTCCTCACACAATGCTGTGTCGGAAGCCTACGGGCTCGGTCCAGCGCACCAGTGTCAGGAACCTTACAGCAGGCGTAGCTGCCGGTCCCGGGGCCGGCGCGGGCCCTCGTCACCGCGCCGTTCCAGCAGGCCGGGGTCGATGGCCGCGAGGAACGGCGACGGTACCGCGTCGTGCTCACCGCCGTGCCGGAAGCGCCGCCGCGAGTGGCTCACGTACAGCCGGTTCTGCGCCCGGGTCAGCCCGACGAAGAACAACCGCCGCTCTTCGGCGGCCTCCTCCTCGACCGGCGCGGTGCCCGGGAAGCGCAGCGGGAGCAGCCCGTCCTCCACCCCGACGAGGAAGACCACCGGGAACTCCAGCCCCTTGGCGGCGTGCAGGGTGAGCAGCGTCACCGCCTCGGCGCGCGGGTCGAGCGCGTCGACCTCCGCGCCGGTGGCGATCTCGGCGAGGAACCGTTCGAGGTCGTCGCCACAGCGCGCGGCCAGCGGCGTGAGCAGGTCGACCGCGGCGTGCACGTCCGCGGCCGAGACGGCGTCGTCGCCGAGCGGCGGCCGTTCGGCGAGGAGTTGGCCGGTGAGCCGCACCCGGGCGGCGAGCGACCCGGCCAGCCCGGTCGCGTACCGCAGCTCTCGCGCGATGGCGGCCACCCCCGCGCGGTCGCGCAGCCGGTCGTGGGAGCGCTTCTGGACCGGTACCCCGGCGCGGGCGAGGGCGTCGACGAGCACCGCGGCCTGCGCGTCGGTGCGGTACAGCACCGCCACGTCGCCGAAGGACAGCGAGCCGGGGGTGGCGTGCTGGTCGATCCGGCCCGAGTCCAGCGACCGGTGGGACAGCCCGCCGACCAGCTCGTCGATGGTACGCACGACGAAGTCCGCCTCGTCGGCCGGCGACGCGGCCGGGTAGAGCCCGATCGGTACCGCCTCGGGGTCCAGTCGCGCCGGGTCCAGCCGGCGGCCCGGTACCAGCGTGGACGGCGCGATCGCCTGCACGGCCGCGGCCACGATCGGGGCGGCCGACCGGTAGTTGCGGGTCAGCCGCACGATCCGCGCGTCCCGGTACTCCTGGGAGAAGCGCAGGAAGAACGACACGTCCGCGCCCCGGAAGGAGTAGATCGCCTGGTCGGGGTCGCCGATCGCGCACAGGTTGCCGTCCGGCGGTACCAGCAGCCGCAGCAGCTCGTACTGCGGCGCGTCCACGTCCTGGTACTCGTCGACGAAGACCCAGGGCCAGCGGGCCCGGTAGCGGGCCGCGCGGCCGGGATCCGCGGACAGCATCGCGACCGGCAGCCTCACCAGCTCGTCCAGGTCGACCAGGTCCCGCTCGCGCAGCGCCTTGACATACCGCTCCCGCAGCGCGTCGTCCAGCCGTCCGCCGAGCTGCCGGCGCGCCGCCGTCTCGGTGCCCGCCCCGGCCTCCACCAGCGCCGCGACCCGCTCGGCCTCGTCCGCGATCCGGAAGTCCGGCGGCAGCCCGGCCGCCTGCGGGTTCTCCCGCAGGATCGCGAGGCCCAGGCTGTGGAAGGTGGCCACGGTGACGTCGTCGGCCACCGGGCCGAGCAGGCCGGCCAGGCGGTGCCGCAGCTCCTCCGCGGCCCGCCGGGTGAACGTGATCGCCAGGCAGTGCTCCGGGCGGACGTCCAACTCGGCGCACAGGTACGCGATCCGGTGGGTCACCGTGCGGGTCTTGCCGGTGCCCGGCCCGGCGACGATCAACAGCGGGCCGCCGGGCGCCGACGCGGCCACCCGCTGCATGGCGTCCAGCCGGTCCAGCAGGCCGGTACCGACCTCCTCCATGCCGGCGAGCATCGGCTCCAGCGGCTCGTGCGGCGAGGGCTCCGGAGCGAGGGGAGGAGGCGGCGACTCGGGCGCCGCACGCCGGCTCGGCGCCCGCCGTGGTTTCGGCTCGGCAGGCGGTACCTCGAAAAGCGCGTCCGAGTCCCCCCGGCGCAGCTCGTCCGGGTCGAAGAGGCGGATGACGCCGTACTCCCCGTCGAAGCCGGCGACCCGGCTGACCCGCCCGCGCCGAAGCCGGCCGATCGCCTCGCCGAGCAGTTCGCCGCCGGCCCGGCTGACCTCGTCGAGCGGCACGGTCCGCAGGATGTGCAGCTCCGGACCGAGCACCGCGACCAGCTCGTTGAGCCGCGCCTCGACCGCCTTCGACTTCGCACCGACGCCCTCGATCTCACCGAGGACCTGCGGAAGCTGGACCAGGTGGCGCACCTCCGGCGCCCCCTCGGGACGGTGCCCGCTCGGCCGGTCGGCCAGGTCCTCCACCCGGGACAGCACCCCGACGGTCAGCGGCTTGCCGCATTGCGGGCAGCGCCCGCCGGCCTCCCGTGTGCGGCCCGGCTCCCAGTTGACGCCGCAGGCGCGGTGCCCGTCGGCGTGGTACTTGCCCTCCTCCGGGAAGAACTCGATCGTCCCCGCGAGCGCGGAGCCGTCACGCAGCCCGTCCCGGATCGCGTAGTAGTCCAGCTCGCCGCGCAGGATCGTGGCCTCCCGGCCGAGCGCGGCCGGGGAGTGCGCGTCCGAGTTGGACACCAGCCGGTACCGGTCCAGGCTGGACACCCGCCAGTTCATCTCGGGGTCGGAGGACAGCCCGGTCTCCACGGCGAAGACGTGCCCGGCCAGGTCGGCGTAGCAGTCGGCGATCGCGTCGAACCCCGACTTGGAGCCCAGCGCGGAGAACCAGGGCGTCCAGATGTGCGCCGGGACGAGGTACCCGTCGGGGCTCGCCTCCAGCGTGATCTCCAGCAGGTCGCGGGAGTCGAGGCCGAGGATCGGCCGGCCGTCCGAGCCGATGTTGCCGATGCGGGCCAGCTTGGCGTTGAACCGTTCCACCGCCGGCAGGTCCGGCAGGTAAACCAGGTGGTGCACCTTGCGGGTGCGGTCGTCGCGCTTGTAGATCGTGGAGATCTCGACCGAGAGCATGAACCGTACGTCGTGGTCGGCGACGGTCGGCGGCAGCGGCCTCCCCGGCGCGGTCAGCCGGAACAGGCCGGGCTCGGCCGGTACGAGGTGCTCGCGCAGGTGGTCGTACCAGGCGGGGTGGGTGAAGTCGCCGGTACCCAGCAGGGTGATGCCTTTACGCCGGGCCCACCAGGCGAGGTTGGGCAGGTCGAGGTCCCGGCTGCAGGCACGGGAGTACCGCGAGTGGATGTGGAGATCGGCGACGAACGTGGCGGGTGCGGAGGGCACGAGGAATCCTGCCACGCCTGGCCCGGCGGGCGCGCACCGCCACGCGGGCTATCCCGGCGACGCGCCGGAGGTCGTACCTGTTGTCGCACCGGTTGCCGCACCGGCGAGCAGGGCCACCACGGCGGCCACGTCGGCGAGGGAGTCCAGGACCGCGTGCGCGCCGGCCGCCCGGAGCTGCTCGGCGCCGGTGCCGCCGCTGGCCACGCCGATGGCGGTGACCTCGCAGGCGAGCGCGGCGGCCACGTCGTGGACGGTGTCGCCGATGACGAGCACCTCGTCGAACCGACCGTACTTCTCCTCGGCCCGACGCCGGGCGGCTCTCACAAGTGCCGCCCGGCCCACGTCCTCGGTGCCGAAGGCGCCGATGTCGAGGTCGAGCGCGGTGTCCAGCCCGAAGGCGGCCAACTTGAGCCGCGCCACCGGCGCGATGTTGCCGGTGACCGTGGTCTGCACGACGTCCGGCCGGCGCAGCGCGAGCGCCGCGACGACGTCGCGAGCGCCGGGCAGCAGCACCCCGTGCTCCACGATCAGGTGCGCGCGGGCGCGCATCTCGGCGGCGTAGCGGGCGAGGAAGCCGTCGAGGTCGGGCGCTGGTACGCCGTGCCGGGCAAGGGTCTCCCGGACGAGGTCGAGGTCGGTACGCCCGGCGAAGTTCGGGTATTCCCGCAGCTCGTGCCCTGCCAGGTGGAGGAACGCGGCGCGGTAGGCGAGCCGGCCGACGCCGCCGGTGTGCATCAGGGTGAAGTCGATGTCCCACATGAGCAGCCGGCGGCTACTCATGGGAGAGGTAGCTCTCGACGTGGGCGCACGTCAACCTCCGGCGAACGGGGGCAGCACGTCCACTGTGGACACCTCGGTGAGCGGCGTCGCCGGCTCTCGGCAGGCCAGCCCGTCGACCAGGAAGGAGCAGGCGCCGAGGACCCGGGTGAGCCGGTCGCCGTGCCTCTCCTCAAGCGCGGCCACCAGATCCTTGAGGGAACCGGCCATGATCTCCTCACTGGGCGTGCCGGTGGCCGCGCGAGCGGCCGCGAAATAGCGGACGGTCGCCATGTCAGCCGCCGATCGCCGACATCGGCCGGGCCGGCTGGAGGAACGCGGGGTCGTCGATACCGTGGCCGGCCGGCTTGCCGAACATCGCGAGAGCCCAGGCGTCGGCGACCTCGCGGTCGGACGCGCCACCGCGCAGCAGCCCGCGCAGGTCGGTCTCGTTCTGGCTGAACAGGCAGGAGCGCACCTGCCCGTCGGCGGTCAGCCGGGTGCGGTCGCAGGCGGCGCAGAACGGCCGGGTCACGCTCGCGATCACGCCCACCTTCGGCGGTCCCGCGTAGCCGGCGACCAGCCAGGTCTGCGCCGGCGCCCCGCCCCGCTCGGCCGGGTCGGGCAGCAGCGTGAACTCGGCCTCCAGCTTGCCCAGGATCTCGTCGGCGGTCACCATCTCGGCCCGCGACCAGACGTGCCCCGCGTCGAGCGGCATCTGCTCGATGAACCGCAGCTCGTACCCGTGCTCCAGCGCGAAGCGCAGCAGCGCTGCCGCCTCGTCCTCGTTCACCCCGCGCATGAGCACCGAATTGAGTTTGATCGGCGTGAGCCCGGCGGCGCGGGCGGCGGTCAGCCCGCGCAGCACGTCGGCATGCCGGTCGCGGTGGGTGAGCCGGGCGAACCGCTCGGGTGACAGGGTGTCCAGCGAGACGTTGATCCGGTCGAGCCCCGCCTCGACGAGCGGGCCGGCAAGCCGGTCCAGGCCGATCCCGTTCGTGGTCAGGGACAGGGTCGGTCGTGGTTCGAGCGCGCCGGTGGCGGCCACGATCGCGCGCAGCCCGGGGCGCAGCAGCGGCTCGCCGCCGGTGAAGCGGACCTCGGTCACACCGAGGCGGGTCACCGCGATCGCCACCAGGCGGCTGACCTCGGCGTCGGTGAGCAGCTCAGGGCGGGGCAGCCAGGGCAGGCCCTCGGGCGGCATGCAGTAGGTGCAGCGCAGGTTGCACCGGTCGGTCAGGGACACTCGCAGGTCGGTCGCCACGCGACCGTACCGGTCGATGAGCCGCAGCGGTGTCATTCGTTGACCGTAGCGCGAACCACCGACATCACGGCTGTGCGGTAGGTCGCTCCGAACAGCGACGTGTGGACGAGCAGCAGGTGGAGCTGGTGCAGCGGTACCCGGCGCTGCCAGCCGTCGGCGAGCGGCCACACCTCCTGGTACCCGTCGAGGATCCGGTCCAGGTACGGCGCACCGCCGAACAGCGCGAGCGTGGCCAGGTCGGTCTCCCGGTGCCCGCCCTGCGCGGCGGGGTCGATCAGGTACGCCGAGCCATCAGCTGACCACAGGACGTTACCAGGCCAGAGATCGCCGTGGATGCGTGCGGGCAGCTCGGCCGGCCCCGCGTACTTCTCGATGTCGGCCAGCAGCCCCTCGATCCGGGTGACGTCGGCGCCGGACAGCGCGCCCCGGTCCGCCGATGTCCGCAGGTAGGGCGCCAGCCGGGCGCGTGCGAACCAGGCCCCCCAGGGCCCGTCGCCCGGGTCGTCGGGCAGCGGCAGCGACCCGATGTACCCGGGCCACGGCGCACCGTACCGGTCGGCGCCGGCCCGGTGCAGCCGGGCGAGCGCCGCGCCCAGGCGGTGCGCGCCGCCCGGCGTGGCCGGCCCGGTGTCGAGCCACTCCAGGACCAGCAGGTCCGGCAGCTCGGCCACCACTTCCGGTACCGGCGCCCCCGCCGCTGCCAGCCAGCGCAGGCCGGCGGCCTCCGCCGCGAAGAACCCTGGCGGCGGGGGCTGGCCCGACGGCTGCCAGCTTTTCGCGAACACCGAGGCCCCGTCGTCGAGCGTCAGCCGGGTCGCCGAGCATATGCTGCCGCCGCCCACCGGTGTCTCCCGGATCCGCTGGTGGGTGAGGAAGGCCGGCAGGTGGTGCGGGTGTGACCGGAGGTATGCCAGATCCACTTGGTACTCCGTACCTGCTGCGCTGCGGTCGCAAAAAGAGTAAGCATGACGTTATGACCGAGGCTGCGCCCCGGATGGCCACCCGGCTCGCCGAGCCGGTGACGATCCGACCGTACCGCCCGCTGGACCATCGGGCCGGCCGCGACCTGTGGGCCGAATTCATCCAGACCAAGCGTGACCTCTACCAGGACCCGACCCTCGGAGGCGTGGACCCGGGCGCCGGCTTCGAGGAGTACCTGACCCGGCTGGACCTCGCCGGGATCTGGGTGGCCGAACACCGGGACGAGGGTGTGGTCGGACTGGTCGGACTGGTGCTCAGCGCGCACCGCGCGGCGGAGGTGGAGCCGCTGGTCGTGGCCCGGCGTTGGCGGGGCCTCGGCATCGGTCAGGCGCTGCTGCAGCATGCCGCGAACGAGGCGCGCCGGCGGGAGCTGACCCAGGTGTCCGTCTCGCCGGACTCGCGCAACCTCGACGCCATCCGCTGCCTGCACGCGGCCGGGTACGACGTGCTGTCCTCGATCACGCTGACCATGGATCTGGCCCCCCGAGGCCATACCTGGCAGGACGGGCTCGAAGTCCACGACCTGCGGTTCTCCTACTAGCGCCCCGGCGCGAGCGGCGCGAGCGCCAACGTCACCGACGGTCAGCGCCGCCCTGTGGATGACGGGCGTGTCGTCCACAGGCTGAGGACGCGGGGTGTCGCGCGGTGCCGGTACTGGGGCAGGCTCATGCGCCATGACTTCGCTGCGCAGCGTGGGCGACCTGCTCGCCGTCGTGCCGTATCTGCTCGGGTTCCACCCCACCGACAGAGCCCCCAGGCGAAGATCGCGGCCGCGCTGAACATCTCCGTCTCACAACTGCTTGGCGTACCCGGCCAGGACGACCCGCTGCGCGCCCGCGCGGTTGCCCACGTGCCGGCGATCCGCGCCGCGCTCGTCGAGATGGCCGCCGGGGAGCGCCGCGCCCGGGTCCGCGACCGTGACCACCTGGTCGACGCGGTACGGCAGGTCACCGACCTACGTAACGCCGCCGACTACGCCACTGTGGCGCCGCTGCTGCCGGACCTCATGCTCGACCTGTACGGCCACGACGGGGACCTGGCCCCGCAGGCGGTGGAGACGCTGTTCTGTGCCCGATACGCCCTCAAGACGATGGGGTACCCGGATCTGGCGTTGACGGCCGCGCGGGTCGGTGTGCAGGTGGCCGAGGAGCACGGCGATCCGGCGTGGCGCGGGCAGGCGATCTACTCGCAGGTGCAGGCGTTCCCAGTAGAGTCCGCGCCCCTCGGCGCACGCATGATCGAACGCACCGCCGACGAGCTGCAGGGCGCGGCCGGCCGCGGCGCGCAGGAGGTGTACGGCTGCCTGCACATCCTGGCCGGGTTCGAGTCGGCGGTCGCGCTGCACCCCGAGGACGCCGCTGCCCACCTGGACGAGGCCGCTGACGTGGCCCGGTCCCTCGGTGAGCCGGAGCGCACCGGGGACCTGTCGGCGGGGTTCAACGGGAACTGGTTCGGCCCGACTCAGGTCGAGTACTGGCGGGTCGCGGTCGCGGCCGAGCTGGGCGATGACGTGGAAGCGGTTCGGGTCAGCGAGCGTATCGACCTGGACGCGGTACCGGTGCCGAACCGGTGGGTCTACTACTGGACCGACCTGGCGCGGGCGTTGGCGGCCGGCGGCCAGGACCGGGAGGCGATGCACGCCTTGGCGCGGGCCGAGCGGTCGGCGCCGCAGCATTTCCGGTTCAACCCGGTGGTGCGGGACCTGGTCGCCACGCTGATTCAGCGGGCGCGGCGTCGGGCGGTCGGTGAGGAGATGCTGTCCCTGGCGCACAAGCTCGGGCTGGACGCGGTATAGATTTCTTCAATACCTGTCGCGGTGCCGTCACCTACGGTTGCCCCCAAGTTCAGAGCGCCGGTTGGAGTCATGGACGGCCTGGCCGGTGTGCAACCCCACGGGGGACTTGGGGTGCGGCGGTGCGACGGCGCCTCCACGCCGAAGGATGCGAGCGGATACGCGAGGCGACTGGGAGGCTTCGTCGACCGCCACCAGCACTGTCAGGGATCGGGCACCGTCCTGAGACTCCGACGCCGAGGGAGGTAGCCATGCCGATGCACCACTTCACGCTCGTCCTCGACCGGGAGCCGACCGGCGAGGAGATCGACGCCCTCTTCGAGGCGGGCTGCGACGACGCCTCGTTCAGGTACGGGCCTGGGGAGTCGATCGGTGACTTCGACCGGGAAGCCCCGACGCTCGCTGACGCGATCGCCTCGGCCCTCCGTAACGTCGAGTCGGTCGGTTTCCTCGTCCTGCGGGTGGTCGACGACGACACCGATCCGGCGCTGGTCGTGGCGAACCTCATCCTCCAGGCGCGGCAGCACCGCGACCGGGTGGCGCACCTGTCGGCGCTGACCGATCTGCTGGTGGCGTGACCCGGTCCGGGCGGGTGTACACGTTCATCGTCGTACCGCGCAGGAAGCCGACCAGGGTCAGGCCGACCTCGTCGGCGAGTTCCACCGCGAGCGTGCTGGGCGCGGACACCGCCGCGAGCACCGGGATGCCGGCCATCGACGCCTTCTGGGTCAGCTCGAAGCTGGCCCGGCCGGACACGAGCAGCACGTGACCGGACAGCGGCAGCCGCCGGTCGCGGACCGCCCAGCCGACCACCTTGTCGACCGCGTTGTGCCGGCCGACGTCCTCCCGTACCACGACCAGCCGGCCGTCCACGGTGAACAGTCCGGCCGCGTGCAGCCCGCCGGTGGTGTCGAAGGCGCGCTGGGCCCGGCGGAGCGCGGCGGGCAGTGCGGTGAGCGTCACCGGGTCGACCGGCGCCGGGTCGGTCGCGACCGGGTACACCGACCGGGTGCGTACCGCCTCGATGCTCGCTTTCCCGCACACCCCGCACGAGCTCGTCGTGTAGAAGTTGCGGCTCGGGTCGGTGACCGGAGCCGGTACCCCGGTGCGAAGCGCCACCTCGACCACGTTGTACGTGTTCGGCTCCTGGTCGCCGGCGCAGAGCTGGGCGGTACGCACGTCGTCGGCGGAGCGGATCACGCCCTCGGTGAACAGGAAGCCGAGCGCCAGGTCGAGGTCGTGGCCAGGGGTACGCATGGTCACCGAAAGCGGCTTCCGGTCGACCCGTACCTCCAGCGGCTCCTCGGCGGCGATGGTGTCCGGGCGCGTGGCGACGCCCCCACCGGCCGTGTCGATGCGCAGTACCCCCCGGCGTGCGGTCACCCGTCCCATGGCTCCTATCCTGCCGCTTGATGGGCGGGTTCGCGGCAGTGATCCTGGCGGGCGGCGCCGGGCGGCGGCTGGGCGGGGCGGCGAAGCCGCTCCTGACGCTCGGTGGCCGGACGCTGCTCGCCCGGGTCCTCGCGGCGGTACCCGATGCGGCGCCGGTGGTCGTGGTCGGACCGGCCACGCTCCAGGTACCGCCGGGCGTGGTGCGGGTGTCCGAGGAGCCGCCCGGCGGCGGTCCGGTCGCCGCGCTCGCCGCGGGCCTCGCGGCCGCCGAGGAGCCGAACGCCGCCGGGCCGTCGAGCGCCATCGAGCGGCCGGGCGCCGCCGAGGGGGAGTTCACCGCGCTCCTCGCCGCCGACCTGCCGTTCCTCACCGCCGCTTCGGTCGCGCTGCTGCGCGCGGGCCTGCAAGGGTCCACGGTGGACGGTGTGGTGTACGTCGACACGGACGGGCGGCGGCAGACACTGTGCGGCGTCTGGCGCACCGGAGCACTGCGGGCGGCGCTCCGGGCGGCGCTGCGTGACCGGCCCAGCCATCACGGCGCCGCCCTCCGTGACCTCCTGGCCGGGCTGCGCGTCCAGGAGGTGTCCCACGAGGCGCCCGGGCCGCCGCCGTGGTACGACTGCGACAGTCCGGAGGATCTCGACCGCGCGAAGGGGTGGGTCTGATGTCGACGCTGGAGGACTGGATCGCGGCGGTACGGGATGAGTTGCGGGTGGACCCCGTCGACACGGGGCTCGTCCTGGACGTCGCCCGGGACGTGGCGCACGAGGTGGCGCGACCGGCCGCGCCGATCACCGCGTACCTCCTCGGTCTGGCCGTGGGCCGCGGCGCCGATCCGCGGCAGGCGGCCGGCGCGATCACGGCCCTCGCGAGGGCCTGGCCCCAGCGGGAGCCGACGGACCCGCCGGCCCCGCATGAGTCGGCCGAGCGGCCGGCCTGAGCCGGCCCGCCACGCCGGGATCTCCAGGGAACGGCCCACGCCAACCGTCAAATCCCGGTCTTCCGAGTCCCGATGCGCAGATCGCCCGGGCATCATGTCGACAGGAGCCGCGCCTGGATATGGTGTGTCTGAGGGATGGAGGCGATCGTGTCGGCTGAGCTGCTGCCTGAGGCGGCCCTCATGGACGACCTGGCGGCCAGCGCGGATCTGAAAGCCAAGGTCACCCAGGCGTGGCAGGAGTTCGCCGGCGCGCTGGCGGGCGCGATCCCGGGCCTGGCCGCCGGTACCCACCTCGACCTCGCGCTCGACCCGACCGCCACCGGCACCGGCGACGCCGTCTACGGGGTGACCGTCGAGGTCGTCGAGGACGGCAAGCTGCTTACCCTCGCCGTCGGCAACGCCTCGCTTCCCGAGGGGTACCGGCTGGACCGCCAGCAGATCGCCGCGCTGGTCGCGCTCGGCTGGTCGCCGCCCGGGGTGGTCCCCGGCTCGGGCGACGAGTTCGGGCTGATCGGTGCGAGCAAGGAGGCCGCCGGGACCGCCGTCACGGTCGCCCGTACCCTGCGCGACGTCTACGGCGCGCCGCATCCGGCGTTCGTCACCTACGTGGCCCGCGACCCGCACGACCAGCCGGTCGACATCCCTGTCCTGGGCACGGCCCGGCCGCTGGTGGGCCCGGGTTCCGAGGGCGCGGTCGACCTGGCTCGGCTCGCCGAGGACGAGGACGCGGAGCTGCCGCTGGCCGAGCGGGTCACCGCCGTGGTCGCCGGCCTGCTCAAGACGACACCCGAGGCCCTCCAGGTCGACGGCGACGGCGACATCGGCATCCGGTCCGGCTCGGCGATGGTGTTCGTCCGGGTCCGCGACAACCCGCCGCTGGTGGACGTGTTCTCGCCGGTGCTGACCGAGGTCGAGCCGACCGAGAAGCTGTACACGCGGCTTTCCGAGCTGACCTACCGGATGCCGGTCGGCCGGCTGTACTGCACCAACGACACCGTGTGGGCTTCGGTGCCGGTCTTCGGCCGGGACTTCCAGGCCACCCACCTGATGCTCGCGGTACAGGTGATGACCGGGCTGGCCGACGAGCTGGACGACCGGTTGCAGGGCGAGTTCGGCGGGCGCCGGTTCTACGGCGAGGGCGACAAGCCCGCGCTCAAGAGCGGCGAGGACCGCACCGGGATGTACCTCTAATAGGGAAGCCAGGCCTGCTCGGTGAGCGAGCCGAGGTCGGCGGCCGCCAGGCCGCCGGTGGTGACGGTCCACAAGGTGGTACCGACGACCAGCGACCTCAGCAGCGCACCGCCCTTCGGGTCCAGGTCCCCCGCCTTCTGCAGCGCGTTGCCGGTGACCCGCAGCGCCAGCGCACCCGCCCGGATCGGCACCACCATGAGCCCGGTCGCCGGCCAGAAGAGGAACGCGTGCGGGTCGAACTCGGCCGTGGAGTGCCCGCTGCCCGGCAGGTCGTACCGGGCGAGCCTGGCCGGCCTCGTCGGATCGGAGACGTCGAACAGCGACACCTGGACGCCGAGGTTGCGGCCCTGGCTGGTGGACGCCTGCCCGACCCCGATCAGCCGGCCGTCCCCGGCGGGGTGCAGGTACGCGGAGTACCCGTCGATCTCCAGCGCGCCAGTCACCGCCGGCCGGGTGGGGTCGCGCAGGTCCACCGTGTACAGCGGATCGGTCTGGCGGAACGTCACCACGTACCCCACCGGCCCGGCGAACCGTACCGCGTAGATCCGCTGGCCCTTGCCGAGCCCGCCGACGGTACCGACCGGGCGCAGCAGGCCGCCGTCGCGACCCAGCACGGTCACCGAGGAGCTGGCCCCGTCGAACGTGGTCGCCACCCGGAGGTTGCCCTTCCACTCGGACAGCGCGTACTGGTTGAGCACCCAGCCCGGTACCGTCCCGGCGGCGACGTAGGCCGGCGTGCCGGGGTCGGCGATGTCGAACTGGTACACCTGGGTCTCGTGCCGGAACGGCCGGCTCGGGCCGGCGATGCCGGACGTCGGCCACTCCATCCACTGGTTGCCGTTGACGACGTAGAGGCTGGTGCCGTTGGCGTATACGGTCTGCCCGTCGGCGAGGATCGTCACCGGGTCGCCGTCGGACAGGCCCGGCCGGCTCAGGTCGAAGGTGAGCAGGGACAGCATCGCCGTACCGGAGTACCGCTCGGGCAGCCGCACCCGGCCGCAGTCCACCCGCCCGGTGCGGGTCCGGCCGTCGGCCGTCACCGCGTACCGGGGCAGCCACTCGTCCGGACCGGCCCGGTCGACGGCCGCCTGGGCGGCCGCGAGCGGATCGCCTCCCGGTACCGGGGTGGGCAGTCGCGGCCCGGAGCGCACCACGACCCGGACCACGTTGCCCACCTGGCGCGCATCGACCAGCGCCCCGTCGATGACGTACCCGCTCACCACCGCCGGGGTTTCCCCGGACAGGTCGACGAGCAGCAGCCGGGGTCCGCTGATCCCGTCCGAGTTGCCCCAGGGCAGGAGGACGAGGGCCCGGTCACCGGCGAGCAGGAGGCTGGTCGGCTGGCCGTCGCCGGACAGGTCCAGGCGCCCGGTGACCTGCCGGGTACGCGCGTCCACCACGCGGAGGACCGAGCCGTTGACCGTGACGATCCGGCGGCCGTCGGTCTTGACCAGGTCGGGCTCGTCGGCACCGGGCTCGGCGGTGTTGGTACCGGAGTAGTTCGGAGTGTTGTCCCCGCCCGTGCCGTCGGCCTTCGCCGCACCGCCGGGCGCGGCCGGGACCGGCATGGCGGGGCCGGCCGCGTCGTTCATCGGGCCCCTTCCCGGCACCCCCCACGAGCCCACCAGCGGGCGGGCAGCGGCGCGTACGTCGGCCATGAGTTCGGTGCACGAGCCGGCGGCGGCCAGCCGGAGGGCGCCGGTGTCGGCGGCCGGCCCGTGATGGACCGGCTGCGCGCTCGCGACGGCCTTGGGTGCGGCGGTACACCCGGCGAGCAGGACGAGTACCGCGGCGGTGAGCGCGGATCGGGCGGCGGTGTGGGCGGTCACGTCCCGTTCGACGCGACCGGCAGCGCCTGGGTTCCCAGGGCCTGGTCGTCGTCCCGGAGCCGGGACAGCACGATCATGCTCCGGGTGGAGGTGACGAACGGCTCCGCGCGCAGCCGCTCCAGCGCCTGCTCCAGGTGCTTCATGTCTTCCGCCCGCAGGTGTACCAGCGCGTCGGCCTCCCCCGAGATGGTGTACGCGCCGACCACCTCCGGGTGCTGGCGGGTCGCCGCCTTGAGCTGGTCCGGGCTGGTCTTGCCGGTGCAGAACAGCTCCACGAACGCCTCGGTGGTCCAACCCACGGCGGCCGGGTCGAGGATGGTCGTGTAGCCGCGGATGACGCCGCTGGCGCGCAGCCGGTCCACCCGCCGCTTCACGGCAGGGGCGGACAGCGCGACCTGGCCGCCGATCTCCGCGTACGAGGCCCGGGCGTCGGCCGAGAGCAACGCAACGATTCGCCGGTCCATCTCGTCCATACGCAACACATCGCCTCTTGTCCGCAACCTTTCCGGCTGCCTCCGCTTGACCAGCGTACCTAATCTTTTGATCATGCAGCGGACGTACAACCCGGTACCGGTCGGGCTGTCCGAGCTGAAGAAGGGCGGCGGCAGCGTCAAGTGCTGCGTCGCCGAGCTACGGCGGTAGCTCCCTACCTGCCGGTGGCCTGGGCGAGGGCCTGCTTGAGCGCGGTGAGCTGGTTGACCTGCCAATCCTGGAAAGAGGTACCGGCCGGAGGGGTCTCGGTGATGGTGGCGACCGGGATCCCGCCGGCCTTGGCCGCGTTGACCTGAGCCTGGATGTCCGGGGTGGCGTTCTGGCTGTTGTAGACGTACACCTTGATCTGCTTGGTCCTGATCTGCTGGTCGACGGCGGCCTTGTCCTGGGCGGTGGGGTCGTTGCCCTCGGAGATCGCGTTCTGGAACCCCGGCGGGGTGAGCAGGTTCAGCCCGAGCGCGGGGGACAGCATGGCGAAGATCGACTCGGAGGCGCCGACCGGGGTGCCCGCATAGCCGGACCTGATCTGGTTGATGGTGTCGAAGTACGTCTTCAGGTTGGTGTTCAGCACGGTGGCGTGCTGGGCGTCGAAGAAGGCCGCGCCGGCCGGATCGATCTTCTTGTAGCCGGCGGTGATCCGGTCGATAACCGTACGGACGTCGTCCGGGCTGTACCAGCGGTGCGGGTTGTCGCCGTCCTTCGCGCCGACCAGATCCCCTACGGTCAGGGTGGTACGGGTGGCCGACGGGTTGGCGTCGGCGAGCTTGGTGGCCCAGGCGTCGTAGCCGACCCCGTTGATGATCGCCAGCCGGGCGGTGGCGATCGCGCGGCTGTCGGCGGCGGTCGGTTCGTAGTCGTGCGGGTCGGTGTCCGGGTTGCTGATGATGCTGGTCACCTTCACGTGGGTGCCGCCCAACTGCTCGGCGAGGCTGCCCCAGAAGTTCTCCGCGGCGACCACGCCGATCACGGTCGTGCCGCCGGAGGCGCCGCCCGAGGCGGTGCCGGGCGTGGTCGCGCAGGCGGACACGGCCAGCACGGCCGCGGCCGCGCCGGCCCTGATGAGGAGCCGGCGGCGCCGGGCGGCGGGGGACGTCGGGGACACAGGAAGCCTCCGTCAAGAGCTGGTGACCGTCCCCCACACGCTAATGAAAACCGCTTCCATTATCAAGCCTGCCGATCATGTCAACCCGATCCCGGCGGGTTGGCGGTAGCGTCGGCGACGTGGTGCGCGTACGCCCGATCCGGGATGAGGACCGGCCGGAGGTGGCCCGGCTGGTCCGGCGGTTGTGGGGCGCGGACGTCGTCGTCGGGCACGGCACGGTCTTCGAGCCGGCCGCGCTTCCGGGCTTTCTCGCCGAGGATGAGAACGGGCCCGTCGGCCTGCTCACCTACCGGATCGACGGCACCGACCTGGAAATCGTCACCATCGACGCCTTCGAGGGCCGGCGCGGTACCGGTACCGCACTGGTGGACGCCGCCGTCGAGGCGGCGCGCGCCGGCGGATGCACCCGGATCCGGGTGACCACCACCAACGACAACGTCGATGCGCTGCGTTTCTACCAGCGGCGTGGATTCCGCCTGGTGGAGTTGCGCCCGGGCGAGGTCGAACGGTCTCGTCGGGTCAAGCCGGAAATCCCTGAGCAGGGCGCTTACGGTATCCCGCTGCGCGACGAGTTGGAGCTGGCGCGAGAAATTCCGCGGACGGCTATGCACTGAAATATTCAAATGGGACTATGGTCGCGCTCGTTCCGGGATCCCCAGAAAGGGACCGACCATGGCACGTGTCTCCTCCACGTTGTCGCCGGCTGTCCGGGCCGGCCTGGCGGCGCTGTCCGGCCTCGTCCTCGTGATCGGCGGCGCGGTCGCCGCCACGCCGGCGCAGGCCGCCACCGTCAACCCGTACTCCCCGGCCGCCGGCCACCCGTACCGGCACGGTGCGGTACCGACCAGGGAGGCCGCCAGCCGGATGGCCGCGTACCGTTCCGCTCACGCGGCGCCCGCCGCGTCCGGGGCCAACCTCATGTTCGGCGGCGGCGTCGACGGCATCGGGGTCACCACCGGCGACCCCCTGGTGTATCTGGTCTTCTGGGGTTCCCAGTGGGGCTCGCCTTCGACCGACGCCAACGGCAACACCGTGCTGTCCGGCGACCCGCGCGGCATGGCGCCCCGGCTGCAGCAGCTCTTTAGGGGCATCGGTACCGGAAACGAGCTGTGGTCCGGCGTGTCGACGCAGTACTGCGAGGGCGTCGCGAAGGGGGCGCAGACCTGCCCGGCGAACGCGCCGCACGTGGGGTACCCGACCCGCGGTCCGCTCGCTGGCGTCTGGGTCGACACCAGCGCGGCGGCCCCGGCCTCGGCCACCGAGCACCAGCTCGGCACGAAGGCGGTGGACGCCGCCGCGCACTTCGGCAACACCACCCCCGCCAAGAACCGCAGCGCGCAGTACGTCATCGTCTCGCCGGCCGGTACCCACCCGGACGGCTTCAACGCCGGCGGCAACTTCTGCGCCTGGCACGACTGGAACGGTGACACCACGCTCATCGGCGGCCCGATCGACTCGCACAACATGGGCGACATCGCGTTCACCAACCTGCCGTACGTGACCGACGCGGGCGGGAGCTGCGGCGCGAACTTCGTCAACGCGGGCAGCGCCGGGCTGCTCGAAGGCGTGACGATCGTGGAGGGTCACGAATACGCGGAGACCATCACGGACCAGAACCCGGCCGGTGGCTGGGTCGACGCCAGTGGCGAGGAGAACGCCGACAAGTGCGCCTGGCTCCGGTCCGGACCCGGTGCGATCGCGTACGTGCCGTTCACCACGGGCGCGTTCGCCATGCAGTCCACGTGGGCCAATGACGCGAACGGCGGCAGCGGCGGCTGCGAGATGTCGCACCCGATCGTCGGCGGCGGTGGCAACACCGACTTCGGCGTCTCGATCGACCCGGCGTTCGCGCCGCTGTCCGCGGGCCAGGTGGCCACCCTGACCGCGAAGGTGAGCACCACCGCCGCGCCGGGCTTCACCGGCACCGTGGCGCTCAAGGCGAACAACGTGCCGTCAGGTGTCACCGCGTCACTCACCCCGACGTCGGTACCGGCGGGTGGCTCGGCGACGCTGACCCTGCGCGCCGCCGGTACCACGCCGGTCGGGTCCTACCTCCTGACCGTCACCGGTACCTCCGGGACCGCCACGCACCTGGCCTCGTACACCCTCGCCGTCGTACCCTCCGGCGGCGCCGTCACCAACGGCAGCTTCGAGAACGGGCTGACCGGCTGGACCGCGACCGGCGTCGTGGCACGGTCCTCCGACACCGTCCACAGTGGATTCGACGCGGCCGTGCTCGGCTCGTTCGACCCGACCAACGTGTCCACTCTCAAGCAGAGCTTCACCGTCCGGAGTGGACAGAAGAAGCTCACCTTCTGGTACCTGACCCGCTGCCCGGACATCGTGTCGCTCGACTGGTTCACCGTGCAGCTACGCGATACCACGACGAAGAGGACGCGGACGATCGTGCCGCACATCTGCACTGTCAACAGCGGCTACCAGCAGGTGACGGTCAGCGTCACGGCCGGGCACCGGTACACCCTGACGTTCACCAACCACGACGACCACGCGACCGGCGACGGTACGACGACCTTCATCGACGACGTCGGCACCTTCTGACGACGGGCACGGGGCGGCCCGGCACGCCGGGTCGCCCCGCACCGTCAGGACTTCGGGATGACGACGAGGTTCGCGGTCACCGTACCGCCGTTCTTGACGCCGGCCACGCCGATCGTGGCACCCGTCTTGATCGCTGACTTGTCGGCCTTGGTCTTGTTCTGGATCACGCGGAGCGGGTCGCCGAACGCCCAGGTCTGGCTGAAGCCGTCCACCGACTTCACGGTGAGCGAGTTGTCGTTGACCGCGGTGACGGTACCCCGCTGCACGTCGATGGTCTTGTCCCCGTCCTTGGTCTGCACGACGACCTCGCCGTGCTCGACGTGCTGGCCCAGCTCCCGCCGCAGCGCGCCCGGCCGCAGCTTGTGCGGCTTGGCCGGATCGGCGGACGGGCTGGGGTCCGCGGCCGGCGCGAGGTCGCCGACGGCGAAGCCGACCGAGGTCAGCGCGGTGGCCTCCGGGGTGAAGTCGCCGGTGGCGGCGGCCGGTCCGCACGCGGTCAGGCCGATCAGGGCGGCGGTGCCCAGGGCGGCGGTGGCGAGCGCGACACGTACCTTCATCAGATGGTCCTTCCCGTTGTGGTGGTACCACTGTGCGCGGGCGGTGCGCGGCACCGGTCAGTGCGACGTTCGGGGTTGGTAAACCGGCAGGCGTACCGTGAACCGCGCGCCACCCTCCGGTGCGTGCCCGGCCTCGATGGTGCCGCCGAGCCGCCGGACCAGCCCGTCGGCGAGCGCCAGCCCGAGACCGGAGCCGACCTTGCGCACCCCCTGGTACCGCTCGGACATCGCCCCCCGCTGGAACACCAGCGCCAGGTCGGCGTCCGAGAACCCGGGGCCTCCGTCGCGTACCTCCACGGTGGCGAAGCCGTCCGGATCCGCCGGCCGCACCGCGAGTACCACCGGCGCCCCGGCCGGTACCACCCGCAGCGCGTTGTCCATCAGCCCGTCGACGACCTGCCGCAACCGGCCCGGGTCGGTGGCGACGACGACCGGCTGCGACGGTAGCTCGACCCGCAGGTCCGGGCACCGGGCCACCCACGCGCGAGCCGCGTCGCCCAGCACGTCGACGAGGTCGACGGCGAGGATGCTCACCGGGAAGTCGACCGCCTCCAGCCGGGCCAGCGACAGCAGGTCGCCGACCAGCCGGTCGAGGTTCTCCGCCTCGGTCAGGACGGTACGCCCGGCGGTCGGTACGCCCTCCGCTCCGATGACCCCGTCGGACAGCGCCTCGGCGTACCCCTTGATGGTTGTCAATGGCGTGCGCAGCTCGTGCGAGACCGACAGCAGGAAGTCCCGCTGCCGCCCCTCGCTCGTCGCCAGCGCCGTGGCGAGGCCGTTGAGCGCGTGTGCCAGCTCCTCGGCCTCGGCCGGCGGCTCGGGCCGTACCCGTACCGAGCGGTCCCCGGCGGAAAGCTGTACCGCCGCCGCGGCCGCGTGCCGGATCGGCCGGGCCAGCCGGCGGGCCAGCAGGCCGCCGGCCACCGCGCCGGCCGCGAGCCCGGCGAACAGTGCCCACCACAGCCCCTGCAGCAGCACGAACCCGGCCAGGCCGGTCACCGCCTGATGGGCGAGCAGGATGCCGCTGCCCGGCTTGCCGGGCAGCGGGCGGCCCTCGACCAGCATC